>JAJYLI010000027.1 GCA_021787855.1 bacterium | reverse complement strand
GAGCGGGCATCAGGTGGCCGCCCGTGCCGCCGCCGGCGAACAGCACGGTGGTCACGCGAGCGCCGCGCGCGCGATAGCAACCATGGTCACGGGCCCAAGTCTATGCCCGCGCCATCCCGGCGTCGAGTGTCCGGCGGCGCCGCTCACCAGGTCGTGCACCGACACCCGCAGCAAGTACCGCCCTGGCGGGACCTGCGCCGGGATGATGTCCAGCGTCTCGATCTCCACCCCGTGGCTCGCCTCCGGGCGCTCGCGCTGGAACTGGAGCCGCGTCGCGCCCGGCCAGGCCCGGCACTGAATGTCCGCCTCGGGATGATCCGACTTGAGCAGCTCGTAGGTGACCTGGTAGCGCACGGCGAAAGAATCGGCCGCCAGCCCATATGCCTCGACGTAGCTGCGGATCGTCGAGCCCGTGGCGAAGGTCAGCGTCCGCGCGAGATGGGAGAGCATCGCCCCGCGGTCTACCTGGGCGTCAGCAGGGCGTCACTTGCCCGCCGGTCAGCGTCCCAGCTGCCGCCGCCGGGTGCCGAGGTTCATGAGGGCGCCCGTGGCGGCGAGCGCCACGATGAGGGCCGAGCGGCCGAAGGAGATGAACGGCAGCACGAGGCCCGTGGTGGGCACCAGGGCCAGGCCCACGCCCATGTGCAGGAACGCGTCCACGCCGATCATCGCCGCCAGCCCGGCGCCGAGGTACTGGAGGAACGGCTCGGTCGCCGAGCGCGCCAGGCGGAGCGCCAGCAACACCCAGGCCGTGTAGAGCAGCACCAGCGCCACGACCCCGACGAAGCCCCACTCCTCGCCGATGGTGGCGAAGATGAAGTCGGAATAGGGGTACGGCAGGAAGCCGAGCTTCTGCTGCCCCTGGCCGAACCCGACGCCGAACAGCCCGCCGCCCCCGAGCCCGATCAGGGACTGGTTGATCTGGTAGCCGCCGGCCAGCCGGTCGGCACCGGGATCCAGGAACGCCGTCATGCGCAGCAGGCGGTACTGCACGTGCGCCACTTCCTCCCACGCGATCGGCAGCGCGACCAGCCCGAGCAGGATGAAGTGCCCGACCCGCGCGCCCGCCGCGAACAGCACCAGCATGGCCAGGAAGCCGATCACGACCGCGGTCGAGAGGTCCGGCTCGGCCAGGACCAGCAGCATGATCGGGCCGACGACCGTGAGCACCGGGATCAGTCCCTTGCTCAGGTGCGTCAGGTCCTTGCCCTTCTTGGCGCACAGCATCGCGGTCCAGATCACCACCGCCAGCTTGGCGAACTCGGAGATCTGGAACGACACGCCCAGCCGGAGCCAGCGGCGCGACCCGTTCAGCCGGGGCGCGATCGCGTGGGTGAAGGGCAGCAGCAGGATCACCAGCAGCCCGATGGTGACCAGGATCAGGGGCCAGGCCAGGGGCTGCAGCCGCTTGAGGTCGAGCCGCCACGCCACGATCAGCAGGATGCCGCCCACGGCGGCGCCGCCCGCCTGCTGGAGGGCGAGGGACGTGCCGACCGGATGGCCGTCCACCAGCAGCGCGGAGGACGCCGCATAGACCGACACCAGCCCAAACACCACGAGGATCGCGGTGATGATGCCCATCAGCCGGGCTTCCCAGCCCATCCACCGCTCGCGCGCCGGGCTCACCAGGCCTCCACCAGCTCGCGGAACCGGCGGCCGCGCTCCTCGGCGTTCTCGAACATGTCGAAGCTGGTGCACGCGGGCGCGAGGAGCACCGCGTCGCCCGGGCGGGCCACGCCGCGCGCGCGGGCCAGGACGGCCGCGAAGTCGCCGCCCTCCCGGACCACCGGCGCCGCGCCCCCCAGGTCGCGCTCGATCAGCGGCGCGGCCTCGCCGTAGGCCACGACGGTCCGCACCCGGCCCAGGCGCGGCGCCAGCGGCGCGAACGACGGCACCTTCGGCCGGCCGCCCAGGAGCAGCACCGCCGGGCGGTCCACACTGGCCAGGGCGACCGCGACGGCGCTCAGGGTGGTGGCCTTGGAGTCGTTGATCCACAGCACGCCGTCCAGCTCGCGCACCGGCTCGAGCCGGTGGGACAGGGGCCGGAAGGTGGTGAGCGCCCGCGCCAGCACCTCGCGGTCCGCGTCCGGTGGCACCGCCAGCGCGGCCGCGAGCGCGTTGGCCACGTTGTGCTCGCCCAGCAGCGCGAGGTCGGGCCGTCGCATCAGCGGCGTGCCGCGCAGCACCAGCCAGCCGGCCGCGCGGTCGTAGAAGCCGGCCGCGGCGCGTTGCGTCAGCGAGAACGTCTCCCGCGTTCCCGGCGCCGCGCCGGGCAGCGCCAGCACGGCCTCGTCGTCGGCGTTCAGGACCCAGCGGCTGTCGGCGGATGCGTTCCTGAACAGCAGCGCCTTGTCGGCGTAGTAGGCCTCCTCCGAGCCGTACCGGTCCAGGTGGTCCGCCGAAAGGTTGGTCAGCACGCCCACGGCCGGCGCGAGCGAGGGGCTGTCGTGGAGCTGGAACGAGCTGGCCTCCACGGCCAGCCACGCGGGCGGGCGGTCCGCCAGCGCCACCGCGGAGGCAGGAAACCCGATGTTGCCCGCGGCGCCCACGTCGGTGAGGCCCGCGGCCTCGAGCAGGTGCGCGAGGCAGGCCGCCGTGGTGGACTTGCCCTTGGTTCCGGTCACCACGGCCAGCCGGGTCCGGGGCAGGCTGCGGACGGCCAGCTCCAGCTCCGCCAGCACCTCGACGCCCGCCGCGCGCGCCGCGGCCAGGGGCGGCGCGTCGGGCGGCACGCCCGGCGAGGCCACCACCCCGGCGGCGCGGGCGATCCGCGCCAGGTCGTGCCCGCCCACCTGCACCGCGCAGCCCAGCGCCTCGAGCGCCGCGGCGTTCTCCCGCACGGCCGCGGTCGCGGCCACGTCCGAGGCGTACACGGCCGCGCCCTGGCGGCGCAGCAGCTCCGCGGCCGCGCGGCCGCTGCGCATCAGGCCCACGACCGCCACCTCGCCGGCGTCCCACCTCGAGCGGGCTCCGTGGGGCGCGCCGCGAGCGGCCCGGCCGGACGGCGTCACCGGAGCTTCAGGGTCGCGAGACCGATCATCGCGCAGATGATGCCCACGATGTAGAACCGCGTCACCACCGTGGACTCCGCCCAGCCGAGCTGCTCGAAGTGGTGGTGCAGCGGCGCCATCCGGAACACCCGGTGCTGCTCGGCGAACGGGCGGCCGAAGCGCCGCAGCCGGTACTTGAACACCCCGGTCTGCAGCACCACCGACGCCGCCTCCGCCACGAACACCCCGCCCACCAGCAGCAGCAGGAACTCCGCCTTGAGCAGGATGGCCGTCGTGCCCAGCGCGCCCCCGATCGCCAGCGAGCCCGTATCGCCCATGAACACCTTCGCCGGGTGCGCGTTGAACCACAGGAAGCCCAGGCACGCGCCCATCAGGCTGGCCAGGAACACCGCCAGCTCGCCGGCGCCGGGGAAGTAGAACACCAGCAGGTAGTCCGAGGAGTCCACCCGGCCGAACAGGTAGGCGAAGGCGGCGAAGCTCAGCGCCGCGATGGCCGAGAGGCCGGTGGCGAGCCCGTCGAGCCCGTCGGTCAGGTTCACCGCGTTGGACCAGGCGGTGACGACGAAGGTCACGAACACGATGTACAGCGCCGGCTGCATCACCACGTACACGTACTTGAAGAACGGCACCGTGGTGGACGCGGGCGGCAGCACCGTGCCGCTCCACGGGAAGATCAGCAGCGCCGCCCCGAGCGCCAGGCCGAAGGAGATCTGCCCCGCCAGCTTGTAGCGCGCCACCAGGCCGCGGGGGCGTCGCTGCACCACCTTGAGGTAGTCGTCCACGAAGCCGATCCCGCCCATCCACACCGTGCTGGCCAGGGCGATCAGCACGAAGCGGTTGTCGAGCTGCGCCCACAGCAGCGTCG
Source organism: bacterium (assembly GCA_021787855.1). Taxonomy (GTDB): domain Bacteria; phylum Gemmatimonadota; class Gemmatimonadetes; order Gemmatimonadales; family JACORV01; genus Fen-1245. The sequence goes on along the minus strand of JAJYLI010000027.1, from coordinate 18,500 downwards.
AGACCACGGAGGCCACCAGGATGAGCACGCCGCCCATGGTGGGGGTGCCGCGCTTGCCCAGATGGGTGGCCGGGCCGTCGGCGCGCACGATCTGGCCCACGTGGTGCGCCTGGAGCCGCCGGATCACGGCCGGGCCCAGGACGAACACGATCAGCAGGGCGGTGGCGATGGCCGCGCCCGCCCGGAAAGAGATGTAGCCGACCAGGTTGGCCAGCGCGTGCTGGCGGCCCAAGGGCAGCAGCAGCAGTGGGATCACCCGTGCGTCTCCGGTGTCGTGAGGGACGGCCACAGCAGGGACACGAGCCGTTCCAGCTCCACGCCCCGCGAAGCCTTGAGCAGCACCACGTCGCCGGGGCGGAGCCGCGCCTTCAGGGCGGGCGCCACCGCCTCCGGCGTGGCCCCCTCGACCAGGTCGGCGCCGCGCAGATCCAGACCAGGGGCGTGGAAGGCCCGGACGAACTCGCCCACCGCGGCGATCACGGCGGGGCGCGCCGCAACGATGCGCGACGCCACGTCCGCGTGCAATGCCTCCGAGGCCGCGCCCAGCTCGCGCATGGTGCCGGCCACGACCACGGCGCGCCGCCCGCCGCGCACCGCGTCGAGCAGGTCCAGGGCCGCGCCGAAGGAATCGGGGTTGGCGTTGTAGTAGTCCTGGAGCAGGGTCACCCCGTCCACCTCCAGCACCTCGGAGCGGCCGGCCGGGATCCGCGCCGCCGCGAGGGCCGGCGCGGCCTGCGCGGGCGGCACGCCCAGCGTGTCCGCCACCGCGAGGGCCACCAGCGCGTTCGCCGCCATGTGGCGCCCCTTGAGGCCGAGCTCGACTTCCACTCCCCGCGCGACGAAGCGCGGCCGCCCGTCCGGCAGCAGGGTCACGCGCTCCGCCGTCCAGTCGGCGCCGGCCTCGAGCCCGGCGGTGATCACGCGGCGCGCCAGTTGCCGCGCGCGCACCGCCAAGGCGGGCGGCGATGTCCCGACCACCGCGGTGGGCGCGTCCTTCACCAGCGCGCTCTTCTCCGCCAGCACGCCCTCCACGCTCCCGAACCCCTCGAGATGGCCGGCGCCCACCAGGGTGACCACCGCCACGTCGGGCCGCACGACCTCCCGGAGCGCGGCGATCTCGCCCGGCACGCTGGTGCCGCACTCGATGACCGCCACCTCCGCCTCCGCCGGCAGCGCGAGCAGGGTGAGCGGCACGCCGACCCGGTTGTTGAGGTTCCGCTCCGAGCGGTGCACGCGGTAGCGGGCGCCCAGCGCCGCGGCCACGAGCTCCCGGGTGCTGGTCTTCCCACTGGTGCCGGTGATCGCGACCACCGGACCGGCGAACCGGTCGCGCCGGTACCGCGCCAGGGCGCCCAGCGCCGCCAGCGTGTCGTCCACCTCGAACCAGTCGAAGCCCGGCCACCGCGGCGTGCCGCGCCGCACCACGACCCCGCCCACCTCCGCGCGTCGCGCGTCGCCCAGGAACTCGTGGGCGTCGAACCTCGGGCCCTTCAAGGCCACGAACAGCTCGCCGTGGCGGAGCGAGCGGGTGTCGGTCGAGACGCCGGTGTAGGCGTGCTCCCAGCGGGCCTCCGGCAGGTTCAGGGCCCGGGTCACCTCCTGCGCGGTCCAGGCGAAGGCGGTCACGCCCCCCGCCCCTCCCGCCCGCCGCCCGGCGGCGCGGACGCCGGATCGCCGACGGCCGCGGCCACGATCTCGCGCTCGTCCATGGGCACCTGCTCGTGCCCGATGACCTGGTAGGTCTCGTGCCCCTTGCCCGCCAGGAGCAGCGTGTCCTCGGGGCGGGCGATGGCGAGGGCCCGCAGGATCGCCGCGCGCCGGTCCACGATCCGCAGGTGCGGCGTCGCGCCCATCCCCGCCTCGACCTCGTCGAGAATCCGTTCCGGGTCCTCGGTGCGCGGATTGTCGGAGGTGACGATCGCCAGATCGGCCTGCGCGGCGGCGATCGCCCCCATCATCGGGCGCTTGCCGCGGTCGCGGTCCCCGCCGGCCCCGAACAGCACGACCAGCCGGCCCCTGGTCAGCGGCCGCAGCGCCGCCAGCGCGCGCTCCAGCGCGTCGGGGGTGTGCGCGTAGTCCCGCAGCACCACGCACGGCGCGGTCGCGAGACGCTCCATCCGGCCGGGGACCTGCGGCGCGGCCGAAAGCCGCGCGGCGACGTCCTCCAGGGTGCGGCCCAGGGCCAGCGCCGTCGCCGCGGCGCCCAGCGCGTTCTCGACGTTGAAGCCGCCGAGCAGCGGCAGCGCGACCGGCGCGGCGGCACCGCCTCTCCACACCAGCCGGAACCGCATGCCCCCCGCGCCGCCCTCCACGTCCACGGCCCGGAGATCCGCGCCCTCCCCGAGCCCGAAGGTGACGCGCTCGGCCCGGGGCGCAAGCGCGCGCCAGGCCGGGTCGCCGGCGTTCACCACCTGATAGCCGCCCGGCGCGAGGAACCGATCGAGCGCGATCTTGGCCGCGAGGTAGTGTTGCTCGTCGCCGTGGTAGTCCAGATGGTCGCGCGTGAGGTTGGTGAACACCGCCGCCTGGAACGCCAGGCCCGCGATGCGCTCCTGGTGGATGCTGTGCGACGAAGCCTCCATCGCCACCGTCTGCACGCCGTCGTGCTTCAAGGCCGCCAGGGCCGCCTGCAGCTCCACCGGGCCGGGAGTGGTGAGGGAGCCCACCGCGGGCAGCGCGCGGCCCGAGCCGTCAATCGCCCCCAGCGTGCCGATCGAGCCCGCGCGGCCCCGGTCCCCGAACAGGTGGCGCAGCAGGTGGACGGTCGTCGTCTTGCCGTTGGTGCCCGTGACGGCGAGCAGCACCAGCGACGCCGCGGGACTGCCGTAGAATGCCGCGGCCGCCACCGCCGCCGCGCGCCTGCCGTCCCGGACCACGGCTTGCGGGATCGCGACGCCCGGCGCCGGACGCTCGACCAGCGCCATCGCCGCGCCCGCCCGCGCCGCCGCGGCGACGAACTCGTGGCCGTCGAAGGCGGTGCCCCGGTAGGCCAGGAACAGCGCGCCGCGCTCCACCCGCCGGCTGTCGGTCGTCACGGCCGGGATCACGGCCGGCGCCGCGTCCGGCCAGCGGACCAGCACGCCTTCGCGCTCCAGCCGCGCGCGCAGCGCCTCAGCCTGCACCTCTCCCCCCTCCCCCGGCGTGCAGGACCACGACCGCGCCGGGCTCCGCCGGCGCGCCCGCCGCCGGCGTCGTGCCGGTGGCCCGCCCCCAGCCCTCGATGCGCACCTCGAATCCGCTCCGGTGCAGCGCCCGCGCCGCCGCCCGCAGCGACAAGCCGGCCACATCGGGCACCGGCACGCCCGCCGGCGCGCCCGCTCGCGCCGCTCCCGCCGGAACCGGCCAGGGTACCACGGTCGCCGCCGCCGCGCCCGCGGCGGGCGCGGCCGTGCGCGCCGGCGCCGTGTCGGGCAGCGTGTGGCGCACCAGTCGCTCGCGGTTCAAGTCCACCCCCGGGGTCGCCAGGGCCGCCTCGAGGATCGTCCGGACCACGGGGGCGGCCGTGGAGCCGCCGAAGTAGTCCGTCTTCGGATCGTCCAGCTTGACCACCAGCACGAGCTGCGGATCGTCGGCGGGGAAGATGCCCACGAAGCTGGCGGTGTAGTGGCCCGGCACGTACCGGCCGTCCACGGTGCGGCGCGCGGTGCCCGTCTTGCCGGCGACCGGGTAGGTACCCAGGGCGGCGCGGCGGCCCGTGCCCTCCTCGACCACGCCCTGGAGCATGTGGGTGAGCTGCGCCGCGATGCCGGGGCTCACCACGCGGCGCACCGGCCGCACCCGCGCGCGCCAGGCGACGGCGCCGTCGCTGGCCCGCACCTCGCTCACCAGGGTGGGCTCCAGCAGCACGCCGCCGTCCGCCAGCGCGCCGTAGGCGGCCGCGAGCTGCAGCGGCGTCACCGCGATCTCGTAACCCATCGCGAGGCTGGCCTGGCTCTCCCCGCTCCACAGCCGCGGATTCCGGAGCGTGCCCGGCGACTCCCCCGCCAGCTCCACGCCGGTGGGCGTGCCGAAGCCGAAGTCGCGCAGCGCCTCGTACTGCTCCACCGGCGTCAGCCGCATGGCGAACTTGGTGATGCCGATGTTGCTGGAGACCCGGATCACGTCGGCCAGGGTGAGCGTGCCGGACGGCTCGACGTCGTCAATGGCCCGCCCGTTGAGCACGTAGTGGCCGTGCTCGGCGAACACGGTGTCGTCGGCCGTGGCCAGGTGGTTCCTGAGGAGCGCGGCCGCCGTGAACACCTTGGCCGTGGATCCCGGCTCGAACACGTCGCCCAGCCCGGCGCCCGCGGTGCCGTCGCGCCGCACGCTCGCCAGCGCCAGGATCTCCCCGGTCATCGGCTGCAGGATCACGACGTCACCACCGCTGGCCCTGGTGGAGTCCACCGCCATGGTGAGCGCGTGCTGGGCGATCTCCTCCAGCTCGGCGTCCAGCGTGAGGTACACGTCCTCGCCCGGCACCGGCTGGAGGGCGGGGCGCGAGGGCGAGGGGTACAGGTGGCCGCTGCGGTCGCGCAGCATCACGGCGCTGCCCGGGCGGCCGGTGAGCACGGAGTCCAGCGCGCGCTCCAGGCCCGTGGCGCCGTGCCCCGCATCGTCCACCCGGCCGATGAGCCCGGGCGCGAGGTCCGGTCGCGGGTAGAAGCGATCCAGCCGGCGCTGCAGGTACACCCCGCGCAGCGACTGCAGCGGCGCGACCTGTTCCCAGGTGAACGGGCCGGGCCACGCGTACCACACCCGCGCCGAAGCCAGGATGCGCGCCACGTCGCCCACCGGCCGGCCCACCGCGCGCGCCAGGAGCGCGGCGGCGCGGCCGCGGTCGGACACCTCCGGCGGCGCCACGCCGACCCCGTAGGTCTGCTGGCTCACCGCGAGCGCCACGCCGTTGCGGTCGCGCAGCGTGCCCCGCGGCGCCGGGATCTCCACCCGGACCGTCTGCTCCTCGCGGGCGCGCTGCCGCCACTCGCGCCCGTGCACCAGCTGCACGTCCACCGCCTTCGCCACCACCGCGAGGGCCGCCGCCACGAAGCCGGCGCCGATGAGCGTGACGCGGGACGGGATCCGCATCAGCCTTGCACCGCGCCCGACCGGGGCCGAGCCGCGCCTGACGCGGTCCCCGCGCCGCCCGCACGATCCCGACCCCGCGCGAGGGTCACCGGGCCCGCGGGTCCTGGAGGATCACGATGTCGCTGTCCTGGGGCACCCGCAGATGGAGGCGGGATTCGACCAGCGGCACCAGCACCGCGCGGCTCTCCGCGTGCCGGATCGCGGCGATCCTGGCCTCGCGCGTGGACTCGAGCGCGTGCAGCGCCGTCTCGAGCCGGGCGAGCCGGCGCGCCGCCGCGAGCGCCGCGGTCTGACGCCACACCACCAGCGCGGCCGTGGCGGCGAACGCGGCCAGCGCCAGCGCGACCCAGTGCCGGCCGCGGAGCGTCACGCCAGCTTTCGGAAGGCGCGCAGCCGGGCGCTGCGCGCGCGGGGGTTGGCCTCCGCCTCGGCGGCCGACGGCCGCACGGCCCGCCGCGTGAGCAGCGCGCCCAGCGGCCGCCCGCGGCAGGTGCACACCGGCTGCGCCGGCGGGCAGACGCACGCGCTGGCCCAGTCCCGCATCGTCCGCTTCACCACGCGGTCCTCGCCCGAGTGGTACGCGATCACCGCCAGCACGGCGCCCGGCTCGGCCACCTCCAGCAGCGCGGGCAGGGCGCGCGCCAGCCGCCCCAGCTCGTCGTTCACGGCGATGCGCACCGCCTGGAAGATCCGCGCGAAGTCGTCCGGGCCGCTGCGCGGCCCCAGCACCGCGCGGATCGCGCCCACCAGGTCGTCGCTGGTCGCCAACGGCCCGGTGGCCCGGCGGCGCACGATCGCGCGGGCCAGCGCGCGCGCGCGCCGCTCATCCCCGCCCGAGCGGAAGGCCTCCGCCAGCTCGCGCTCCCCGGCCGCCGCCAGCCACTGCGCCGCGCTCGGGCCCCCGCCCGCGCCGGCCATCCGCATGTCCAGCGGCGTGCCGCGCCGGAAGCTGAAGCCCCGCGCCGGGTCGTCGAGCTGCGGGGAGGACACGCCCAGGTCCAGCAGCACGCCGTCCGGCCGGAAGGCGCGCACGTCGGCCGCCGCCGCCGCGTCCGCGAAGTCCCCTTCGCGCACCTCGGCCGCCGCGCCCAGGGCCGCCCGCGCCGCCGCGACCGCCGCCGGATCGCGGTCCAGCCCCAGGATCCGCGCGCCGGCCGCCGCCAGGCGCGCCGCGTGCCCGCCGCCGCCCACGGTGCCGTCCACGATCCGCCGGCAGTCCCGGAAGAGAGCGGCGACCTCCTCGAGCAGCACCGGCCGATGGATGAAGGCTTCCGGCGCGGGCGAGGGGTGAGTGAGGTGAGAGGCGAGAGGCTCACGTGAACCGTGAGAGGGCGAAGTGAGAGGGGGCTCCCCTCTCACGCTTCGGGACCTCGCACCCCTCACCTGCACGTCTCACCTCTCACATCGCACCTCTCACCCTGATCCAAACGCAACGCCCCCCCTGCCGTGGCAGGTGGGGCGTGTCGGATGGCGGGGCTGACGGGGCTCGAACCCGCGACCTCCGGTGTGACAGACCGGCACTCTAACCAGCTGAGCTACAGCCCCCCGCGGCCAGGCGGCTCAATATAGAACCGCCGCGGGGCCCCTACAAGCTACTGCCCGCACTTCAGCCGCGTGCGGATCGGGTCCAGCTTCGGCAGCACGTCGCCGATGTAGGTCAGGATCTGGTTGGCCACGTCGGGATTCAGCCGCGCCCCCGCCGTCATGTTGGTCTGCGCCGGGGTGAAGTTGTCGGTGATCGTCTTCACCAGGGCGCAGGCCGAGTCCACCGACTGGCGGTTGCGCTGGTCCACCTTGAGGGCCTGCAGCGCCGTGAGCGCGGGCAGCCCGATCTGGAACTGCGACACCCCCATCATGTACCCGAGCGTGGTCGCCGTCTCGCCCGTCGCCCACGGCTGCGCCGTGGTGAGCAGCCCGATCACCTTGGGGTAGTCCTTGGCCTGCAGGGCCGTGTTGGCGGCCCGCAGGTAGATGGCCGCCGCCTGCGGCCGCCACGAGGTGTCGGCCGCCACCGCCGCCGCCGCCTCGGCCTGCGCCGAATCGTCCCGCCCCGCGCCCGCGAAGTACGTCGCCAGGGCGATCTGGGCCCGCCCACCCTCCGGGTGCAGCGCCACCACGTGCTGCATCGTGGCGATCGCGCCCGCCGTGTCATGCGTGGCGTACTGTCCGGCGCCGTAGCGGAACCAGCAGTCCACGTTGCTCGGCGTCTTGACCGTGCAGGCCTTCCACCAGCGCATCTGCAACGTGGTGTCGTTGGCCGCCGCCGCGACCGCCATGGCCCGGTCCAGGAACAGCGAGTCCACCTTGGTGGAGTCGGCCGCCGCCGCGGCCGAGATCGCGCTGTCCGCCGCCGCGTACTGGTTCTGCGCCGCCAGCGCGATGGCCTTCAGCACCAGCAGGTCGAACTGGTGCGGGTCGCGGTTCAGCGCCTGGTTCAGCACCATCACCGCGCTGTCGGGGTGGCCCCGGCGCACGTACAGCTCCACGGCCACCTTGCGGACGTCGTTGTCGCGGGTGTCCACGTTCATGATGCTGCGGAGCATCGCCAGCATCTGGGTCGTGTCGTGCTGCTGCTGGTAGAGCTGGTACAGCTGGCGGCTCACCACGGTGTTCAGCGAGTCCGCGTCGTGCGCCCGCTCCAGGGCCGCCACCACGGAGTCGGCGGGCTGCCCGCTGCCCTGGCGCACCATCGCCAGGCAGAGGTAGGCGCTGGCGCTCCCGGCGTCGAGGCGCAGCGCCCGCTGCGCGGCGTCCGTGGCCTTGGCCCAGGCGCTGTCGGTGAGGGCGCTCCGGCAATCGGTGATGTACCGGAACGCGCGGAACTTGTCCGACAGGCGGTCGGCCAGCTCGTCGCCGACCTTGTCGGTCACCTTGTCCCGCGCCACCACCATCGAGTAGCCCGCGGCCAGCGGATTCGTCCGCACCGCCTGGAGCAGCCGCCCCAGCACCAGCACCGAGTCGGAGCCCTGCGGCAGGATGGCGCCGTCCACCATGTACCGCGCGTTCATCACATTGGCGAGCTGCCCCACCTGCGCGGGGTCCAGCGTGGCGGTGCACGCGAACCCGCTCTCCACCAGGAAGTCGCACACCGCCTTCTTGGTGATCGTCTGGAAGTGGTCGCCGTGGTACTCGATCATCCGCTGGCGCACCGCGTCGGCCACCAGCGTGGCCAGGGAGGAGTCCGCCGCGGAATCGTGGCCGAAGGGCGCGACCAGGAGCTTCGGGGCGGTCGGCGAGGCCGGCAGCCGCGCCAGCTGCGCGGCCGCTCCCGGGGCGATACCCACGAGCCCCGCCACCACCATGCCCACCAGGCCTGCTCCGGACAGCCCGCTCCCCATACGCCGCCTCATGCGCTGACTCCTCCCATAGTCGTACCCCGCAAGGCGCCGGCCGGCGCGGGAAGTGGGCGAAGAGGGATTCGAACCCCCGACTTCCTGCGTGTAAGGCAGGCGCTCTGGACCAGCTGAGCTATTCGCCCGGTCGAACCCTCTAGAGGATGAATCCGAGCGGCAGCAGCACGCAGTATCCGGCCACCAGCAGGATCGGCGCCAGGTCCGTGGAGCCGCCCGCCAGCAGCAGGTACCCGGCCCCGAGCGCCGCCGCCGCCCCCGCGAAGCTGGCGATGTTCCGGATCCCGAACTGGAGCCGTGGCTGGCGCGTGGAACTCGGCATGGCGTCGGAGGATAGCCGCCGCCGCGGGGCGCGTCAAGCATCAGCCGGGCGGCGGCGGCGCTCCCCCCGCCTCGACCGCGGCGAGCACGTCGCGGCACTTCTTGCCCCAGGGATTGAACTTGTTGGCGGCGAAGCCCGCCTGCCACGTGGCCGTCGCCGCCTCGCGCGCGCCGGCGAACCACTGCGCCCGCCCCAGCTCGTAGTAGGCCTCGATCAGGTTCGGTCCCAGCTCCAGCGTCTTGCGGAAGAAGTTCTCCGCGTCCTCGTACATCTCGCGCTGCAGGTACACCAGCCCCAGGTAGTAGTTGGCGTACAGGGTGGCCTTCTTGTCGTTGGCCATGCGGATGGCCTTGGACAGGTGCTCGATGGCCTCGCCGAAGATCTTCTTCTTGAGGCAGATGTAGCCCAGGTTGATCCGGGCCAGCGAGTTGGCCGGCTCCCGCGTGAGCACCTGCTGGAAGGTGCCCAGCGCGTCGTCGTAGTCCTCGCGCAGCATCTGGGCCCAGCCCAGCAGGGATTGCGCCTGCACTTCCCCCGGCGAGAGGCTGAGGGCCTTGCTCAGCGTCTTGATGGCGCCGTCGTAGTCCCCCAGCGAGATCAGGCTCCAGCCCTTCTCGATGAACGTGGAGGCGCCGATGTGGTCGGCCTGCACCACCGGCCGGACGGTGTCGAACGCCGGGGCGGTGGCGGTGTGCGTCTCGGCCTCGCGCGCCTTGAAGCGGTCCACCAGCGCCTTGATCTCGTCCTTCAGGGTCGTCAGCTCGCCGATGGCGCCGTCCACCTGCTTGAACAGCGCGATGATGTCCCGCTTGACGTCGGCCAGGGCCGCCGGCGTGCCGGCGGCCTCGAGCGCGGCGTCAATCTGGGCCCGCCGCTGCCGCAGCGCGGGCACGAACTCCTCAGCCATGCTCCGCCTCCGCTGTGAGCCGCTCCACCACCACCCGCTCGCTCGACGTCAGCACCCGCGCGGCGTTCAACAGCACCACGGTCCGCGCGGCCAGCGTGATGATCCCCTGCACGCAGGCGGCGGCGAGCCCCCGCACCACCGGCGGCGGCGGCGCCACCGCGTCCGCCGGCACGCGCAGCACCTCGCTGGCGCCGTCCACCACGGCGCCCACCGACGCGCCGTCGGCCTCGACGACCAGGATGCGCGTATCGGGGCCGATGGGCGCGTGCTCCAGCTCGAACCGCTTCCGCAGGTCTATGACCGGCACCACGCCGCCCTCGACCTGCAGCACGCCCTCCAGGAAGGCCGGCGCGCCGGGCACGGCCGCGGGGCGCCGGTACATGAGGATGCGCTGCACCCGGAAGATGTCGAAGGCGAACTCGTGCCCGCCGACCACGAACACCACGACCTGGAAAGTGTCCTCGCCCGCCGTCATGGGTCGCTCTCCCGCTCCGCCGTCAGTCGCGCGGCCAGGGCGCCGGGGTCCAGCACCGTCACCAGCGCTTCCCCGCACCGGCACACGCCGCGGACCAGCCGATCGCCGGCCGGCGCCCCGCTCCCCGCCAGGAACGCGGCGCCGGGCGCGGTCACGGTCTCGACCTCGTCCACGCCCAGCGCGAGGTCGGCGTCTCCCAGCGTGAGCACCACCGCGCAGCCCGCCGGCCGCGCCCCGGCGCCGTCCAGCACCGCCTCCAGGCTGAACAGCGGGACGAAGTGCGGGCCCCGCCGCAGCACGCCCAGCAGCCCGGGCGCGCCGCCCGGAACGGGCGTCACGTCCGCCACGTCCATGACGCCGCGCACCGCGCCGACGTCGAGCCCGTAGCGCTCCGAGCCCACGCGCGCCACCAGCAAGGCCGGCGCCGTCACCGTCCCTCCCCCTCCCCCTCACCCTCATTCTCCGCCAGGCGCCGCAACACGGCCGCCACCCGCGCGGCCATCCGGTCCAGAGGGACGGCCTCGGACGCCGCGCCGGCCTCGAGGGCGGCGTGCGGCATGCCGTAGACGACCGAGGTGGAGCGGTCCTGCGCCAGGGTCGCGCCGCCCGCGCGCCGGACGGCCCACAGACCCTCGGTGCCGTCCCGGCCCATGCCCGTCAGCACGACGCCCACGACCCGCGGCCCGAAGACCTCGGCGGCGCTGCGGAACAGGTGGTCGGCGGCGGGCCGCACGCCCCACAGCGGCGCCTCCTGGTCCAGCGCCAGCGTGGCGGTGCCCGGCGCGCCGCGCACCCGCATGTGCCAGTCGCCGGGCGCGACGTAGATCGTGTCCGCGAGCAGCGGCGCGCCCGCGCGCGCCTCCGTCACCCGGCCGCCGCACAGCCCGGCCAGGCGCTGGGCCAGGCTCTGCGTGAACCCGGCCGGCATGTGCTGCACCACCAGCACCGCCGCGCCCTGGCCGGTGGGGAGCGCGGGCAGGAGATCCGCCAGCGCGCGCGGCCCGCCGGTCGAGGCGGCCACCACCACCACCGCGCGCGCGCCGCCGGGGACGGCGGCCACGGGCACCGCGGCGACCGCCGGTCGCGCCGGCCCGGCGAGCTGGGTGCGGTCGGCGCCAGCCCGAGCCTCACGCGCCGCGATGGCGGGGCGCCGGTCGCTGGGTGCCCGAGTCGGCGACGTCACGACCGCCGCCGCCGCGGCGCGCAGCGCCTCCAGCAGGCGCGGGCCCAGCGCCCGCAGCGCGTCGGCGCCCGCCGCCCCCGCGCCGCCCTCGGGCTTCGCCACCAGGTCCACCGCGCCCAGCTCCAGCGCCCGGATCGCTTCCGCCGCCCCGCCCCCTGCCCGCGCGGAGACCACCACGATCGGGCGCGGCCCCTCGCGCATGATCCGCGCGATGGCCTCGAGCCCGTCCAGGACCGGCATGGCCAGGTCCATCGTGACGAGGTCCGGCTGGTAGGCCCGCACCTTCTCCACCGCGTCCAGACCGTCGCGCGCCGTGGCCACCACCCGGAACTCGCCCGAGGCCGCGATCAGATCCGAGAGTACCCGCCTCAGCAGCGCGCTGTCGTCCGCCACCAGGACCGTGGGCGCGGCCCCCCCGCTCCCCTCCTCCGCCCCCCGCCCTCCCGGCGGCGCCGCCGCCTCAGAGAACCGTGGAGCCATGCGCCACCGTCCGCACTTCCAGCCGCCCGTCGCCCAGGAAGAAGTACACCGACCGCCCGTGGGCCCCGAGCACGTCCTCGCCCGCGACCGGCAGCCGCGCGGCGGCCAGCACCTCGCGCGTCGCCGCCACGTTCCGCTCGCCCATCGCCGCCGGGCCCGGGGCGCCGCGCGTCCCGCCGAACATGCTCGCGCCGCCCACCAGCCGCGCGGTGAGCCGGCTCCGCTCCCCGCCGAGCGCGGCCAGCTCCGCCAGCAGCAGGGGCACGGCGGTCTGGGGGAACCGCGCCGGGTTGCTCCGGTCGCGGGCCAGCTCCGGCGAGGGCAGCAGCAGGTGCGCCAGGCCGCCCGCGCGCGCGACCGGATCGTACAGGGCCAGGGCCACGCACGAGCCCAGGCCGAGGGTGACCAGTACGGCGTCGCCCTGGTCCACCGCCCAGCCGCCCACCCGGACCAGTCGCTCCCTCACAGCCGGCGGAACAGCCGCTCGCGCGGCTCCTCCAGCACGAACCGCTCGCGGGCCCGGCCGAACAGGGTCTCCACCTTGCCCAGCCACAGCCAGCCGCCGGGAAGCAGGGCGTCGGCGAACCGCTCGAACAGCCGCTCCTGGGCCGGGCGGTCGAAGTAGATCACCACGTTGCGGCAGGCGATGAGGTGGTAGGGCGGCGCCGGCGCGGCCTCGCGCGTCAGGTCGTGCACCGCGAAGCGCACCAGGCGCGCCACCGCCGGGTCGAGGAGGAACGGGGGCCCGGGCGAGAACCACCGCCGCAGCCACGCGGCGGGGACCTCCGCCACGGCGGGCGCGGCGTACCGGGCCGCGCGCGCCGCCGCCACCGCCCCGGGATCCAGATCGGTGGCCTCAAGGCGCAGCCGCGCCGCCGGCGTCGCGCCGCGCTTCCCGCCGCCCGCTCCCCCGCCCCACGGCCGCTCCAGGAACTCGAGCGCCAGGGAGTACGGCTCCTCGCCCGACGCGCAGCCGGCGGACCAGACCGCGATGGGACCGGCGCCAGCGACGAGCGGCGCCACCACCCGCTCGCGCAGCGCCGCCCACGCCTCCGGGTTGCGGAAGAACTTCGTGACGTTGATGGTGAGCGCGTCGAGCAGCAGGTCGTACTCCTCGGGCGCGCGGTCCAGCAGCGCCGCGTAGTCGCCGTAGCCGTGCACGCCGCGCGCCCGCATCCGGACCGCCAGCCGCCGCTTGAGGCACGGCTGCTTGTAGCTCGCCAGCCGCAGGCCGCGCTCGCGCTCCACCTTGCCCAGCAGCGCCCGCAGGGCCGGGTCCTCGCCCGGCGCGCTCAGAGCCGCTCCAGCGTCTCGAGGTTGGCGCGGGCCAGCTCGTGCCCCGGGTTCAGCGCCAGCGCGGTGCGCCACTGCGCCTGCGCCTGCTCGGTGTCCCGCTCGCGCATGGCCAGATTGCCCAGCTTGAAGAACACGTCGTCGCCCAGCCGCGGCGCCAGCTTCACGGCGCGCTGGTACGCCTGGCGCGCCTCGTCGGCGCGCCCCGCGCGGTACCACAGGTCGCCGAGGTTCTTGGAGAGCTGGGGCAGCAGCGGCTCGTCCTCCAGCGCCGCCGCCAGCAGCTGCTCCGCGCGCGTCACGTCGCCGCGCCGCTCGTGGAGCACCGCGAGATTGTTGGCCAGGGCCGCGCTGTGGGGGAAGCGGCCCAGGCCCTCGTCGGCGACCGGAATCGCCTCCTCCTCGCGGCCCGCCAGCAGCGCCGCCAGCGACCGGGCCCAGTACCACAGCGGGCTGGGTGGCTGCCGGCCCGGCATCCGCTCGCGCGCCTTGTCCAGGCGCTCGGCCGCCTGGGCGCCCCGGCCGCGCTGCAGCGCCACCAGGCCCCAGCCCAGGGCCACGCGCCAGTCGTCCGGCGCGCGCGACGCGGCCTCCGCGAACGCCGCCTCCGCCTCGGCGAAGCGGCCCAGCTGTTCCAGCGCCACCGCGAGGTTGTGCAACACGGCGGTGCGCCCGCCCCCCTTGTCCGCGGCGTGGCGGAAGGCGTCCACCGCGTCGCCCCAGCGGCCCTGGCGCATCGCCACCAGGCCGAGGAAGAAGTGCGCCTCCGGGTCGCCGGGCTTGAGGTCCAGGACCCGGCGGAACTCGCGCGCCGCCTCCTCGTGCATCGCGGTCTTGTAGAACGCGAGCCCGAGGTTGCGGTGCTCCTCCACCCGCGCCTCGCTGCCGGCGGGCGCCGCCTCCGCCTGCGTGCGGCCCAGCCGGTGCGCGAACCCGGCGGTGATCAGCCCGTACAGCGCCTTGCCGACGTCGAACTCCAGCAGCCCCGAGTCGTCCACCAGCCGCATCGCGTCGCGCGTGCCGTCCAGCAGCGGGAGGACACGCTCCTGCTCCGGCGTGAGGGTGACGCCGGAGGCCGCGAGGCGCGGGCGATCCACCACGAAGATGAGGTCGAACGACGGGATCTTCTTCTCGATCAGGCCCCACTCGTCCACCCGCCGCGCCCCCTCCAGCAGCAGCGATTCCGGCGTGATGCGCACCAGGAAGTCCTGCGCCTCCGGCGCCACGTCCGCCTCGAAGCTGAACGTCCCGCTCACCCAGGTGAACAGGTAATAGACGGCCTCCTCGATCTGCACCCGCATGTACCGCTCGAGGTCCGGCCGGGAGATGAAGCCCATCGCCACCAGCAGCTCGCCGAGCCGCTTGTCCCGCTCGCGCGACTGCCGCTCGATGGCCGCCTCGAGCTGCTCCGTGGTGATCAGGCCGCCCTTGACCAGGATGTCGCCCAGGCGGTCGCGGCGGTTGACGATCGAGGCGTAGGTGATCAGGCCGCGGTCGAAGTACACGTAGCCGAAGTTGCTCCGGTCCGCCACCGACAGGCAGCCGGTCTTCTGGCCCATGGACAGGAGCTGCAGCACGTCGGGGAAGCTGGCCTCCTTGAGGCTGCCCTTGATGGCCATCAGCGCCACTCCTCCACGAGGCACTCGGCGATGTCCGGCCAGTCCCACACGACCTTCTCGCGGCTGCTCAGGAGCGGATCGAGCCCGGCGGCGCGGGGAGCCGAGATGGCCTGCGCCTGCGAGGGGCGCGGGGCGCGGCCCTCGACGGCCAGGCGCGCCGTCGCGGCGGTGAGCGTCTCCGTGGCGGGGTCCATCCGGGCGAGGGCGCGGTTCACCAGCCCCTGCACGGCGCGGGCGCTGTCGGCGGGCCGGCCGGCCAGGTACTCCACCGCGTCCGGCACGGCCGCGACGTCGCGCGCGGCGAGCAGCCGCCGCACCAGCTCCGCCCGCATCGGGCGGTCGGGCGCGGTCAGCTCCAGCACCAGTCCCGCCTCGCAGCGCGTCTTCAGGCGCGCCGACAGCGCGGCGAGCTGGCCCGGCGGCTGGTCGGCCGTGAGCACCAGCTGCTTCCGGGCCGCGGCGAACGCGTCCACCAGGGCGAACAGCTCCTGCTCCGCCTGCTCGCGGCCGGCCAGCAGCTGCAGGTCGTCCAGGAGCAGCGCGTCGGCGTGCCGGTAGCGGCTGCGCCACCACTCGATCCGCCCGGCGGCGAGCGTCTGGGCCAGCTCCTCCACGAACACCTGCGTCGAGAGGCACGCCACCACCAGCCCCGGATGCGCGGCGAGCAGGGCGTTGCCGGCGGCGTGCAGCAGATGCGTCTTGCCCGTGCCGCTGGCGCCCGTGAGGAACAGCGGGTCGTACGCCGCGCCCGGCGCGGCGACCACCGCCTCGACCGCGCGAACGGCCGCGTCGTTGGCGGTACCCCGGACGTAGTCGGCGAGGGTGAGGCCCCGCGCGGGGGCGGGCGGCGGCTCCACACCGGCCCGCACCCGCTCGGCGAAGGCGCGCGCCTCCTCGAGGTGCTCCGGGTCCCGCAGGCAGGCGTGGCCCGAGGCCGCGGGATCGAAGGCCGCCACCTCCGCGGCGAGGCGCCGCAGTTCCTCGACCGCCGCCCCGTAGGCCGCCAGCGCGCCCGCCACGTCGGGGATCTCCTCGGCCAGCAGCAGCTGCTCCAGCGGGCGGGTGCGGTAGCCCTCGCCCTGCCACCGCAGCACCGCCGCGCCGACCTGCCCGCGCCACGCGTCCACGGTTTCGGCCACGGTGGTGGACACGGCGGAGAGGAACGCGGCGAACTCGTCCGGCTCCCCTCCCGCGGCCGCCGTCGCGACGCCGGCCGGGGCCGGCGGAGCGGCGGCGTCCGGCCCCGCCGCTCCGCCGGGAGCCGGCCCCGGCATCTCGCCCGCGAGCAGCGCGCGCGCGGTCTCGGAGGTGAGCGGCGTCTCGCTGACGGCCTGGAACGCGATCAGCCGGTTCACCGCGCCGACCAGATCCCGCACGTTCGTCGCGGTCAGCTCCGCCACCGTCTCCAGCACCGGCCTGGAAATCCCGGCACCGCGCTCGGCCACCTTGCGCTCGAGGATCGCGACCCGCGTCGCGAGGTCAGGCGCCGTGACGTCCACCACCAGCCCGCCCGCGAGCCGCGAGATCAGTCGCTCGTCGAGGCCGGCGATGGCGGCCGGGGCCCGGTCGCAGGCGACCACCATCTGGCGGCCCGCGCCCAGGAGCGCCTCGCTGAGCCACAGCAGCTCCGCCTGCGCCTCCGGGTGCTCCAGCACGAACTGGAGATCGTCCAGGAGCAGCAGGCCGGTCTCCAGCATGCTCACCCGGAACGGCTCGAGCTGGCCGGCGGCGAGGGACGCGTGATAGCGCTCGACGAACGCCTCGAAGGTGAGGTACTCCAGGCGCAGGTCGGCGGCGCGCTCCTGGACCTGGAAGCCGATCGCCTGGAGCAGGTGGGTCTTGCCCAGGCCCGACCTCCCGTAGATCAGCAACGGGTTGTAGGCGGCGCCGGGGGCCTCGGCCACCGTGCGCGCGGCCTCGGCCGCGACCCGGTTGCTGGCGCCCACGACGAAGCTGTCGAACCGGAAGCGGGGATTGAGGTCCACGTCAGATCCGGCGCACCGCGCCGTCGCCCTGGCTGAGGCGGCGCAGCACCTCGGCCGCGACCCCCTTCAGCGTCTCGAACACGCCGGCGCCGTGCAGCGCGTCGGCCGGAAACGCCGTCAGGCCGCGGAAGTTCAGCGCCTGATCCAGTTCCCCCGGCGCCAGGATCAGCTCCGGCGGGAGATCCTGCTTGTTGAACTGCAGCACCATGGGCAGGCCGCGGATGTCCACGCCCTGCTCCAGCACGTTGGCCTGCAGGTTCCGGAGGCTCTCCAGGTTCTCGTCCAGCTGGCGCACCTGGCTGTCGGCCACGAACACGATGCCGTCGGCGCCCTGCAGCACCAGCTTGCGCGTGGCGTTGTAATAGACCTGCCCGGGCACCGTGTACAGCTGGAACTTGGTCGTGAACCCCGAGATGGTGCCCAGGTCCAGCGGCAGGAAGTCGAAGAACAGGGTGCGGTCGGTCTGGGTCGCGAGCGACACCATCCGCCCCCTCCGGTCGTCCGGCACGTGGGCGTACACGTACTGGAGGTTGGTGGTCTTGCCCGACCGTCCCGGACCGTAGTAGACGATCTTGCAGGTGATCTCGCGCGTGGTGAAGTTCACGAGCGACATGGGCTCACCGGCGGAACAAGGAGGTGAGGCTGCGGTTGAGGTCCGCCTCGAAGTCGGCCGCGAGCACGGGGGCCCGGACCGCTTCGGCGGGCGCGGCGCGGTGGAGCGCCGCGGCGAATTCCTCGTGGAACAGCTCGACCAGCCCGATGGACGTCTCCTTCCCGAACACCGTGAGCACCACCAGGGGCCCGCGCGGCGTGGCGCACGGCGCCAGGTGGATGCCGTGCCGCTGCCCGGCGTGGAACAGCGCGCCGAAGGCGCGCTCCCCCAGCTGCTGCGCCAGGGCGCCCGAGGCGGCCATGATGGCGGCGCCGAGCGCGGCCGCGGCCATCAGGTCCACCGCGCGGGCGAAGCCGTGCTGGGCGAGCACCTGGCCGGACGGGGTCATCACCACGACGAGGCGCGCGCCCGACTGCGCGACGTAGCGCAGCAGCGGCTCCTCCGCCCACGGCTCGACGACGGTGGTGCTCACCGGGCGACCGCCCGGACGGCGCGCAGCATCTCCAGGCGGGCCAGCCCGATGTTCACCTGGGGGTCGGCCAGGGCGACGATGAGCAGATCGGGCGGCGCCGGCGCCACCAGCAGCGTGCCCGAGGCGGTCTCCATTTGCACGAACCGGACCGTGCCCGCGCCCACCGCGCCGGCCGTGCCGCTCACCTTGCGCGCCAGCGAGGCCGCCAGCGCGGCCACGGCCTTGCCGCGGACGCCCTCCATCAGGAGCTGCGCGACGGTGAGGCCGTCTTCGGCGGCGACCCACATCGAGCCGCGCATGCCGCGCACCCGCGCCAGGCGGTCGAGCGATTGCTGGAGCGCGTCGCTCATGCGCCCTGTCCCTCCAGCCAGCTCGACGCCGCCGCGCGCGCGTGCTCCGCGAAGCGCAGCGTCAGCCCCACGGCCTGGCTCTTGTCGCGCCTGACCAGCAGCAGCGCACCCGAGCCCACCGGCGCCACGACCAGGTTCGCCGCGTCGGCCTCCGCCAGGATGGTGCGCCACGGGCCCAGCCCCAGGTACGCGGCCGTGCGCTGCGCCTCCCCCGAGACGCCGGCCAGCCCGGCGGCGGCCAGCTCGGAGACGTCCCCGCCGCCCGCGGCCGCCAGCCCGCCCGCCAGCACCAGGCCCCGCTCGTCGAGCAGCAGCACGTCGGACCCCGCGCGATCCAGGCCCGGGAAGACGGCCGCGGGGCCGGGCGGCGGCGCGGGCGCGGCCTCG
>JAJYLI010000190.1 GCA_021787855.1 bacterium | reverse complement strand
TGCGGCAGGCGCAGAAGATGGAGGCGGTGGGCCAGCTCGCGGGCGGGATGGCGCACGACTTCAACAACCTGCTCACCACCGTCCTCGCCACCACCGAGCTGATCGCGGAGGAGCTGCCGGCCGACGCGACGATCCGCGAGGATCTGGCCACCATCACGGCCGCCAGCCGGCACGGCAGCGAGCTGATCCGCAAGCTCCTGGGCTTCGCGCGCCGCCAGCGGCTCGATCTCCACCCGGTGGCGCTGGACGCGTGGCTGGAGGAAGCGGCCACGGGACTGCGGCGGCTGCTGCCACCGGGCATCGAGATCCGGCTCCGGCGCGAGAGCCGGGGGGCCGCGGTGCGCGCCGACCCGGCCGCGATCGAGCAGATCCTGATCAGCCTCTCCACCAACGCGCGGGACGCCATGCCCGGCGGCGGCACCCTGACCATCGGCACCGCGCTCCAGCCGCTGGACGCCGGCGCCTGCGCCGCCCAGGGCTGGGGCGAGCCGGGACGCTACGTGGCGCTCACGGTGACCGACACCGGCATCGGCATGGACGCCGACACCCAGAGCCATCTGTTCGAGCCGTTCTTCACCACCAAGGCCGTCAATGCCGGAACCGGGCTCGGGCTCGCGATGGTGTACGGGCTGGTCAAGCAGCACGACGGCTTCGTGGACATCAACAGCGCGGTGGGCCGCGGCACGACCGTGCGGGTGCTGCTGCCCGAGGCCGAATCCGGCGCGCCCGCCCACGCGCCGGAGGGCGGCGCCGCGCCGCTCGACGGCCACGAGACCATCCTGCTGGCCGAGGACGAGGCCGCCCTGAGGCGGGCGACGTCCCGGGTGCTGGCCAAGCACGGCTACCGGGTGCTGGAGGCGGCCAACGGCGCGGAAGCCCTCGCCCTGTACCGGCAGCACGGCGCCGAGATCGCCCTGATCGTCGCCGACGTCGTCATGCCGACGCTGGGTGGCCCGCAGCTGGCCCGCGCCCTGCGCGAAGACGGCCGGCGCCCCAGGATCCTGTTCACCAGCGGCTACACCGCGCGGGACATGCAGGAGAGCAAGGCCCTCGACCCCGGCGAGCCCTTCCTGGCCAAGCCGTGGACGATCAGCGACCTGCTGCGGCGGGTGCGCGAGGTGCTGGACCAGCCAGATCCAGCCTGACGGTGGTGCCCCGCCCCGGCTCGCTCGCGATCGCGATCGTGGAGCCCCAGCCCCAGCCCTCCACCAGCCGCTTCGCGATGGCCAGGCCCAGCCCGCTGCCGCTGGTGGTGGTGCTGAAGCGGGGCTCGAACACGCGCGGCAGCAGCGCGTCGGGAATGCCGCGCCCGTCGTCCTGCACCTCCACCACGACCCGCTCCGGCGCGCCGTCGCGCACGCCGCGCGCCGCCGAGGCCCTCACGTCCACCCGGCTCGCGCCGGCGTCGCGGGCGTTCTCGAGCAGGTTCACGAGGACCTCCGCCAGCTCGTCGCGCCGCGCCTGGACCACGACCCCGGGGGGCACCTCGACGTTCCAGCGCACCGGGCTCTCGCCCAGCTGGTAGAGCCGGACGACTTCCCGCAGCACGGCGTCCAGCGCGACTGGCTCCACCGGCGGCCGCTCGGGGCTGGGCAACGCGAACCGGCTGAACGCCCGCGCGATCGCGTCCAGCCGGTCAATTTCGGCGAGCACGCGCGGCCCCGTGACGTCCAGGACGGCGTCCAGCTCCGCCGGCCGCTCGCGCCGCACGCGCATCAGGTGCTGGATGCCCAGGCGGATCGGGGTGAGCGGGTTCTTGATCTCGTGGGTGACCTGGCGCGCCATCTCGCCCCAGGCCAGCACGCGGTTGGCCTGCTGCCCGCGCTCCACGTCGGCGGCCGCCTGCTCGATGGCGCGATACACGGGCTCCAGCTCGCTCGGCAGCGTGGCCGCCGCGGGCGCCGGGCGCTCCCCTGAGCCCGCCACCAGGGCGGCGTGCGCCAGGTCGCCGAGCGGGCGCGCCAGCGCCCGCGCGGCGGCGCCCGAGAGGAACAGGGCGGCGACGATCCCCAGCACCGCCGCGACCAGCACCGCGATGCTGAGGTCCGCCTCCCGCCCCGTCAGCGTCCGGTCCCGCAGCAGCTGCAGGCTCGACAGCACCGACGCGCGGCGCAGGTCGGAGGACTGGAGCAGCCGGTAGCCGACCATCACCGGCTGCGGCGCGTCCGCCAGCTCGTCGGTCAGCTCGATGTAGTCTCCGTACACCAGCCGCGTGTACACCGACGGCGGCAGCAGCCAGTCCACCAGCCCCAGGTCCGCCAGCACGGGCGCCGATGACGCGCGCAGCACGCCGCCCCGGCTCAACACCAGCTCCGCGCCCACCCGCTGGGCCACGTCGCCCAGGCCCAGGGCGAGACCGGTGGAGTCCGGCTCCAGCGCGGCGCCGGCGTCCTGGAGCGTCCGGTCAATCAGCAGCTCCCGGGAGCGGCGGAACTGGTCGCCCTGGGTTCCATAGCTCCACAGCGCGAAGCCCACCGTCGGCAGCACGAAGAACGCCGCGAGCACCACCGTGAGGCGCGATCGGAGGCTGCGCATGGTGGGCCACCAGGCCTTGAGGTCGGCCACGAACCGCCCACCCAGCACGTCCACGAGCAGCCACAGGCCCGCCAGCACCCCGACGTCCAGCACCAGCAGCAGCAGGCCACGCTGCAACAGGTCCGAGAGGTTGCCCAGGTCCACCTGGCCGTGCACGTGCCGCGCCCCGCCCGGCAGCCGGACCGCGCGCTCGCCGCGAATCGTCCACCCCACCCGCGTCCACGACGCCTCGGAGGCCGGCGGGGGACCGCGCGGCTCCGGCGGCGCGAGGGTCAGCCGGTAGGGCGGTGCCGCCGGCTCGGCCCCTCCCCCAACCCCCCCGGCCTCGCCGCCCACCGCCGCCAGGAAGCTGCCGACTCGCGTCGGCGCGACCAGCACCGACTGCGGGCCCACCCCCACGGCCACGACCCGGCCGTCGGACAGGGGGATGGTCGCCAGGCCGTACACGCCCGGGGTGCGCAGGTAGGAACGCACCAGCGGAACGCCCTCGTCGAGCGTCTCGTCCACCTGGCCGGCGACCAGCGCGGTCGGCAGGTCGAGCCGCGCCAGATCGAGCGCCACCGTCTCGGTGTTCGCCGCCGACCACAGGGACAGCGCCGCCGGGTAGCCGTGGACGGCGAAGTCGCTCCGGCGCCACAGCAGGTACAGGTCGCCCGCCGTCTCCGGCCGGCTGGCCGGCGACACGCCCCGCACCAGGCGGTCGAACAGGGCCACCTTCAGGGCATCGGCCCGGTCGCCCAGTCCGTCCATGTCGCGCGTGGCGAGGTCCACCCGGCTCTCGACCGTCGCGCGCCATTCCAGCAGCGCCGCCGCCGAGCCCGCCACGATGGCCACGGTGGCGATGGTGCCGCGGAACGGCATCGGCCGGATCGCCACCAGGAGCGCCGGCAGCCACAGGTAGGCGTACCACTCCGGCCACGCCCCGTGGGGCCGCCACAGGAACAGCCCGGTCAACGCCAGGGCGATGGCCAGCACCGCGGCCAGGATCGGCCACCGCCCGGCCTGCCGCGGCACCGCGGGACCGCGCACCAGCGCCGCCGCGGTGAGGACCAGCGCCGCCGCCGACAGCAGCAAGGCCACCTGCCACGTCAGGAACAGGGACAACGTCACCCCGGACGCGGGCGGCGTGACCCCGCGGGCCAGGTCCTGCAGCAGGTAGGGCGCCAGCACCGTGACCCCGAGCGCCGCCAGCCAGTTGGGCCAGCGCGGCCGCATCCCGCGCCGCCACAGCGCGCTCGCCAGCAGCGCGACCACCAGGCCGGCGAGAATCAGGTGGCCCGCCGAGGCGGAGAACGGCCCCAGCACGTCCTGGTAGTACGTCGCCGCCGAGAACATGCTGCCGGGCCCGAACGCCTCGGCGAGGGGCGCCCGGGCGACGAACAGGAAGGCCGCGCCGCCGGCCGCGAGGACGCCCGCGGTGGCGGCGCCGGATTGGACCGCGCCGATGATCGCGACCAGCAGGAGAGCCAGCACTCCCCAGAACGCCACCCGCCGCGACGCACTCAGACGCGCCGTGATGGCGGCGTCCTGTTCGGGAGGCTGCGTCTCGACGGCGAAGAGCGTGTCGCCCGCCGCGGGCGGCGGCGGCCAGATGTAGTCGAAGACGTCGGAGTCCCCCGCCGGCGCGCCCCCCGGCGCGTAGAAGCGGAGCCCCACGCCGGTCTCCGCCGCGAACCGGTCCGCCACGGCGTCGGCGCCCGGGGGAGCGTAGGAGCTGCGGGCCAGCAGAATGTCCGCTGCCGCCGAGCCGCCGTGCGCCTGGCGTCGCGCCACGAGCCAGACGTAGAATGGAGTCGTGACCGTGGACAGCTCGGGGCCGCTCGGATTGAGCGGGACACGCTGGACCCCCGCCCAAGCCTCCGGCCGGCCGGTGGAGTCGAACAGCACGACCCCCCGCGCCGGGCCGCGCCGGCGCACCAGCGCCGCCAGCCGCCGGAAGTCTCTCCCGGCCGAGTCGCTCGCCGCCGGCGCCGCCGCCCCGCCCCCGCCCCCGCCCCCGCCCCCCAGCAGGGACGCCGC
>JAJYLI010000026.1 GCA_021787855.1 bacterium | reverse complement strand
TTCCTGGTCAAGGTGGCCTACTGGCTGAATCCCTGAACGGGGCCGCCATCTCCCTGATGTGCCCGCGCCACAGCCAGGTGACCCGGCGCACTTGACGCCGCGCGGGCGCATTGCAGACTTGAAGGACCGCCCCGGGAACCGGCTCATGCGCGCTGCGCTGCCTCCGCGTCGCCTCGGCGTCGTACTCGCCCTGACCGGCCTCTACTTCGTGGCCGGCAAGCTCGGCTTGTTGCTCGCCTTCGTGCACCCCAGCGCGACGGCGGTGTGGCCACCGGCGGGGATCGCGCTGGCGGCCGTGCTGCTGCTGGGGCGCGACGTGTGGCCGGGCATCTTCCTCGGCGCGTTCCTGGTCAACGTCACCATCGCGGGCGGGGGGGGGCCCCTGGTGAGCCTGGCGGTGGCGGGCGGCAACACGCTGGAGGCGCTGGCCGGCGCGTATCTGGTGCAGCGCTACGCCGGCGGCACCCTGGCCTTCGACCACGCCGACGACGTCATCAAGTACACGCTGCTGGCGGCGCTGGGCAGCACGGTGATCGCCGCCACCGTGGGCGTCGCCAGCCTGGTGCTGGGCGGGGCGGCGCCGCCCGGCGGGGCCGGCATCATCTGGCTCACGTGGTGGCTGGGCGACGTCGGCGGCGACGTGGTGGTGGCGCCGCTGATTCTGCTGCTCCGCGCGCCGAGCTACGGGATCGAGTGGGACCTCCGCCGCACGCTGGAGGCGGCGCTGCTCGCCACCCTCGCCTTCCTCGCGGCGGAGGTCGTGTTCGGCAGTCCGGCGCGTCCGGCCGGCGGCGGCTACCCGCTGGACTTCCTGATCGTGCCGGTGCTGGTGTGGGCGGCGTTCCGTTTCGGGCGCCGCGGGGCGGCGGTCGCCAACGCCCTGGTCTACGCGGTGGCGGTGGACTGGACCCGGAAGGGGGCCGGCCCCTTCGGGAGCTTCGCGCCCAACGACGC
The DNA here is from genome assembly GCA_021787855.1 of bacterium. GTDB lineage: Bacteria > Gemmatimonadota > Gemmatimonadetes > Gemmatimonadales > JACORV01 > Fen-1245. The sequence goes on along the minus strand of JAJYLI010000026.1, from coordinate 21,623 downwards.
GCTGCTGCTGCTCCAGGTCTTCACCACGGTGGTGGCGGTCACGGCCCTGACGGTGGCGGCGACGGTCCTGGAGCGGCGCCGGGTGGAGCAGCGGCTGCTGAGCCTGGCCGTGAGCGATCCGCTGACGGGGCTCGCCAACTACCGGCGGCTGATGGAGGTGCTGGAGACGGAGGTCGAGCGCTCGCTCCGGAGCGGCCGGCCGTTCTCGGTCCTGTTCCTCGACGTGGACCACCTCAAGAAGGTGAACGACCGGCACGGGCATCTGGTGGGGAGCCGCGCGCTGGTGCGCCTGGCCGAGGTGCTGCGGCGGGCCTGCCGGGCGATAGACACGCCGGCGCGCTACGGCGGCGACGAGTTCGCGGTGGTCCTCCCCGAGGCGGACGAAGCGGCCGCCACGCTGGTCGGACAGCGCGTGAAGGAGCTGCTGGCGGCCGACCGGGAGAGCCCCAGGATCACCGCGAGCATGGGCGTCGGGGTGTTCCCGCGCGACGCGGATTCGGCCAACGCGCTGCTGGGCGCGGCCGACGAGGCGCTGTACGGAGCGAAGGGCCGGGCCCGCGCCCGCTGACCTCCCGGCTTGCCCCCGCCTGGCGCGCGGCGCACTGTTGAGAGTCCTTCCTGCGGAGTCGTGCATGCGCCGTCTCGCCCTGATCCTGCTCCTGGCCGCGCTGCCGGCCGCCGCCCTCGCCCAGGCCGGGCCGCCCGCGCCGCCGGACAGCGGCTGGTTCCGCGCGCACTACACCAAGATGGAAGTGATGATTCCGATGCGGGACGGGGTGCGCCTGTTCACCTCGATCTACCTGCCGAGGGACACCACCCGCGATCACCCCATCGTGATGACGCGTACGCCCTACGGCTGCTTCCCCTACGGGCCGGACGCCTTCCCGCCGCGGCTGGGCTACATCCCGGACGCCTACGCGCACGAGGGCATGATCCTGGTGACGCAGGACGTGCGGGGGCGGTGGATGAGCGAGGGCACGTTCGAGGACGTGCGGCCCGTGGTGGCGCACCGCACCAGCAAGGACGTGGACGAGACCACCGACACCTGGGACACGGTGCAGTGGCTGATCACGCACTTGCCCCACACCAACGGCCGCGTGGGCGTGCGCGGCACCAGCTACCCGGGGTTCTACGCCGAGATGGCGGCGATTGACGCGCACCCGGCCGTGAAGGTCGTCTCGCCGCAGGCGCCGGTCACCGAGTGGATGGGCGGGGACGACTTCTTCCACCACGGCGCGCTGCTCGAGTCGCACGTGCTGTTCTTCGACTTCTTCGGGCACCCGCGCCCGCACCCCACCAGCGTGCGGGAGGGGTTCCCCGACTTCGGCACGCCCGACGGCTACGCGTACGTGATGCGGATCGGGGCGCTGTCCCACATGGCCTCGCGGGTCTTCCACGACAGCGTCGCGTTCTGGGATTCCATCGTGGCGCACCCGCAGTGGGACAGCTTCTGGGCCGCGCGCAGCGCCATCCCCCACCTCACGCACCTCAAGCCGGCGATGCTGTGGGTGGGCGGGTGGTTCGACACCGAGAATCTGTGGGGCGCGCTGCACGGCTACGCCGCGGCGCAGGCGCACGACCCCCGGGCGGCGAACCGGCTGGTGATGGGGCCCTGGTCGCACGGCGAGTGGAACGGCGTGCCGGGCGACTCGCTGGGCGCGATCGGCTGGGGCTCGCCCACCACGCAGTTCTACGCCGACAGCATCGAGATCCCGTTCTTCAACCACTACCTGCTGGACTCCCAGCCGGCGCCGCGGCCGTTCCAGGCCGCGGTGTTCGAGACGGGGCGCAACCGCTGGCATTTCCTCGGCGCCTGGCCGCCCCGGGACGCGCGGCCGCGCGACCTGTTCCTGCGGGCCGACGACTCGCTCGCGTTCACCGCGCCGCCGGCCGGGCGGGCCGCGGGCGGGGGCGGGGCCTACGACCAGTACGTGAGCGATCCCCGCAAGCCGGTGCCGTACACCGCGGAGATCACCCAGTGGTACGACCCCGGGTTCATGGTGGAGGACCAGCGCTTCGCGGCCCGGCGGCCCGACGTGCTGGTGTACCGCACGCCGCCGCTCGATTCGGCGGTGACCGTGGCCGGCCCCATCGCGGTGGACTTCGACGTCTCGACCACCGGCACGGACCAGGACTTCGTCGTCAAGCTGATTGACGTCTTCCCCGACGACTTCGGCCTCGACCGGGAGTTCAGCTACGGCCGGCCGCCGCGCCCCGCGCGCCTGGGCGGCTACGAGATGCTGGTGCGCGGCGACGTGCTCCGCGGCAAGTTCCGCGACGATCCGGAGCAGCCGTCGCGCGCCGCGCCGTTCCGGCCCGGGGTGGTGACGCCGATCCACTTCCAGATGAACGACATCTACCACACGTTCCTGCCGGGGCACCGCATCATGGTGCAGGTGCAGAGCACCTGGTTCCCGATGATTGACCGCAACACGGGCCGCTTCCAGGACCTCTACACGGCCAGGGACGCGGACTTCCGCGCGACCACGCAGCGGATCTACCACACCGCGCGCTACCCGTCGCACCTGGCGCTGCGGGTCGAGCCGTAGGGGGGGCCGCGGTCGTCGAGGGCGAGCGCCGGCTGCCGGCCCCGCGGCAGGCGGTCTGGGCCCTGCTGCTGGATCCCGCGGTGATCGCGCGAGCCATGCCGGGCGCGCGGGGGCTCGCGCAGGTGGCCCCGGAGCGCTACGCGGGGCAGCTCCAGGTCAGCTTCGGGCCGCTGGTCGCGGCGGACTTCGATCTCGCGGTCACCCTGGCGGACGTGGTCGAGCCGGAGCGCTACACGCTGCTGGTGGATGCGCGGGGGCGGCTGGGCTGGACCAGGGGCCGCGTCGCCGTGCGGCTCGAAGCGGCGGGGGCGGCCACGGTGATGCGCTTCGCCGCCGACTTCGAGACCGGTGGCGCGGTCGCGGTGATGGGCCAGCGGCTGCTGGATGCCGTGGCCCGCCGGCTCACCCGGCAGGGCCTCGCGGCGCTGGGCGGCGAGGTGGAGAAACGGCTGGGCGGCGGTTAGCCGTTCACCCCCCGCATGGTCTGCTCGGGATAGCGCGGCCCCGCCGCGGCGCCCGGCGGCGCGGCCGCCTCGATGCGCGCGACGTCCGCCGCCGTGAGCCGCACGTCCACGGCGCCCAGGTTCTCCTCCAGGTACGCGCGCCGCTTGGTGCCCGGGATCGGCACGATGTGCTCGCCCCTGGCCAGCAGCCACGCCAGCGCGAGCTGCGCCGGCGTGCAGCCCTTCGCGGACGCGACCTCCTTCACGCGCGCCACCAGCGGCAGGTTCCGGGCGAAGTTCTCAGCCTGGAAGCGCGGGTGGGTGTGCCGCACGTCGCCCGCCGCGAGGTCCTCGGGCTTCCCGATCCTGCCCGTGAGGAACCCGCGCCCCAGCGGGCTGTAGGCGATGAAGCCGATCCCCAGCTCGCGGCAGGTCGGGAGGATCTCCGCCTCCACGTCGCGCGTCCACAGCGAGTACTCGGTCTGCACCGAGCTGATGGGGTGGGTGCCGTGCGCCCGGCGGATGGTCGCGGCCGAGGCTTCGGAGAGGCCCAGATAGCGCACCTTGCCCGCGCGCACCAACTCGGCCATCGCGCCCACCGTCTCCTCGATGGGCACGGTGCGGTCCACCCGGTGCTGCTGGTAGAGGTCCACGTACTCCACGCCCAGACGCTTCAGCGACGCGTCGCACGCCTGCTTCACGTACTCCGGGCGGCCGTTGACGCCGCGCCAGCTCCCGTCGGGCCCTCGGAGGTTGCCGAACTTGGTGGCGAGCACCACCTCGTGGCGCCGGCCCCTGATGGCGCGGCCCACCAGCTCCTCGTTGGTCCACGGACCGTAGACGTCGGCCGTGTCGAGGAAGGTGCAGCCCAGCTCGAGCGCGCGGTGAATGGTGGCGATGGACTCGGCGTCGTCGCGCCCGGCGTAGAAGTCCGACATTCCCATGCAGCCGAGGCCGAGGGCCGTGACCTCCAGGCCCTGGCTGCCGAGCTTGCGGGTGCGCATGGTCACCTCTTCTCGTCGGCCGACGGCCCGTAGCTGCCCGGGATGGGCACCTCGTTGAGCCGCAGGTACACGCCGAGCTGCGCGCGGTGGTGCACCAGGTGGTTCATCGCCATGCTGCGCAGCACCTCGTAGCGCGGCTTGGCCCAGACGGTCTGCCCGCCGCGCCGGAAGGTCCAGGGCCGGGTGAACTCGGCGTCGCCCGCGGCGACCAGCGCGCGGCGTCCCTCGGCCACGTTCTTGTCGAACAGCGCCAGCCGCTCGGCCGTGGTCTCCACGACGCGCGGGTTGTAGGGCGGCCCGCCCGGGGGCGCGATGTCGAACTCGCTCTGGGACAGCACGCGCCCGATCCACGCCGGGATCTCGGCGAGGTGGGTCGCCAGCCGGCCCAGGGTCATGCTCCTGGGGTGTGGCTGCCAGCCGGTCTTGCCGTCGGGGACGCGCTCCAGCATGCGGCGCGTGGTCGCCGTCTCGGTGTCGAACTCGGTGAGCAACAGGTCGTTCAACGCCATGCGCCGCCTCGCTCCTGGGGGGGAAGGATCGAAAGCTAAGGGGGGCCGCGCGGCGGCGGCCAGGGGCGCGCGGGCGCGGGCGCCGTGGCGCGCGGAGCGGCGACCGCCTATCGTTGAGAGCGACGCTTGAAGGAACCCTCACCCGGAGGAGGCATGTCGCGTTTCCGACCGGGGCACGCCGCCGCGGCTTTGGCCGTCGCCAGTGCCGCCGTGCTCGCGTTCGCCTGCAAGTCCTCACCCACCAGCAGCAACTGCAACGGCAACGGCGGCGTGGCACCGAGCCTGGTGGGGAGCTGGTCGCTGGTGTCCATCACGCTGGGCACCAACACGTTCACCTACCCCACGGCCAGCGGGACCCTCACCTTCACGGCGACGCGGTACGACGCCTCGGTGAATCTGCCGGGGCCCGTGACCCAGGTGGACTCCGGCACCTACAAGGTGGTCGGGTCGTCGTGCATCGCCGAGTACACGGAGGTCGCGGGCAATCCGCAGTTCAGCGGCTCGTTCACGCTCGCCGACAGCGTGCTGAGCGTGAGCGGCACCGCCGGCGGCCAGGTCGTGGCGAACGTCTGGCACCAGGTGCCCTGAGCTGATGGCCGCGCGGCTCCGCGCGGCGGCGGCCGTCCTCGCGCCGCTGGCCCTGGTGGCCGGATCGCTGCGGGCACAGACCGGCGGCGCCCCGGGCGTCATCCGCGGGGTGGTCACCGACTCCGAAACCGCCGGCGCCGTCGCGAACGCCCACGTGCTGCTCGCCGGCACGCCGCTGTCGGCGATGACCGACGCCACGGGGGCGTTCACCGTGGTCGCCGTGGACCCCGGCCGCTACACCGTGCGGGTGCTCGCGCTCGGCTTCGCCCCGGCGCGGCTGGACAGCGTCGTGGTCGCCGCCGGCGACACGGTCACGCTCCGCGTGGCCCTGCGGACGGTGGCGCTGCAGCTCTCCAGCATTGACGTCACGGCCACCGGCAGCGCCGAGCGCCTGAGCACCGCGCCGGTGAGCGTGGTCGTCATGAGCCAGCAGGACGTGCTGCGCCAGAGCGCCATCGAGGTGCAGGACGCCATGCCGTTCGTCGCGGGCGTGGACATGAACCACGGCGAGGTGGACATCCGCGGCGCCTCCGGGGTCTCGGAAGGCATCGGCAGCCGGGTGCTGATGATGCTCGACGGGCACCCCATCCTCACCGGCGACGGCGGCGAGATCGACTACGAGCAGCTGCCGATCCTCGACGTGGAGCGCGTCGAGGTGGTCAAGGGCAGCCAGTCGGCCCTGTACGGCAGCTCCGCGATGGGCGGCGTGGTCAACGTCATCACGACCCCCATTGATCCGCGGCCGGAGAACGCGATGCGGCTGTACTACGGCGCGTACGACGTGCCGCCGGCGTTCCGGTTCGAGGGCCCGCGCACCGACTACTGGGGTCTGGACGCGCAGCATTCGCAGGCCATCGGCGCCGTGGGCGTGCGCCTGGCGGTGGGCCGCGAAGACTCGAACGGCTACGAGCAGAACGGCGAGTCCTCGCGCTGGCTGCTGCGGGCCAAGCTCAGCAACATGCCCGGGGCCAGCCATCCCTGGGACGCCTACGCGATCTACTCCACCCTGCGGTCGGGGCAGTTCTACGGCTGGGTGTCGGACAGCCAGCCTTACGAGGTGCCGGCGGTGGCGCTGGGGGACTGGAACCGGGTGTCGCACCTGCTGGCGGGCGGCCGCTACGCGGCGGTGGAGGGGACCGGGGCACTGCTCGAGATCGAGCCCTCGGCCACCTACACCTGGGTCCGCGACCACATGCACGACAGCCACAACTGGCACAACGCGCTGCGGGCGGACTTGAACACGCGGCTGTCCTTCCACCCCGGGTCGGAGCACAGCGTCATCTTCGGGCTGGAGCTGGCCGGCACCGGGGTCAACGCGTCGTACTACGGCGCGAAGGGGATCAGCGACGCCGCGCCGTACGGGCAGGAGGAGTTCGAAATCACCCGCGACCTGCGGTTGACGGCCGGGGTGCGCTTCGACTACCACCACGTGGCGGGGATCAAGGCCGAGACGGCCTTCAATCCCAAGCTGGCGTTCGCCTTCACCCCGCCGGGCCCGCTGGCGTTCCGCGCGTCCCTGGGACACGGCTTCCGCGCGCCCAGCGTGATCGAGCAGTTCGTCTCCACCGCCCAGCAGGGCGTGCTGGTGGTTCCCAACCCCTCGCTCCGGGCGGAGCGGGCGTGGTCGGGCGAAGTGGGCGGCACGGCGACGCTCGGCCGGCTGTGGCTGGACGCCTCGGTGTTCCAGTCGTGGTACAACGACCTGATCGGCCCCGCGGCCGTTCCGGGCCAGGTGGCGCAGTTCAGCTTCCAGAACGTGCAGCAGGCGACGGTGCGCGGGCTGGACGCGTCCGCCAAGGTGAGCCTGTGGCCGCGCCTGGTGGGCCTCGACCTGACCTGGCTGTACCTCGACACGCGCGACGCCACCACCGGGCTGCCGCTCCCCTATCGCTCGCGCTACAACGCCACGGCGTCGCTCAACATCCTGGGCGGGCTGGCGGGCCTGGACTGGCAGTACCGCAGCCGCCTGGAGCAGGTGCTCGAGTACCCGCTGGATCCCCGCGGCGACATCTCGCTGCTGGACGTGCGCTTCGCCCTGAGGGTGAAGGGCGTGGTGTTCCAGGCCAAGGTGTCCAACCTTCTGCAGGCGCAGTACGTGGACGTGATGGAGCGGAACCAGGGGGCGCCACGCAGCCTGATGATCACCGCCATGTCGGGGCTTTGATCTCCTCCCGGGCGGTGGCGGGCGCCGCGGCGGTCATGCTCGCGGCCCTCGCCGCCGCGCCGGCCGCGCGGGCGCAGACGATTGATACCATCGTGGTGGTCAACCGCAACATCTTCGATTCGCAGGACAACACCCTCGGCTTCCTCGGCCGCCTGGCCGACGCGCTGCACGTCCGGACCCGCGCCTGGGTGATCCGCCGCACCCTGCTGTTCGACCAGGGAGACCGCTACGACTCCGCGCGGGTCGTGGAGAGCGGGCGCGCGCTGCGAGGGCTGGGGGTGTTCCGCGACGTGTCGCTGGACACGACGCGCGTGGACGGCCGGTTCGGTGTCCGGGTGACCACCGCGGACGGCTGGAGCCTCCGGCCGCAGGGGGACTTCTCCTCGTCCGCGGGCTCGATCTCCTGGAGCGCGGGGCTGGTGGAGAAGAACCTGCTCGGCACGGCCAACGAGGTCACGGGGCTGTACCAGCGGACCCCGGACCGCTCGGACTGGGAGGGGGCGCTGCACGCGCCCGCGTTCCTGGCGCGGCGCGCGGTGCTGGACCTGGGGCTCCTCGACCTGTCCGACGGCAGCGTCGGGTACTGGGACTACGGCGTGCCGTTCTACGAGACCGCGGCGCCGTGGGCGCTGGTGGGCAGCGGCGAGGCGGGCACCACCCGGGTGCTGACGTTCCGCGACGGCGCCCTGGCCGACTCCACGCGGCGCCGCGCGCTGGTGCTGGCGCTGAGCGGCGGCCGGGCCCTCAAAGCCGGCGACGAGGCGTACACCCGGCTGATCTGGTTCGCGCAGCTTCGGCGGGAGGACTTCACCGCCTACGGCGCGCCGGCCGCGCCCGACTCGCTGACCTTCGCGGCGGGGCTGGGGCTCTCGCTGGGCCGCACGCGCTATCAGGTGGCCGAGCACCTGGACAAGTTCGCGCGCCACGAGGACGTGGACGTTTCGCGGCGGCTGTACCTGGGGCTGTGGGCGGCCCCGCGCGGCTTCGGCTACGCGCCGGGGCGCGCCGGCGTGGGGCCGGAGATCCAGGCGCAGTGGGGCACCGCGTGGTCCCGGGGCTTCGCCTGGCTCCGGCTCGACGCCGACGGCATGCTCACCGCCGCCGGGCTCGACTCCGGGCGCGTCGAGGCGGCCATGACCGCCATGAGCCAGCGGCTCCCACGCCAGACGCTGGTGTTCCACGCCGAGGGCGGCGCCGCGACGAACGTGGCGCCGGGCACCGAGTTCGACCTGTGGCAGGACCTGGACGGCCCCCGCGCCTTCGCCGCCCACACCTTCACCGGGACCCGCCGCTACTGGGTGGTGGCCGAGGACCGCTTCCTGGTGGACGACAACTTCCTGGGGCTGGTGGGCGTCGGGCTGGCGCCGTTCATCGAGTGGGGCGGGGCGTGGTACGGCAACGAGCGTCCCCGCGCCGCCGGCGACCTGGGCCTGGCCCTGCGCCTCGGGGCCACCCGATCCACCCGGGGCGAGGTGACGGAGGTCTCCATCGCCGACCGGCTGGGCGCCGGCTTCGCCGGCGGGCGCTGGGCCCTGGTGGTCCAGCAGGCGGTGGATCTCCGCTAGTTTCTTCCCGCCTCCCGGGGCCACACCGCCTGCAGCGTCGCCTTCGGCCCGCGCCCGATATACACGGTGAGATCCTGCTCCTCCCGCACCGTCCACGGATTGACGAGGTGGGGTCCCGCCTGGACGGAGTCGTACAGCCGCGCGAGGGCGTCCCGGCTCTCGCCCAGCGTCACGGCCACCGCGCCGGGCCTGGCGCCGGGCCCGAAGAACCAGAACGAGCCGGACGCGCTCACCACCGGCGGCAGGCCGTAGCGGGGCGCGTAGAACTCCAGCGCCCCCGCCTCGCCCCAGTTGTTCGCGATCACCACCGCCTGGGCGCGCTCCAGCGGGGAGAGCGTCCGGCAGGCCTGCGCCACCGCCGCGGCGCGGGCGCGCCAGCCCAGCATGTCGGCGTAGTCCTGCGGCAGCCGCAGCAGGTGGCCCTGGTTGTCGCGCAGGGCCTGGACCGCGCCGATGGCGTGGACGTAGCGCTGCATCGGCGCGGGCGCGAGGAACGGCAGGCCCAGCGGCAGCACCAGCAGTCCGTAGAGGCCCGTGGCCCAGACCGCGGTCCCGGCGAGCCAGGCCCGGAGCCGGGCACGGCGGACCGCCTCCAGCGCGACGCCTCCCGCCGCGAACAGCACCGGATAGGTCGCCCCCACGTAGTACGCCTTGCCGTGCAGCGCGACCAGCAGCGCCCAGACCGCCACGCAGCTCCAGCCGACCACCCGGAAGGGGCGGAGCGCCGGCGCGAAGAGCAGCGCGACCGCGCCACCGGCGGCGACCAGCATCGCGGGTCCGAACATCAGCTGGGTGAGGAAGAAGGTGGCGATGCCGACGTGCGCCAGCTGCCCCGCCTGGAGGTCGCGCATCTGCTCCACGACGGGCCAGCCGAGCCGCACCTGGCCCACCAGGCTGGGGCTGCCGATCGCCAGCGCGAGGAGCAGCGTCACCCACGGCCACCGGGCCGTGAGCGCGCGGCGATGCCGGGTCACGAGCAGCGCGACCAGGATCCCGAAGCCCAGGAACAGGATGCTGAACTTGGTGAGCAGCCCGATCCCGCCCGCGACGCCCAGCAGCAGCCACCAGCGCCCCGCCGGCGGGTCCGCGCGGGCCAGCCGCGCCAGGGCGTAGAAGCCGAGGGTCCACCACAGCGCGTCCAGGATCGTAGGCTGGAACAGGGTGCCGGCGCGCTGGAAGAACACGCTGGCGACGACGGCCAGCGCGGCGAAGCCCTGGGCGAGGCGCCCGCCGCCCAGGCGGCGCGCCAGCGCGGCCGCGAGCACGACGAGGGCGCTGGCGGCGAGGTTGGGCACCAGGCGGATCCCCGCCATGGCGTCGCCCGCCACGAGCCGCGCGGCGCGCGCGGCGATCGCGATGAACGGCGGGAAGTCCATCCGCCACAGGCGCAGGTGGTCGCCCATCGCGAAGTAGAGGAACTCGTCGCGCTGGAAGCCGTAGGGCGCGACCAGATCGGCGGCGACGTGCAGCACCAGGAACAGCGCCGCCAGGCCCCACACCAGCCGGGCCGCGAAGGGCGGCGGGGCGGCCGGTGGCGCGGCGACGGGCGCGGCCGCGGGCCCCGCGGGCGGAGCGCTCACCCGCTCGCGGACCCCACGGGCATGGCCAGCAGCGCCTGGAAGCGGGGATCGGCGCGCAGGCTCTCGAGGTCGGGATCGTGGGCGATCCAGTCCCGCGCGCCGAAGCCGCCGCGGAACGCCTCCTCCAGGCACTGGAGCGCCTCCTCGCGCTGGCCCTCGAGCGCGAACAGGCAGGCGACGTTGTACAGCACGCCCGAATCGTCGGGATCAATGGCGCGGGCGCGCTGGGCCCAGGCCAGTCCCTCGTCCCGCTCGCCGAGGCGGCACAGCGCCACCGCGCACATGGTGGCGGTGCGGGAGTCGTCGGGGTTCAGCTCCAGGCGCAGCCGCGCCACGTGCAGGGCCCGCCGGTAGGCGGCCTCCGCCTCGGCGGCGCGGCCCAGGGCGGCGTAGCTCTGCGCGGCGAAGAACCGCGCCTCGGGGTCTTCCCGGGCGCGCGCGGCCTCCTCGAACAGCGCGGCGGCCTGCGCGATGTCCCCCTGGCTGAACCGCAGCCGCGCGAGGAAGTAGCGCGCCTCGAACTGCCGCGGGTCGAGGCGGCGGCCCTCCTCCAGCTCGACGACGGCCTCGTCCACCCGCCTGGCCTGCCACAGCGCGAACCCCCGCGCGGCGTGCGCCTCCGGCAGCGCCGCGTCGAGGGCCAGCGCCCGCGCACTGGCCTCCACGCCCAGGCCCGGCTCCGGGGAGGTGCCGGGGTAGTACATCTGCAGCAGCGAGTGGCAGTCGGCGAGGCCGGCCCACGCCTGCGCGTACCCGGGATCCAGCGCGATGGCGCGCCGGAACATCTCCTCGGCGAACTGGAGGCTCTTGCGCCGCGCCTGGTGGAAGAACTGGCGGCCGCGCAGGTAGTACTCGTAGGCGCGGATGTCCCGCGTGGGGATGCGCCCCAGCGCCGCGCGCTGGTCGTCGGTCAGCAGCACCTGGAAGGCGGCGGCGATGCACCGGGCGATGTCGTCCTGGATCGCGAACACGTCGGCCATCTCGCGGTCGTAGCGCTCCGACCAGAGCAGGTAGCCGTCGGCGACGTTGACCAGCCGCACCGAGACGCGCAGCCGGCTGCCGGCGCGGCGCACCGTGCCCTCCAGGACCGCGCCCACGTGCAGCTGGGCGCCCGCGGCGCGCACGTCGGCCGCCTTGCCCTTGAAGGCGAACACCGAGGTGCGGCAGGGCACCCGGAGCCCCTCGAGGTGCGACAGCGCGTTGATGATCTCCTCGGTGATCCCGTCGCACAGCACGTCGTCCTCGGGCGGGCCGCCCGAGTTGGCGAACGGGAGGACCGCCACCGACCGCGCCAGCTTGGCCTCGGGCTCGGCGGCCGCGCTGCGCAGCGCGTCGGCGAAGGCCCGGAGCGTGGGGAAGCGGTCCGCCGGCGCCTTCCCCAGGCCCCGCATCACCGTGCGGATCACGTTGGCCGGCGCGTCGGGCCGCACGGTGCCGAGCGGCGGGACCGCGTCGGCCAGGTGGCGGGCGAGCACCGCCTGCGGCGTGGCCGCCGTGAACGGCGGACGCCCGGCCAGCATCTCGTACAGCACGCACGCCAGGGAGTACTCGTCGCTGCGCCCGTCCACCGCCTCGCCCCCCGCGCACGCCTCGGGGCTCATGTACTCGGGCGTGCCGACGGCGAGGCCCGTCTCCGTCAGCGGCGCGGCGTCCTCCGCCGCGGCTCCGCGCGCGACGCCGAAGTCGGTCAGCGCCGCCCGGCCGCCGGGGAACAGCACGTTCTCCGGCTTGACGTCCCGGTGGACGACCCCGCGGCCATGGGCGTAGTCGAGTCCCTCGGCCACCTCGCACGCGATCGCCACCGCGTCCGGCACCGGCATCTGCCGCTCCCGCGCGATCCGGTCGCGGAGCGACTCGCCCTCGACGAAGGGCATCACGTAGTACAGCAGCCCGTCGGCCTCGCCGGAATCGTGCAGCGGCAGAATGTGCGGGTGGGTGAGCCGCGCGGCGGTCCGGATCTCCCGGATGAAGCGCTCGGCGCCCAGCGAGGCCGCCACCTCGGGGCGCAGGACCTTGAGCGCGACGTCGCGGCCGTGCTTGAGGTCCGCGGCGCGATACACGGTCGCCGCGCCCCCGACGCCGATCACCTGCCGGATGGCGTACCGCCCCGCGAGAGCGGAGGTCACGCGCGCGTCGAGCGCCGCCACGTCCATCACGACGGGCCCCTTCCACGCCCGGTTTCAGCCGTTCCCCGGGACCGCAGGCTCCCGCGAACCTGCCCCTCCGCCCCGGGAGGTGTCAAGCACGGGGCTGTCTCGCCTCTCCCTCCTCGCGTCTCGCGCCCCGCGGGGGGCCGCCGTTGCTATCACGCCGCCGACCGGCGATCATTCCCGGCCATCCCATACGGAAACGAGACGATGCCGAACATCGCGGCGTATCACCCGATCGTCGTGCACTTTGTGATCGCGCTGGCCATCATGGGCGTGCTGTTCCGCTGGGTGTCGCTCACGGGGAAGTTCGCCTTCACCCGGGAGTCGGCGGCGGTGCTGCTGATCCTGGCGGCCCTGTCGAGTGTCGTGGCGGCGCAGTCGGGCAGCGAGGCGCACGAGCGCGTGCAGCAGATCCCCGGGGTCGCCGCCCAGGTGAACGCCCACCAGGACGCCGGCGAGGACGCCCGGGACGTGCTGCTGGTGGTGGGTGGGCTGGAGGTCCTGGGCCTGCTGCTGATGCGCCGCGGCCAGTGGCGCCGCTGGGCCGAGATCGCCTCGGCCATCGTCGGGATCGCCGCGCTGGGCGCCGTGTACGTGGCCGGCAACCGCGGTGGGGACCTGGTCTATTCCTACGCCGGCGGCCCGGGCTTGAGGACCGGCGACACGCTCGACGTGCACCGGCTCCTCAACGCGGGGCTGTTCGACGAGGCGATGGTGGCGCGCCGCGCGCACCAGCCCGCCGTGGCGGACTCGCTCATCGCCCAGCTCGCGCGGCTCAACCCGGGCGACGCCGACGTCCAGCTCGTCGCCGCGCAATCGCTGCTGGTGGACCGCAAGGACCCGCAGGCGGCGCTGGCCGCGCTGGACCGGATCGCCGTCCCCGACTCCGAGCCCTTCCTGGCGTTCCGGATCGCCTTCGCCAGGATGAACGCCTTCGAGACCGCGGGCATGAAGGACTCGGCGCGCGCCGTGCTGGAAGGCCTGGTGAAGCGGTTCCCGAACGACGCGAGGCTGAAGGAGCGATTGGCGAGAATGCAGTGAGCCTGTAGGGGTTTCTGTGTCGTCCTGCGGCAGCGCGCCGTCACACCGTTAGGACATCCCGGCATCCACCGCGCCGTCAAGGCATCGTCAAGATCGCCCTGGCGGCGCGGTTGCCGTTCTGGCACGCCGCATGCCCGCGCCGTGGGGCGTGAACCTCTCGCGGCTCGCCCCGTTCGCGGTTTGCCTGGCGTTCGGCGCCGCCCTGCCGGCGGCGGCGCGCGGCCAGGACAAGGGCAAGATAGACGACGTCGAGAAGTCCGCGGAGAACGCCGAGAACCACGAGTCCGGCCACCATGGCCACGACCACGGGGATGACGACGGGGGCGGCGGCTTCTTCTGGCTGATCCGCCTGCTCTTCCACTCGCACGGTCACGGCGGGGTGGCCCCTGACGGCGCCCCGCCAGCGCCGGAGCCCCCCGGGCAAGGCTACCTCGACTACCCGTACGCGGGCCCGGCCGACCGGGAGAGCTTCGTGCTCCGCAACGTGACCGAGGGGCGTACGTTCAGCGCGCTCACGGCCGACTACTTCCTGGACGACCAGTCCAGCCTGCGGGCCGGGCGGATCGCGCTGGAGGGCGCGTACGGCATCGGGTATCTGTCGGCGGAGTACAGCTTCTACCGGGAGCCGCGTCCCGACGGCACGGACTACCTGCACCTGGCGCGGGTGGGGCTGGATGGTCTCGGGCCGCTGGGGGACGTGGGATACGTCAAGGTGGGGCTGGGGCTCCAGGGCCTCGTGCTGGACAACGGCCGCGGCGCGGGAGGGCCGGAGCTCGAGCTGGGCGTGCAGTCGTTCCCCGGCCGGCCCTTCGGCCTCGGTGCCACCGCACGGCTCGCCCCGCTCACCTGGGAGGGCGGACCGCTGTTCGGCACCGGGTTCGTGGACCTGATGGCCAACGGGTCGGTGTTCATCGGCCGGGTCGAGCTCCAGGGCGGCTACCGGTGGACGCGGGTCGGCCTGGGCGAGCCGTTCCGCGGGCCGACGGTGGGGATGCGGGTGTGGTTCTGAGTGACGCGGGGGTCAGGGGTTGGGGAGAGGCCGTTCGCGCGGATATCCGGGTGGGGTGGTGGGGCCCCAACCCCTGACCCCTAGCCCCCGGCCCCCAGCTTCCGTCCCAGCGCTCTGGCCACGAAGCGCAGCCGGTCCTTCCAGGGGAGCCGCAGCAGGTTGGTCTTCACGACCCCGCGGGTGAACCAGGTCTTCGCGGAGTAGTCTATGGCCGTGTCCACCAGCACCGGCCTGCCGAGCGCGGTCGCGAGCGCGACCTGCTCGAGGGCGGGCGCGATCTGCGCGTCGCTCTCGCAGGCGACGTAGGCCAGGCCGAGCGCCTGGGCCAGGGCCCGCAGGTCATAGTCGGGCACGGCGCTGGCCGTCTTGCGGTTCAGGGCCACGTCCTGGAACTGGGCGATCTGGGCCAGCTCGCCGTCGCGCAGCACGAAAGCGGCCACGCCGACGCCGAGCTGCGCTGCCGTCAGCAGCTCCAGGCCGGTCATGAGGAACGCGCCGTCGCCCGCGAGCGCGACGACGGGGGAGCGGGGCTGCGCGAGCTTCGCGCCGATGGCGGCCGGTACCGCGTAGCCCATGCAGGAGTAATCCACGGGCGCGAGGAACTTCCCCGGCTGCTCCAGCCGCAGCATCTCCATCGCCAGGAACATCCCGTTGCCGCTGTCGGCGGTGAAGATCGTGTCCGGGCCGAAGCGCTCCTGGAGCGCGCGCAGCAGCCGGTGCGGGGAGACGCGCGCGCCGTCCGCGGCGGCGTCCCATCCCCTCGCGACTTCGGCGTGGCCGGTGCGGATGGCCTCGCGCAGCGCGGCGTCCCTGGGGCGGGGAGCGAGCGCCTCGAGGAACGCCGGCACGACGCGCGCGGCGTCACCTACCAGGGTGGCGGCCGTGGGGTAGTTGCGGCCGAACACCCGCGGGTCGGCGTCCACGTGCACGAGCGGCTGCGGCGGCGTCAGCCCGTAGCTTCCGGTGGCGACCTCGCCGAAGCGGCAGCCGATGGCGAGCGTCGCGTCACGCCCGGCGGCGATGCGCCGGGCGAACGGCGGCGCGGCGTCGCCGAAGCCCGGCCACAGCGCCAGCGGATGCGATTCGGGGAAGACGCCCTTGCCCTGGAAGGTCGTCGCGACCGGCGCCTCCAGCCGCTCGGCGAGGGCGACCAGGTGCGCCGCCGCGCCGGCCGCGCCGGCGCCGAGGTAGAGGAGCGGGTGGCGGGCGGCGTTGAGCAGCTCGGCGGCCTTCCGCAGCTCGGCCGGATCGGGATCAGCGGGGTGCGCGGTGGAGGGTGTGGGGGGTCGAGGGGTGGCGAAATCCACGTCGTGCATGAACAGGTACAGCTCCGCCGGCACCTCCACGAACACCGGGCCGGCGGGGGCCTCGCGGGCGAGGCGGCAGGCGTCGCGCACGGCGCCATACAGCTCCGCGCCCGTCGCGGGCCGGAGCTGCGCCTTGGTCACCGGCCGCACCATCGCCGCCTGGTCCACGTCGTGGAGCTGGTACGCTTTGCCGGTGTCGCGGCGGATCCCGCACCCCAGGACCAGCAGCGCGGCGTTGTCCAGGAACGCCTCGGCGATGCCGCTCATGGCGTGGGTGAGGCCGGCGCCGGGAACGAGGTTGGCGCAGGCCAGGCGGGTCCCGCCCGACGCTCGCCACACGGCGTCGGCCATGAAGCCGGCGCTCTGCTCGTCGGTCACCGGCACCGCGCGCACCGCGTCCGAGGCGGCGAGCGCGTCGTACAGCTCGATGTTGTGCGTGCCGGGGATGCCGAAGGCGAGGGCGACGCCTTCGTCCGCGAGCGCGCGGGCGACGATCGCGCCGCCGCCGAGCTTCACGCCGCGCTCCCCGCGGCCGCGCCGGTCGCCAGCAGGTCGCGCGCGTCGGCGCGGATCCCCTCGGCCACGCGGTCGGCCAGCGCCATGATGGTGAGGTAGGGGTTGATCTCGAGCGAGTCGGGGAACAGGCTCGCGTCGGCGACCCGGAGCCAGGGCACGCCGTGGACCCGGCCCCGGGCGTCGGTGACCGAGCGGGCGGTGTCGCCGGCGGAGCCCATGGCGCAGCCCCCCATCAGGTGCGCGGCGGAGACCGAGATGCGCCCGGGCTGGAAGTGGCGGGCCTGGATCAGCTCGTCCACCCGCGCCGCGTCGCGCCGCTCGATCAGCGGCGGATCGGCGGACGGGGCGTGCACGCGCAGCGCGCCGGCGGCGAAGAAGATCCTGGCGGAGGCGCGGGTGGCGCGCACCATGGCCTCGATCGTGCGCGGCGCGAAGGTGTAGCGCACCACCGGCTTCCCGTCCCGGTCCACCGTCACGCGGTTCTCCGGCACCGCCTTGTCGCACGCCAGGACCAGGATCATCTGGAGCCGGGCGAAGGCCCGCATCAGCGCGCCGTGCGCGGGCCCGAAGCCGGTGAGGTTCTTGGCGGTGGTGAAGGGAAAGTACATGCAGGTCTCCAGGACGTACCCCTCCTCCGCCCCGCGGTCCACGAAGAAGCTCTTGGGATGGCCCACGTCGTTGGTGATGGGTCGCTCGTGCTCCGCCACCAGGATGTGCGCCGGGTGGCAGGTGAAGCCGGCCCCCAGCGCCGGCAGCCGCGCGCCGAAGCCGGATCGGAGCAGCAGGGCGGGGGAGCCCACCGCGCCCCCGGCGGCGACGACCACCCGCGCGGCGACGCGGTACTCGCCCGGCTCCCACTCGGACTCTTGTCCCTTGTCACCTGGCCTCTTGGGGCTCACCAGCACGGAGAGCGCGCGATCTTCGATCCGCAGGACTTCGGCACGGGTTACGATCTGAACCCCTCGCGACTGCGCAACCGGCAACTGGATGCGGTGGACGCCCATCTTGGCGGCATTGGGGCAGCCGAGGTTGCACAGGCTCGAGCCCTTGCAGCCCCGGAGGTTGAGCGGGAACTGCTCCGCCCGGTAGCCGGCCTTCCCGCAGCCCTCGACGAACAGGCGGTTGTTGTCGTTGATCAGATCGTCGCCGAGCAGGTGGACGTGGTTCTGCTCGATGAACTTCGCCGAGCGGCGCGCGACGTCCGCGTGGTCGAGGCCGGGCACGCCCCACGCGCGGATCACCCGTTCGGGCGCGACCAGCGAGGTGCCGGTGTAGACCACCGTCGAGCCGCCGTACGCGCGGCCGAAGGCGAGGGTCATGGTGCCGTCGGCCGTGAGGAAGCCGCCGCCGTCCTCGTACAGCGCGTCGGCCATCTCGATCTCGCGGCCGGTGAACTCCCCGTCCGCCAGGCGCGGGCCCTGCTCCAGCACCAGGATGCGGACGCCGGCCGCCACCATCGGCGCCAGCTCCTGCGCCACGGTGCCGCCGCCCGCGCCGGAGCCCACGATCACGACGTCGTACTCGCGCTCCCTCACCACGCCGGACTCCTCCCGGGTGGCCGCCGGGGTCGTTCGTCGCGCCGCCCGAACGGCGGCACGACCGGCGCCGGGATCACCGGCGCGCCTCCCAGCCCCGCGCGTCGGCGCGGTAGCCGATCGCCGCCGCGGCCTCCGGCCGCGTGTAGTAACCCATGAAGGCCACGGTCCTCAGGCCCCAGACCCCCCGGCGCAGGAGCAGCAGCCGCGAGCGCTCGAGCGATTCGAGGAGCCGCAGCCGCCGCGCCGCATCGAGCGAGCGGAACCGCCGGCCGTGGCGCGCGACCGGCAGCAGGTCGAGGAGCCGGATCAGCAGGACGAGCTGGCGGCGCACCGCGGCCGGCCGGGTGGCGAGGAACCGCTCGACGATCTCCTCGGCCTCGCCCCAGCCGCGCTCGTCCAGCGCCACGGCCTCCGGGACGAAGGTCTGGAACAGCGCCCGGAAGGGCGTGCGCACACGTTCGAGCGCCGCCTGGCTCACCGCAGCTCGACGCCGGCCGCGCTCAAGTACGCGCGCTCTTCAGGATCGTCCGCCAGCAGCTCGAAATCGGCGAAGTCGAATCCCGGCGCGACGGTGCAGCCCACCAGCGCGTAGGGGCCCAGCGGGCGGGCCGCCTGCCAGATGCCCGCGGGCACGTCCACCACGGGCAGCGAGCCGGAATCCAGGGAGCCGAGGCGCCGCACCACCAGCCGCGGGTCCCGGTGCGGGACGGTGCGCAGCTCCAGCGGGCTGCCCTCGTACCACTGCCACAGCTCGTCGGAGGCCAGCCGGTGCCAGCGGCTGTGCTCCCCCTCGGCGAGCAGGAAGAAGATGTGGGTCGCGGCCGGCCGGCGGCCGTCGCCCACCGGGATGATGCGCGAGGAGCGGAACACCTCCAGGTAGTGCCCGCCCTCGGGGTGCGGCTTGAGGCCCAGCGTGCGGATCAGTTCGGTGGCGCGCGCGTGCACGGCCTGGGAAGGTACGGCGCGGGCTTCCCGGGGGCGAGGGCCAGGAGTGGCACGACTTCTGCGGCGCCCTCCCCGGGTTACATTGGGCCCCGCGGCCCGACGACTCGCGACCAGGAGATCATCGCATGACGCAGCCCGGTACCGCCGCGCAGCCCCTGCGCGTGGCGATCGTGGGCGCCGGCCCCGCCGGCTTCTTCACGGCCCAGGCGCTGCTGGCGCGCCCGGACCTCGCGGTCGAGGTGGACCTGTACGAGCGGCTCGCCTCGCCGTACGGGCTGGTGCGCTTCGGCGTCGCCCCCGACCACGAGCGGATCAAGAACGTGACCCGCTCCTTCGACACCGTGGCGAAGAAGCCCGGGTTCCGGTTCTTCGGGAACGTGGCGTTCGGCCGCGACGTCACGCTGGCCGACCTGCGGCGCCACTACCACCACATCTGCTTCACCACCGGGGCGCAGACCGACCGGCGGATGGGGATCCCGGGCGAGGACCTGGCGCGGAGCCATCCGGCCACGGAGTTCGTGGCGTGGTACAACGGGCACCCCGATTACCGGCACCTCGAGTTCGACCTGTCGGTCGAGCGCGTGGCGGTGATCGGCGTGGGCAACGTGGCGGTGGACGTGGCGCGCATGCTGTGCCGCACGCCCGCGGAGCTGGCGACGACCGACGTCGCCGACTACGCGCTCGACGCGCTGAAGCGCAGCCGGGTGAAGGAGGTGTACCTGATCGGCCGCCGCGGGCCGGTGCAGGCGGCCTTCACCACCCCCGAGGCCAAGGAGATGGGGGAGCTGGAGGCCGCGGACGTCCGGGTCCTGCCGGAAGAGGTCGCGCTCGATCCCCTGAGCCAGCGGGAGCTGGACGCCTCCGACGACAAGCTCATGAAGCGCAAGGTCGAGGTGCTCCAGGAGTTCGCGACCCGGGCGCCCGCCGGCAAGGCGCGGCTCTTGAACCTGCGGTTCCTGCTCTCACCCGTGGAGCTCGTTGGCGACGCGCACGGCCGGGTCGGCGGCATGAAGGCGGTGCGGAACCGGCTGGAGGGCGAGCCCGGCAAGCTCAAGGCCGTGGCCACCGGCGCCTTCGAGGACCTGCCGGTCGAGCTGGTGTTCCGGTCGGTGGGCTACCGCGGCGTCGCGCTGCCGGACGTCCCGTTCGACGAGAAGCGCGGCGTCATCCCCAACGCGGCGGGCAGGATCCTGGACCCCGCCACCCACGACCCGCAGCCCGGCTTGTACGTCGCGGGCTGGATCAAGCGCGGCCCCTCCGGCGTCATCGGCACCAACAAGCCCGACGCGGTGGAGACGGTGGGCGCGATGCTCGAGGATCTCGCGGCCGGGGCGGTGCCCACGCCGGCGCAGCCGGGCGCGGACGCCGCGGAGCGGCTGGTCCGAGGCCGGCAGCCGAGGGTGGTGAGCTTCGCCGACTGGCAGCGCCTGGACAGGATCGAGAGTGAGCGCGGCAAGGCGCAGGGCCGGCCGCGCGTGAAGCTGACGAGCACGGAGGAGATGCTGGCGGCGCTCGGCAGGTAGCGATCAAGCAGGGGGGCCCCATGCTGCGAGCTGAACGCGTCCTCGTGACCCTGGCCGCGTGCGCGGCCGTCCCCACCGCCGCCGCCGCCCAGCGGGCGCCCGCCGCGGCCGCCGCGCCGGAAACGACGTACGTCCTGCGTGCCGCGCAGGTGTTCGACGGCGCGCAGCTCCAGAGCGGCTGGGAGGTGGTGGTCGCCGGCGGGCGGATCGCCGCCGCCGGACCGGCGGCCTCGATCCGGCGCCCCGCGGGCGCCCGCTTCCTCGATCTCGGGAGCCTCACGCTGATGCCCGGGATGATCGAGGGCCACTCGCACCTCTTCCTGCACCCCTACAACGAGACCAGCTGGAACGACCAGGTGCTCTACGAGCCCCTGGGCCTCAGGGTGGCGCGGGCGGTGGCCGCGGCGAGGACCACGCTCCTGGCGGGCATCACCACCGAGCGCGACCTCGGTACCGAGGGCGCGGGCTACGCCGACGTCGGGCTGCGCGACGCCATCAACCAGGGCATCACCCCCGGGCCACGCCTGCTGGTGGCCACCCGCGCCATCGTGGCGCAGGGCGCCTACGGGCCCAGGGGCGCGCCCGAGCGCGATCTGGCCTTCGGCGCCGAGGCGGCCGGGGGCGTGGACGACCTGACCCGCGTGGTGCGCGACCAGATCGGCCGCGGCGCCGACTGGGTGAAGATCTACGGCGACGCGCGCTGGGGCCCGCACGGCGAGGTGGAGCCGACCTTCACCCAGGAGGAGTGGAACACCATCGTCGCGGTGGCCTCGAGCGCCGGGCACCCGGTCTCCGAGCACGCCTACACCGCGGAGGCGATGCGGCGCGCGATCCTGGCGGGCGTCACCACCATCGAGCACGGCAACGAGGGCACGCCCGAGGTGTTCCGCCTCATGGCCGAGCACCACGTGGGGTTCTGCCCGACGGTGGCGGCCTACCAGGCCATCGCGGAGTACGACGGCTGGCGGAAGGGCGTGGATTCCATGCCGCCCGGCCTGGCGCGCGACCGCCAGGCGTTCCGCGACGCCCTGGCCGCGGGCGTGCTCATCTGTTTCGGCGGCGACGTGGGCGTCTTCCCGCACGGTGACAACGTGCGCGAGCTGGAGACGATGGTCGAGTACGGCATGCCCACGCTCCAGGCGCTGATCGCCGCCACCAGCGGCAACGCCGCCATCCTGAAGCTGCCCGACCG
>JAJYLI010000025.1 GCA_021787855.1 bacterium | reverse complement strand
GGGGCCGCGGCGCCGCCGTGCCGCGCTCCTGGTCGCGCGCCGCGCGCTCCTGCCCGCGTCGCTCGTCCGCGCCGCCGGGGATGGGCGGCAGGGCCCGCTCCCCGCCCGGCGCCGAGGGCCCCAGGTCAATTTCGAGCTGCCCGTTCTCCAGCTTGGTCGCGGTGATCAGCCCGCGGCGCTTGGCCTCGTCCACGAACTTGGAGAACCGGCTCATCCCCACGTTCTTCTCGTCGAAGCCGGCGTCGAGCTCCTGCATCACCTGCTTGAGCCGGTCGGAGCGCATCACGTCGCCGCGCTTCTTCATCTCCAGCACCGCGTCCACCACCAGGTCCCAGGGGTCGCGCTTGGGACCATCGTCCTCGCCGGCGCGCGCCAGACCCGCCAGCTCGTTGTACGAGTAGTACTCGTCGCAGTTCTGGATCAGCAGATCGGAGGCCGACTCCCGGATGCCCACCCCGATCACGTACTTGCCGTACTCCTTCAGCTTGATGACCAGGGAGGAGAAGTCCGAGTCGCCCGAGAGCAGGATCACCGTCCCGATCTCGGGACGCGTGAACACCAGCTCCACCGCGTCAATGGCCAGCCGGATGTCGGTGGCGTTCTTCTTGTTCGACCCGAAGGCCGGGGCGAAGATCAGATCAATCGAGGCCTCCGACAACGGCACGATGTACTGCGGGTAGCGCCGCCAGTCGGCGTAGGCCCGCTGCACCGCCACCTTCCCCCGGATGATGTCCGAATCCATGAGCTTCCTCAGCTCGGCCTGAAGGTCGGAGCGGATGCCCATGGTGACGTTGTCGAAATCGATCAGCAGCGCCGCGTTGGGCGCGTGCGCCGGCGGCTGCTTGCTCGCCGGGCGCGGAGACGGAAAGGTCATGGACTCCTTCACGTGGCTGGATGGTCGAGCGCCACGACCTGGGCCAGCTCGCGTCGCTTCACCTTGCCGCTCGCCGTGAGCGGCATGGCGTCGAACACGCTGACCAGATCCGGCACCCTGTAGTCGGCCAGCTGCCGGCGGGCGAAGGCGGTGAGGTCCTCGCCCCGCAGGATGGCCCCTTCCGACGGTACGACACAGGCGCAGGCGCCGCTCCCCCGCGACCACGCACGTCCGGCCCGGATCGGATCCCGCTCCTGGGCGGTATCGAAGACCTCGGCCAGATGAGCCGATCCCACGGACGTGCGCACGGACGGCACCAGCCTTAAATGATAGCCGGAGGCCGTTCCGGCGGCTAGCTCCGAGTCCTGGGACCGCGCAGCTAAGTACCTCGAACCAGTGAAGTTGCCGGACGCCAAGTTGCCGGTGGCTTCCAGCTGTCAGCTCGGCGCCACCAGAGCATGTGGCAAGTACCGGCCGCTGGTCCGGAGTCCGATTTCTGGCGGCTGGCAGCCACGGCCCACCTGCCCTCTGGCGACCGTCCGGGAATCCGACCCTTCTGCGCTCTTGAGACTCCCCTGGTGCGGCGCCAACTTCTACCGGTGGCCCTCGCCTTTCGCCGCAGGATCTTCGTCTGGCTCGTCGTGGTCGCGGCGATCCCCGCGGGCGCGGGCATCGGCCTGGTGCTGCTCGCGCCACCCATCGCCACGCCCGTCGGCGGCGTGGCGGCCTGGGACCGGGCGGGCGCCACCTGGCGCGGCGTGGAGCGCGCCCTGGCGGACCAGCGCCTCTCGCGCGGCGCGCGCGCCGCGCTGGCCCGCCACGCCGAGGAGCTGAGCAACTCGCTCAGCCGGGCGCACGAGAGCGTGTGGTGGCGCGAGCGGGTGGCGGTCCCGGCGCTCGCGGGCGTCGCCGCCGCGCTCCTCACCCTGGTCACCTTGGGCACCGTCCGCCTGGCCGGCCACCTTTCCCGCCAGCTCTCCCGGCCCATTGACGAACTCATCGCCTGGACGGGACGGCTGACCCGAGGCGAGCCGCTCCCGGACGCGCCCGCGGCCCGCGGCGCCCCTGAGTTCGCGGTGTTGCGCGGCGCCTTCCGGCAGATGGCGGCGGACCTGGGCGCCGCCCGCGCCCGCGAGGTCGAGGCCGCGCAGCTCCGGGCTTTCCGCGACCTGGCGCGCCAGGTGGCGCACGAGCTCAAGAACCCGCTCACGCCGCTGCGGTTCGCCACCGAGCGGCTGACCGAGGGCGCGCGCCCCGACCAGCGCGAGCTGCTGGAGATCATTGACGGCGAGAGCGCCCGCATCGAGCAGATGGCGCGCGACTTCACCGCGCTGGGCCGGCTGCCCGAGGGCCCCACGGCGCCGGTGGACCTGGGCGAGCTGCTGCAGTCGCTGATCAGCAGCACCGTGCCGCCGTCGCTGGCCGCCCGGGTGGAGCGCCCGGCGGACCTGCCCATGGTCCCGGCGCACTACGAGCCGCTGCGCCGCGCCTTCCACAACCTCATCCTCAACGCCTGCGACGCGTGCGAGGCCACCGCCGCAGCCGCCGCCACGCCCGGCGCGGGCGCGGCGGCGGCGAGCGCGCCTGCTCCTCCTCCCTCCCCCTCCCCCCGGATCGCGGTGACCCTGCGGGCCGTGCCGGACGGAGGCGCGCCGGCGGTGGAGGTGGTGATCGCCGATACGGGGATCGGCATCCCGCCCGAGCAGCTCGGCCGCATCTTCGAGCCTTACTTCACCACCAAGGCCAAGGGCACGGGCCTGGGGCTCGCCCTGGTGCGGCAGACGATCCACGATCACGGCGGCACCATCGGCGTCACCAGCGAGCGGGGCCGCGGCACCACGTTCACCGTCCGCCTGCCCCTGGTGCGCGCATGACCCGGCATCCGCTGGTCCTGGTCGTGGACGACGAGGCGAACCTGCGCCGCATGCTGAGCGCGGTGCTGGCGTCCGACGGCTGCCGCACGGCGGAAGCCGCCTCGGGGCCCGACGCGCTGTCCGCCGTGGCGCGGCAGCGGCCCGACGCGGTGTTCCTGGATCTCTCGATGCCGGGGGGCTTCGACGGTCTCGAGACCCTGCAGCGGCTGGGCGCCGAGGCGCCGGGCGTGCCGGTGATCATGATGAGTGGCCGGGCGGGCCTCGCCGACGCGGTCCGCGCCACCAAGCTCGGCGCCCACCACTTCCTCGAGAAGCCGCTCTCCCCCGAGGCGGTGCTCGTCGCGCTGCATTCGGCGCTCGAGCTGGCGCGGGCCCGGGCCGAGGCCGAGGCCCTGCGCGAAGCCCTCGGGCCCGCGGACACCCTGGTGGGCTCGAGCCCGCAGCTCGCCGACGTCCGCTCGTTGATCGCGCGGGTGGCCCCGACCGAGGCGCGGGTCCTGATCTCCGGCGAGTCCGGGACGGGCAAGGAGCTGGTGGCGACCGCCATCCACGCCGCCAGCTCGCGCGCCGACGGGCCGTTCGTGCGGGTCAACTGCGCGGCGATCCCCCGCGAGCTGGTGGAGTCGGAGATGTTCGGCCACGAGCGCGGCTCGTTCACGGGCGCGACCGAGCGGCGGATCGGGCGCTTCGAGCAGGCGGACGGTGGCACCCTGTTCCTGGACGAAGTCGGCGATCTCTCGCCCGAGGCGCAGGCCAAGCTGCTGCGCGCCCTCGAGGGCGGCGAGATCGAGCGCGTGGGCGGCGGCCGCCCGATCCCGGTGGACGTGCGGGTGGTGTCCGCGACCAACCGCGACCTCGCCCGCGCCGCGCGCGACGGCGGCTTCCGCGAAGACCTGCTCTACCGGCTCAACGTCTTCCCCATCGTCCTGGCGCCGCTGCGGGAGCGGCCCGGCGACATCCCCGAGCTGGTGCGCCACTTCGCGACGCTGGTGTCGCGCCGCATCGGCCGGCCCGCGCCCACCGTGAGCCCCGAGGCGATGGACCTGCTGGTGCGGCACCCCTGGCCGGGCAACGTCCGCGAGCTGGCGAACATCGTCGAGCGGCTGATCATCCTGGCGCCCGCCGCGGCGCGCGCGGGAGCAGGAGCGGCGGGGGGCGGGGGCAGCGGTGCGATCGGTGCCGCCGACGTCGCGGCGGCGCTGCCCTCCCCCGGCGACGACGGCCGGGCGGAGCCGCTGCCCCATCCCTCCGAGACGACGCTGGCGCTGAGCGACGAGCTGGACCGCTTCGAGCGCGTGCTGATCGCCCGCGCGCTCTCGGCCGCCGGAGGCAACGTAGCCGAGGCGGCGCGCCGCCTCGCCACCGACCGCGCCAACCTGTACCGCCGTATGCGCCGGCTGGGGATCGAGCCCGCCCCCTGACGTGTCGGAACGACACGCGAGTGTCCCCCGGCGCGCCGTGTCCGCCCCGCCGGTTGCGGACGGCCAAGTCGCCGCCGAGTATTGGGATAGCGCGCGGCGGCCGCGCGGCACATCCCGTGCCCCTCGAAGTGCGGCAACCCTCAGGAGTGAAGGATGATCAAGGCGGCGATCGCACTTCTCGTGGTGGTGACGGCGGGCCGGGCCTGGGCGCAAGACACCAGCATCGTCATCCGGCCGGCGCCGGCCGGCGGGGCCGGGGCGAGGGGCGCGATCGAGCGGGGCCGCTTCGGGCAGCTCCCGCCGGACGTCGCGCAGCAGGTGATCGGCCTGTACAACGCGCCCACCACCATCCGCCTGGCGGGCTCGATCCTCATCCCGGCGGCGCGCGGCGTCACGGGCGACCTGGCCATCCTGGGCGGCCCCGTCACGCTCGAGGGCCGGGTCTCCGGCGCGCTGGTCGTGATCAACGGCGACCTGCACTTCGCGCCCGGCGCCACGGTGGGCGGCCCCGTCCTGGTCGTCGGCGGCGCCATCAGCGGCGCCGACCAGGCCAGCCTGGCCGCGCCGCCGCGCGCGTTCGCCGAGCCGCTGCGCTACCGCCGCGAGGAAGGCCTGCTGGTCTATGCGCCGGAGCGGCCCTTCCAGCCGCCGCCGTGGATCCGGCAGCTCGGCTTCGACGAGGGCACGCAGGGCAACCACGCCGGGTTCCTGCTGGCCCTCGCGGGGACGTACGACCGCGTGGAGGGGCTGCCGATCCTGTTCGGGCCGCGGGTGGACCTGGGGCTGGCGCCGCAGCTCCGGCTCGAGGCCGACGCGGTGGCCATCTTCCGCACCAGCGACTTCTCGCTGGAGAACGGCGACGTCGGCTACCGCGCGCGGGGGGAGTTCGTGTTCGGCGACCGGCGCGCGAGCAACATCGGCGTGGGAGCGCGCGGTTTCGACCTGGTTTCGCCGATCGAGCCCTGGCCGCTCAAGGACTTCGAGGTCGGCTGGGCCTCGATCCTGTTCCAGCGGGACTACCGCGACTACTACCGCCGCCACGGCGGCGCCCTGTTCCTCACCTGGCGCCAGGGCGATCGGCTCGCGGCGAGCATCCAGTACCGCAGCGAGACCGAATCGTCGCTCCAGGCGCGCAACCCGTGGACGCTGTTCCACAGCGGCGACGGCTGGCGGGTGAACCCGCCGATCACCGACGGCCGCTACCGGTCGGTGGTGCTGTCGGCCCGCTACGACACGCGCAACGACCGCGCGGCGCCCAGCTCCGGCTGGTGGCTGTCGGGCGAGTTCGAGGCGGGGCGCGGCCGTGACATCACCGGGCTGCTCAACCCGATGTACTGCCCCCCGGCCGTGGCGTGCCTGATCGGGCCCGTCACCCCCGCCACGCTGAGCTTCCAGCGCGTGGCCTTCGACCTGCGGCGCTACCTGCGGCTCTCGCCCACCGGCCGCCTGAACCTGAGGCTCGCCGGCGGCGGCTGGGTGGGCGGCGACGAGCTGCCGCTGCAGCGGCGGCTGTCGCTGGGCTTCCCCGACCCGCTGCCCGGCTACGACTTCCGCCAGTTCGCGTGCGACCCGTACGGCCTGCCCGGCTCGCCGGCGCTGTGCGACCGGGCGCTGGTGGCGCAGGCCGAGTTCCGCACCCACCTGGGGCTCGACTTCGGCCCGCAGTGGGTGAGTGACTGGGGGGGAGGCAGCGACGAGGACCACTACGAGCCGTTCCACGTGAGCGGGCCGGATCTGGTGGTCTTCGCCGACGCGGGCCGGGCGTGGTCGGTCGCGCGGCCCGGCAATCCGCTGCCCGGCGCCCTGCCGCCCGACGGGCTCCCGACGCTCGGGAGCTATCAGGCCGACCTCGGACTGGGCCTGGACTTCGGGCCCCTGGGCTTCTACCTCGCCAAACCCCTCGGCCACGCCGCGCGCGAGGTGACGTTCAGCGTGCGGATGGGCCGCCGTTTCTAGGAGGGTGAGCCGCGCCGCGGGGCTGGCGATCGCGCTGCTGCTGAGCGCCGGCCCGGCGGCGCGCGCCCAGAACGTCGCCGGCGGCGAGGCGCAGGCCAAGCCCGCGCTCACCCTCACGCTGTTCCCCGGCGCCGCGGACACGCTGGATTCCGTGGTGGTGCGCGCCGCGCACCTGCTCGAGGATCCGGTGTTCGACGGCGCGCTCAAGAACGGCTTCCCGGTCCGCTATCACTTCAGCCTGCAGCTCTGGCAGCTCGGCTTCCTGTTCGACCGGCTGAGCCGCGAGGCCCAGTGGGACGCCGTCGTCCGGCTCGACCCCCTGACCGGCGAGTACGACGTGGTCCGCTCCGGGGGCGGGCGCGCGGTCACGCACTTCACGTCGCTCGAGGCCGCCAACCGCGCGCTCAGCACACCCTTCCGGGTCGAGCTGCTGCCGCGGGCGGGCCGCGGCGCGCGCTACTACTACCTCGCGACGCTGGACATCAGCTCGCTGTCGCTCACCGAGCTGGAGGAGGTGGAGCGCTGGCTCCAGGGTGACGTGGGCCCCACCATGCAGCCCAAGGGCAATTTCGGCGACGCCCTGGCCGACGCGGCGCGGCGGCTGCTGATCCGGTTCTCGGGCCTGCCGCGGCGGCGCCTGGAGCAGCGGTCGCCGACGTTCGAGGCGGGGCGCTAGGACCGCGGCACCGCGGACGCCGCTAGGCGTCCAGCGCGTCCGGCCGGCCGGCCAGCTCGGCGCCGTGCTCGGGCCGCAGAATCTCCTGGATGGTGTTGTCGGGCTTCAAGAGCACGATCGTCGGACGGTGGGCGCGCGCCTCCTCGGGCGTCAGCTGCGCGTAGGTGATCAGGATGACCGGGTCGCCGACGTGCACCAGGCGGGCCGCCGCGCCGTTCAGGCACACCGTACCCGAGCCCGGCGGCCCTTCGACCGCGTAGGTCTCGAACCGGGCGCCGTTGGCCACGTCCACCACCTGCACGCGCTCGAACGGCAGGATCGCCGCCGCCTGCATCAGCGCGGCATCAATCGTGATGCTGCCGACGTAGTTGAGGTTCGCTTCCGTCACCGTGGCCCGGTGGAGCTTCGACTTGCAGAGCGTCAGCAGCACGCCGCGCGGCCTCTGGGATGGGGGACCGCCCGCAAGCTAACGGGCCCCGCGGGCGGAGCGGTAGCCGGCGGGGGCGCGCCCCGGCCCGGCACATTGACAAACGAACGTTCGTTTATCATTCTAGGCCCCATGACGACGACCGCGACCGCCTGGTTCCTCGACACGCCGGCGCAGCCCCTGGTGCGCCGCGAGCTGGCGCTGGACGAGCCCGCCGCGGACCAGGCGCTGGTCGAGGTGATCGCCTGCGGCCTGTGCCACACCGACCTGGGGTTCGCGGACGGATCGGTGAAGCCCCGGCACGCGCTGCCGCTGGTGCTGGGCCACGAGGTGGTCGGGACGGTGCGGGCGGCCGGCGCGGCGCACGCGGCGCTGGTGGGGCGCAGCGTCATCGTGCCCGCGGTCCTGCCCTGCGGCCGGTGCGAGTTCTGCCGCTCGGGGCGGGCGAACGCCTGTCCGTCGCAGCAGATGCCCGGCAACGACATCCACGGGGGCTTCGCCACCCACCTGCTGGTGCCCGCGGCGCCGCTGGTGCCGGTGGAGGCGGCGGCGGGCACGCCGGTCGAGGAGCTGGCGGTGGTGGCCGACGCCGTGTCCACGGCCTACCAGGCGGTGCGGCGCGCCGCCCTGGGGCCGGGCGACGCGGCGCTGGTCGTCGGCGCCGGCGGCGTGGGGGGCTTCGTGGTGCAGATCGCGCGGGCCCTGGGCGCGCACGTGGTGGCGTGCGACGTGGGCGCGGAGCGGCTCGCGACCGCGCAAGGCCACGGGGCGGAGGTGGCGCTCGACGCCGGGACGCTGCCGGCCGCCGAGGTCCGCAAGGCGGCCCACGCCCAGGCGCGCGGCTGGGGCGTCCCTTCGCTGCGGTGGCGGATCTTCGAGTGCTCGGGGACGCCGGCCGGCCAGCAGCTCGCCTTCGGCCTGCTGAGCCGCGGCGCCACGCTGGTCCAGGTGGGCTTCACGCCGGCCGCGGTGGAGGTGCGGCTCTCCAACCTGATGGCGTTCGACGCCACCGTGCACGGCACCTGGGGCTGCCCGCCGGACGCGTACCCCGAGGTGCTGCGCCTGATCGCCGCGGGCCGGGTGCGGCTGGGGCCGTACGTGGACCGCGCGCCGCTGTCGCGGGTGAACGCGCTGCTGGAGGACATGGCGCATCACCGCCTGACCCGCCGGATGCTGCTGGATCCCCGGAGCTGACCGCGGCGCCGGGCCGCGGCCGCGAGGAGCGAGGATGAGCGAGCTCAAGAACCACGAACTGGCGCCGGACTACGCGCTCCGGCACATCCGCTACGAGGAGCGCCCGGTCCTGGACCGCGCCGGTGCCCCGGTCGAGGGGCTGCGGACCGTCTGGATCGCGCTCGACAACGAGCGACAGCTCAACTCGTACACCACCGACGCGGTGAAGGACGTCATCCTCGCGTTCCGCCGCGCCAGCGCCGACCGGCGCGCCGTGGCGGTGGTGTTCACGGCCGTGGGCGACCGCGCGTTCTGCACCGGCGGCAACACCGAGGAGTACGCCACCTACTACGCCGGCCGGCCGCACGAGTACCTGCAGTACATGCGGCTGTTCAACGACATGGTCACCGCCATCCTGCTGTGCGACAAGCCGGTGATCTGCCGGGTCAACGGGCTGCGGATCGCGGGCGGCCAGGAGATCGGGATGGCGTGCGACTTCTCCGTGGCCGGCGATCACGCGCGCTTCGGTCAGGCGGGCCCGATCCACGGCTCGGCGCCGGACGGCGGCTCGACCGACTTCCTGGACCTGTACGTCGGGTTCGCCAGAGCCGCGGAGTCGCTGGTGCTGTGCGAGCCGTGGTCGGCCTACACGGCCCTGCGGCTTGGCCTGGTCAACGAGGTGGTGCCGGTGTACCGCGCTCCGGGCGGGGCGTTCGTCCCCAACCCGCTGGTGGTCACCGACCGGATGGTGGACGAGGCGGGGCGGCTGGTGTACGGCGAGTGGAAGAGCGGCGACGCGCGGCGCGAGGCCGAGGCGGTCGCGGCCGGGTGCACGGTGGACCTCACGGGGCTGGACGAGGCGGTCAGCCGGCTCGCCACCCGGCTGCTCTACACCTTCCCCGATTGCGTGCGCAAGACGCTGGAGAGCCTGCGCAAGAAGAAGCTCGAGCACTGGTACCGGAACTCGGAGAGCAACCGCTCGTGGCTCTCGCTCAACATGGCCACCGAAGCGGCGGCGGGCTTCGCCGCCTTCCACTACGGCGGGCGCGGCGAGCGGGAGATTGACTTCGCGCTGCTGCGGCGGCGGATCGCCGAGGGCCACCCGTTCGACGCGGCGCTGGTGCACGAGGTGCTGCCGCCGTCGGCGCGGGAGAAGCTGCCGGCGCCCCCGCCCTCCACCGGCGCGGCGCGCGCGGCCGCGGGGGCGCGGTGACGGCGGAAGCGGGCGCGCGCCCCGGGGCCGGGCCCGGTCCGGCGGGCGCGGTGCACGCCGACCTGTTCGAGGACGGGACCGTGCTCCGCCTGGTGCTCGACCGGCCGAAGGGCAACGTCCTGACGGCGGTGATGATGCGGGCGCTGGCCGACGCCCTGGACGCCCACGCCGCGCGGCCGGCGCTGCGCCTGGTGTTCCTCCGGGGGGCGGGCGGCACGTTCTCCTGGGGCGCGTCGGTCGAGGAGCACCGGGCGGACGCGGCTCCGGCCATGCTGGCGACCCTCCACGACCTGGCGCGGCGGCTCGCCGCCTACCCGGTCCCGGTGGCGGCGCTGGTGGAGGGGCGGTGCCTCGGCGGAGCCTTCGAGCTGGCCCTGTGCTGCCACTTCGTGTTCGCCGCGCGCGACGCGGTCTTCGCCTGCCCGGAGGTCAAGCTCGGCGTGTTCCCCCCCGTCCTCGCCACGCTCGGCCCGCAGCGCCTGGGCGCGGCGCTGGCCGAGCGGCTGCTGCTGACCGGCGAGACCATGGGGGCGGAGGCCCTGACGGGGTGCGGCTTCGTGACCGCGCTCCTGGACGGCGACCCGGAGGCCGGGCTGCTGGCGTGGTACCGCGCCGGCCTGCGCGGGCTGTCGGCCTTCGCGCTGCGCCAGGGCATCGCCGCCATCCGCGGCGACACTGCGGCGCTGGCCGCGCTCCGGGAGCCGCTGGCGGCGGCCGAGCGCCGCTACGTGCGGGAGGTACTGACCAGCCACGACGGCACCGAAGGCATCGAGGCCTTCCTGGCGCGCCGCCCGCCCGTGTGGGGAGACCGGTGAGCGCCCCCACGGATCGCGCGCGGCGCCGGGCCCAGACCCGCAAGGCCATCATCGAAGCGGCCGCCGCGGCCATCGCGAGGCGCGGGTTCCACGGGATGAGCATGCGCGAGCTCGCCCGGACGACGGGCCGCTCCCTCGCGGCGTTCTACAACTACTTCGGCTCCAAGGAGGACGTGCTGTTCGCGCTCCAGCAGGAGGCGTTCGAGACCCTGATCGCGACCGCGCGGCAGGAGCTGGAGGGTGTGGACGACGCCGCCGCCCGCCTGTACGTGTTCCTCCACCACCACGTGCGCTACTTCGCCGAGCACCCGGACGTGATGCGGGTGCTGGTGCACGAGGCCGCCGCCCTGCCCGCGGCCCGGCGGCGCGTGGTGCGCACGCTCAAGGAGCGCTACTTCGAGATCGGGCGCGCCATCGTCCGCGACGTCGTGGCGGAAGGCTGCGGCACGCCCGGCGCCGTGCCGCGCGGGAGCGTGGACGCCGCCGAGCTGGAGCGCGCCACCTACGGCGTGTTCGGGATGCTGAACTGGGTGTACGCCTGGTACGAGCCGAAGCACCACGGCGCGCCCGGCGACGTGGCCGCCACCATCCACCGGATCACCCTGTGCGGGCTGGTGGCGCGCTGCCCCTACACCCGCATGCAGGGCGAGCTGGACGCCCGGCTCGCCACGCTGGCGGCGCCCCCCCTGATCGGCGCGGAGGCCCGGTGACCGCCACACCCACGCCCCCCCTCTCCCCGCCCCCCGCCGCGATGGCCGACCCCGCGGCCGGGCCGCTGGCCGAAGCCCGCCGGCTGGTCGAGGACCGGTCGCTGGACACCGTGCGGGCGTGGAAGGCGGCCCACCCCGGCGCCCTCGCCATCGGCCACCTGCCGATCTACGTCCCGCGGCCGCTGCTCGAGGCGATGGACTGCCTGCCGGTCGCGCTGTTCGGCGGCGGCGACCAGGTGGACATCATCCGCGGCGACTCGTACTTCCAGTCGTACATCTGCCACTTGCCGCGCAGCACCGTCGAGCTGGCGCTGGCCGGCGACCTCGACGCCCTCGACGGCGTGCTGTTCCCCGCCATCTGCGACGTGGTGCGCAACCTCGGCGGGATGTGGAAGCTGCTGTTCCCCGACCGCTACAGCAGTTACCTCGACCTGCCCCAGAACCTCGACCCGGCGCTGGGCGGGCGGTTCTACGCCGACGAGCTGCGGCGGATCACCCGCGAGCTGGTGGCGCGCGGCGCCACGCCCCTGGCCGAGCGGGCGCTGGCGGCGGCCATCGCGCGGGAGAACGCCCGCCGGGACGCGCTGTTCGCGCTCGACGCGCTGCGGCGGCGGCAGCCGTGGCGGGTGCCGGCGTCCGAGGCCTACCTGGTGGCGCGGGCGGGCGCGGCGCTGCCCGCCGCCGACCACCGGGCCCTGCTCCAGGCGTACCTCAACGCCGCGCTGCAGCGCGCGGTGCACCGGTACGACAACGTGCGGGTGGTCGTGACCGGCGCGTTCTGCGAGCAGCCGCCGCTCGAGCTGATCCGCACCCTCGAGCTGGCCGGGTGCGACATCGTGGACGACGACTTCCAGCTCGGCTGGCGCTACCTCGAGGGCCCCATCCCCACGGGCGCCGGCGCCGACGGGATCGAGGTGCTGGCTCGCGCCTACCTCGACCTCGGCACGGCCACCGCCTCCCGCTACATCGGCGAGGAGGAGAAGGGCGCTGCCCTCGTCCGGCGGGTGCGGCGCGCCGGCGCGGAGGGGGTCATCTTCGCGGCCGCGTCGTTCTGCGATCCCGCTCTCCTGGACCAGCCCATGCTCGAAGCCGCCCTCGGCGCCGCCGGGATCCCGTTCACCAGCCTGAAGTTCTCGGAGAACACCGGGCAGCTTCAGGTCATCCGCGAGCAGGCCGGCGCGTTCTCCGACGCCGTCAAGCTGTGGGGGAGCGCCGCATGAGCGCCGCGCCCACCCCCGTCCCCGCCCCCGGAGAGGACCGCGCTTCGGCGCCCGCCGAGCCCCGCGCCCCCGCCAAGGACGCCAGCCAGCTGCGCCAGAAGCAGCTGTTCGCCGACTACTTCGAGACGCTGGCGCACGCCCGGGAGGCCGGGCGCAAGGTGGTCTACACCTTCGTGCCCGGCAACGTCGTCGAGCTGCTCGGCGCGCTGGACCTGCTGCCGGTTTTGCCGGAGATCAACGCCCTCCAGTCGGCCATGCGCAAGCGCTCCGCGGCCCACATCGCGGAAGCCGAAAAGGCGGGGCACAGCGAGGACGTCTGCAGCTACGTCAAGTGCGACCTGGGGATGCTCAAGAGCGGCAACATCGGCCCCACCGGCACGAGGCTGCCGGAGCCCGACCTGCTGCTGCTGTCCTACACCGGCTGCTTCACCTTCATGAAGTGGTTCGAGCTGCTGCGGCAGGAGTACCACTGTCCGGTGGTGATGCTGCACGTGCCGTATCAGCCCGACGGGGTGATCACCGGCGAGATGCGGCGCTACGTGGTGGACCAGCTCCGCCACCAGGTGGTGCCGGCGCTGGAGAAGGTGGCCGGCCGCCAGCTTGATGACGAGGAGCTGCGCCGCCGGCTGACGCGCTCCCGCCAGGCCGAGGACGACCTGGTCGCCGTGTGGGAATCGGCGCGCCACCGGCCCTCGCCGATTGACGGCTACTTCGGCGGCGTGTACTACATCGGCCCGATCTTCTCCGCCTTCCGCGGCAGCGAGGACGCGGTGGCCTACTACCGCGAGCTGCGCTCCGAGGTCGAGGCGCGGCTGCGCCGGGGCGAGGGGCCGGTCACCCCCGACGGCGCCGCCGCGGCCGAGCGCTACCGCCTGGTGGTGGAAGGCCCGCCCAACTGGACCCACTTCAACGACTTCTGGCGGATGTTCAGCCGCGAGGGCGCGGTGATGGTGAGCAGCACCTACACGCGGGTCGGGGGCCTGTACGACACCGGCTTCCGGCACGACGCCGAGCGGCCGCTGGAGAGCCTCGCGGACTACTGCCTGGGCTGCTACACCAACCTCGGCCTGCCCTCGCGGGTGGCGCTGCTGGAGCGCTACATCCGCGACTACCAGGCCGACGGCTTCCTCATCAACAGCGTGAAGTCGTGCAACTCGTTCAGCGCGGGCCAGCTGCTGATCCTGCGCGAGCTGGAGCGGCGCACCGGCGTGCCGGGCGGGTTCATCGAGTCCGACCTGGTGGATCCGCGCTACTTCGGCCGGGCCAACATCGAGAACCGGGTGCAGAGCTACCTGCAGATGCTGGAGGCCCGGCGGGGCCGGAGCGCCGCGTGAGGTGCGTCGTCGGCATTGACCTGGGCTCGACCACGACCAAGGCCGTGCTGCTGGACGAGGACGGCCGGATCGTGGGCCGGGGCATCACCAACAGCCGCAGCAACTACGAGGTCGCGTGCGCGGTGGCGCGCGAGGAGGCGCTCAGCGCGGCGCGCTTCGAGCTGCTGCGCGCGGCGCTCGCGGCGCGGGCCGGCGGCGCCGGGGCCGCGGCCTCCCCGCCGGGCGCGGGCGGCGCCGCGCTCCAGGACGCCTTCCGGCTGGAGCTGTACCTCGCGCAGCTGGACGAGCTCGCGGCGGAGATCGGGACCCTGCTCGACGGCCCCGCCCTGGCGGCCCACCGCGCGGCGCTCGCGCCCGCGGCGGCGGCCGTCCTGGACGAGATGGCCCGCGGCGCGCCCGGCCTGTTCGCCGCGGGCGCGGAGCGGCAGAGCGACTTCTTCCGCGACCTGGCCGCCGCCGCGTTCATGCACGCGGCCGAGGGCATCGCGCGCGCCGCCGGCGTCCCCTTCGACCGGCTGGCCGGCCTGTTCGACCGCGCGATCCTCAACGTCGAGACCCGGCTCAGGCACCGCGACTTCGGCGCCACGCTGCGCCGCGCCGCGGAACGGACGGCCGCCGCGGGCGGCGACGGGCGCGCTGACCGAGCCGGGGGGAACGACCTGCTCGCGCTCACCGAGGAGGTGGCCGGCCACCCCATCGAGGAGATCGCGTTCGTCGGCACGGGCTACGGCCGCCAGACCCTGCCGTTCCCCAGGGAGGCGGTGCGGAGCGAGATCCTCTGCCACGGGCGCGGCGCGCACCGCCTCTACCCCCTCACCCGCACGGTGCTGGACATCGGGGGCCAGGACACCAAGGCCATCCAGGTGGACGCCACGGGCGTGGTCACGAGCTTCCAGATGAACGACCGCTGCGCGGCCGGCTGCGGCCGCTACCTGGGCTACATCGCCGACGAGCTGAACCTCGGGCTGCACGAGCTGGGGCCGCTGGCCCTCCAGGCCCGCAAGATGGTGAAGGTCAACTCCACCTGCACCGTGTTCGCCGGCGCCGAGCTGCGGGAGCGCCTCGCGCTGGGCCAGCGGCGCGAGGACATCCTCGCGGGCCTGCACCGTTCGATCATGCTGCGGGCGATGTCCCTGGTCGCCCGCTCCGGCGGCATCACCAACGAGTTCACCTTCACCGGCGGCGTGTGCAAGAACGCGATGGCCACCCGCGTCCTCCGCGACCTGGTCGGCGAGCACTACGGCCGGGACATCACCATCAACACCCATCCCGACTCCATCTACATGGGCGCGCTGGGCGCGGCCCTGTTCGCGCTCGACGACGCCCGGGCCGGCCGGCCGGCGCTGCTGCCGGCGTTCGCCGCCGCCGCCCCGCGGGCCGCCGCCGCGTGAGCCGCCAGGCGGAGGACCGGTGAGCGACGGCACGCGGCTGCTGACCGCAGGCATTGATCCCGGCGCCAGCGCCGTCAAGGTCGCCGTGGTCGCGAGCGACGGCGGGGACGCCGCCGAGGTCCGCGCCACCGCGGTCGAGCGGATCCGCCGCCGGGGCGTGCGCGAGGTCGCGACCCGCGCCTTCGAGCAGGCATGCGCCGCCGCCGGCGTCGAGCCCGCGCAGCTCGCGTACGTCGCCAGCACCGGCGACGGCGACGCCGTCGCCTTCCGCACCGGCCACTTCTACTCCATGACCACCCACGGCCGCGGCGCGCTGTTCCTCGATCCCGACGCCCGCGCCGTGCTGGACATCGGCGCCCTCCACGCGCGCGGCATCCGCGTGGACGAGCGCGGCCGCGTGCTCGGCCACCGCATGACCAGCCAGTGCGCCAGCGGCACCGGACAGTTCCTCGAGAACATCGCCCGCTACCTCGGCGTGCCCTTGGACGACGTGGGCGCACTCTCCCTCGCCGCCACCAGCCCCGAGAAGGTCTCGGGCATCTGCGCCGTGCTGGCGGAAACCGACGTCATCAACATGGTCAGCCGCGGCATCACCACCCCCGACATCCTCAAGGGCATCCACCAGAGCATCGCGGGCCGGCTGGTGCTCCTGCTCCGCTCCATCGGCGCCCAGGGCGTGGTGGTGCTGACCGGCGGCCTGGCGCGGGACCCCGGCATGGTGGCCGCCCTGCGCGAGCTGGCCGAAGCCGAGCGGGCGCGGCGCGCCGACACCGCGCTCGACATCCGCGCCCACCCCGATTCCATGCTCGCGGGCGCCATCGGCGCCGCGCTCCTGGGCGCCTACCGCCACCGCCAACTCGAGCGCGCCGGCAGAGTCGAGCGCGTAGCCTGAGCCTACCTGTCGCAATCTGTCCAACGTGACTTTGTGAATTCGGACACAAGGGATTCACTATGTCGTCCGCATCACGGCTCATGCACTGCAACATGATGCCGCGAAAGGCGTTGATGCGTTTCTGACCGTGGCACAAGCGATGCTCACCCCTCCGTATGATTACCGACGTCTGAGCAAGCAGGTGGTCGTCAATTGCGACTGGAGATGGGGGGAATCTTCGTGAGCCATCGAGTCAACGTCCGGATCCTGGCAGCCGTGTCCGCCGTGGCGCTGTGGGCGACGGCGTGCGTCAAGGACAACAACACGACGGCGCCGGTGATCGCCAAGGACAACACGTTCGTGGGCTACAGCGATCCGGCCACGCAGCAGACGACCTGCGGCAACTGTCACGTGCTGAAGCAGGAGACCTGGGCCAAGACCGGTCACGCCAAGGCGTGGGCCAATCTCCAGGCCAGCGGGCACGCGAGCGCGTCCTGCGACCAGTGCCACACGGTCAGCGGGCTGACCAACATCGCGAAGGACAGCTCGGGGTACTTCACGGTCGCGGCCGACGCGAAGAAGTACTACCAGGACGTGCAGTGCGAGTCGTGCCACGGGCCGGGCGCCGCGCACGTGGCGGTGCCGGACGAGACCCAGCCGATTCCCTACCTGGTTTCCAAGGACACGACGCTGAACGTGGGGTGCGGCATGTGCCACAGCGGCCCGCCGCACAACCCGTTCTACGAGGACTGGTCCCGCGGCGCGCACGGCGGCATGGTGGCGCACGCGGTCGCCAACACGAACTGCTGGCCGTGTCACAACGGGAAGACGGCCGAAGCGCGGTTCGGCGGCAGCAACACGTACGTCGAGGCGAGCAACTCGAACCCGATGCCGATCGGCTGCACGACCTGCCACAACCCGCACGGCAGCGACAACACCAACGAGCTGCGCGAGTCCATCACGGTCCGCGACACGACCAACCTGTGCATCCAGTGCCACAAGCGCGAGCCGTTCCCGGATCCCTCGAACAAGTACGGCCCGCACTATCCGGCGGGGATGGTCTTCCTGGGCGACGCCGGCTGGTTCCCGCCCGGGTTCACCTGGGACTCGACCAACATCCCCACGCACTCCGACCCGAGCGTGAACAAGACGCTGTGCGCCACCTGCCACCTCGGGCAGATCAACGTCAACAACGGGGCGGGGAAGCTCGCCTGGCACTACACCGGGCACAGCTTCTGGGCGATCCCCTGCGTGGACACGGCGGGGATTGACTCGACCAACTCCTGCGACGTGAGCCAGCGCGACTTCTCGGCGTGCACCGGCAGCGGCTGCCACGCCTCCCAGGACGCCGCGCGCGCGCTGTTCGAGTCCATCGGTCAGGAGATGAGCTACCTGACCAACACGCTGTGGGTGGATTCGAACGGCAACGGGAAGGTGGACACGACCGACGGCGGCCTGCTGGCCAAGGTGCCCCCGACGGAGTTCGCGGCGGACACGATCATCACCACCGCGGAAGGCGCGCTGTGGAACGTGCAGCTGGTGACCAAGGACAAGTCCCAAGGCGTGCACAACCCGCCGTTCGAGAAGGCGCTGCTGATCGCCACGATTGAGGCGGTGCAGCAGCGCTACGGCGTGGCCGCGCCGCCCGCGGTCCAGGCGCTCATCGCGCGGGAAGGCTCGCGCCTGGGCGTGCGCATCGCGCGCTGACGCGCGGCCGTCAGGCGGGCAAGGACCGGCGCGGCAGTTTCAGGCGCACGACGCCCGGTGGATGCAGCGGGTCGGTCCTCTCTGGGCCGACCCGTTTCGTGTCGGGGCTCAATTGGAGAGTGATTAGGTCGGAATGAAGCGATTCTACGAGCGGGTGCTGGAGCGGTGGGCGGTGCTGTCGGGCCGCTGGCGGTGGTTCGCCGTGGGGGCGTTCGTCCTGGTCGTGGGCGCGGCGTCCCTGGCGGGCTACCACCAGTGGGAGTACATGCAGCACGACAACCGGTTCTGCACGTCCTGCCACCTGATGGTGGACCCGTTCCAGCGGTTCGCCCGGAGCGCGCACGCCAAGCTGGAGTGCCACACCTGCCACGAGGGGCACCTCCCGGAGCAGCTGCACCAGATCTGGCTGACGCTGGTGGTGCACCCCACCACCATCGGCCGGCACGCCAGCGTGCCGAACTCGGTGTGCGCCAAGTGCCACATCACCGGGGACTCGACGCGGTGGAAGATCATCGCGGCGACGGCGGGGCACCGGATCCACCTGGAGTCCAAGGATCCGCGGCTCCGGGGCATGAAGTGCGTGACCTGCCACGGGGTGTCGCTGCACCAGTTCGCGTCGGTGGATCAGACCTGCGCCCAGACCGGCTGTCACGATCACAACCGGATCCGCCTGGGCAAGATGGGGCAGATGAGCGAGCTGCACTGCACCACCTGCCACAACTTCCTCGCGCAGGCGCGGACGTTCGCGGTGGACTCGCTCGGCAAGCCGCTCACGCCCGGGGCGGCGCAGTGCCTGACCTGCCACGAGATGCAGAAGCAGATGCAGGGGATGGACATTGACAAGGATCCGCACGGCGGGCTGTGCGGCGACTGCCACAATCCCCACGTCCAGAGCGGCGTGCCCACGGACTCCACCTGCACGTCCGCCGGCTGTCACCGCGGCTGGCAGCGGCTGAGCTTCCACATCGGGGTGCCGCACCCCGACCGGTGCACCACCTGCCACAAGCCCCACAGCTGGACGGTGGACGGGCGGCAGTGCCTGCGGTGTCACGCCGACATTCCCCGGCAGACGCCCAGCCGGCTGCGGGGGGCGTTCCTGCGCAACCGGACCGTGTCGCTCGGGGGGCGGGTGGGGGCAGGGCCGCGGACCCGGCTCACCGTGCCGACGGCGGTGGCGGATTTCGCCTCGCGCGGCGAGGGGGATGCCGGTGCGGCGCTCCTCCAGCAGCCGCGTCCCCGGCAGGCGCCCGGCCCGCTGGGCTTCTCGCACGGCGACCACCGGGGCCAGGCGTGCTCGGCGTGTCACTCCAGCCGCATCCGGCACGGTGAGCTGCTGATCAAGTCGGTGACCGACTGCCAGCGCTGCCATCACAGCGGTCCGGCGCGGCTGGTGTGCTCGACCTGCCACGACGTCACGGCGCTCGAGGGCCGCGTGCTCCAGACGCCGCAGACCTTCCAGCTCGCCGCGGGGCACGCGACGATCTCCCGGGCGTTCCCGTTCCCGCACGGCAAGCACGCGTCCATCGCGTGCGTCCAGTGCCACACGGACCCGGTGACCCGGGCGCCGGCGGGCGCCAACTGCGCGTCGTGCCACGCCAGCCACCACCAGGACGGCGTGACGTGCTCGACCTGCCACGCGGCGGCGAACCCGATCGCGCTCCACAAGTCGGCCGATCACCCCAACTGCGCGAGCGCCGCGTGTCACGGCGCGCGGGCGGCGAACCTCCCGCACACCCGGGCGATGTGCCTGACGTGTCACCAGGCGCAGACGAACCACGTGCCGGGACGGACGTGCGAAGACTGCCACAAGGTCATGGTCCGGAGCTGACGATGCGCCTGTCTCTCTCCGCCGGTCCCGTCGTGCTCGCCGCCCTGACCGCGCTGGCCTCGAGCCAGGCCCGCGGGCAGGCCATCCGGCTGCACGGCACCACCACCACCCAGTACGTGCAGCTGCGCCCGATCCAGTACGACTCCGCGGCCGACTCGGGACAGGGCGCGTACGTGTCGCTGCCGGTGACCTACGCGGCCCCGCTGGTGCAGGACCTCGAGGTGTCGGCCTGGGGGCTCGGGGTGACGGGGCTCCGGGTCTACGCGTTGCTCCGGGGCCGCGACGCGCTCGGCTCGGGGCTGGTCTGGCCGCAGTCCGACACGCATTTCGAGGCGCTGGACGCATACCTGGAGCTGCAGCGGGCGCACTACCTGCTGCGGCTGGGCCGGCAGCAGCACGCCTCGGGGCTCGGCTGGTACGGGTTCGACGGGCTCACGGCCGCCTGGACGCCGGTCCCGGCCCTCCGCGTCGAGGCCTACGGCGGGCGGGGCATGGCGCGCGCCGCCGACGAGTCGTTCAACGCGTCGGCCATCACCGCGCTCGATCCCCTGCGGCCCGACGAGGGCACCGTGCTGCTGGGCGCGTCGCTGTGGGCGGCGCCCACGGCACGCTCGACCTTCACGGCCATCTACCAGCGCGACATCCTGAACGACCGGAGCGGCCTGGTGTCGGAGCTGGCGTCGGCGAGCGCGCGCGTCGCGCTCGGCCCGTGGCTCTACCTCTCCGCGACGGCCAACGCGGACGTCGCGCGGCAGCAGTGGGGCAAGGCCAGCGTCACGGCCACGGTGCTGCTCGCGCGCCGCACGTCGGTGGACCTGGAGGCGTTCCAGTACCGGCCCACCCTCGACCTCACGACCATCTGGGGCGCGTTCACGCCGGAGTCGCACCGCGGGTACGCGGCGACGGCGAACGTCGCGGCGGCGCCCTGGCTCACGCTCTCGGGGTCGTTCACCTGGCGGCACTGGCAGCCCTTGAGCTCCGGGTCGCCGTTCCTGGTCAACGTCGGCGACGACCAGCAGGAGCTCGAGCTGGGCGCCCATGCCCGGCGGGGCGACGTCGCGCTGGACGGCGATTACCACCTGCAGACGGGCTACGGCGGCGGCCAGAGCGGCGGCGACCTCGGCCTCGCCTGGGCGCCGGACGGCGGGTGGCGCGCCGGATTCCAGGCCACCGCCTTCCAGCAGACCGACCTGTTCCGCATCGCCGGCAGCACGGTGTACGGCGTCGGCGCGAATCTGCGCACGCCGCTGGGCCGCGGGGTGGGGCTGACGGCCGCCATCACCCGCTACTTCCAGCGCCAGGGCACGGGCACCACCGGGCTCGACTGGAACCAGACGCGCGCCAGCGTCACCTTCGACTGGACGCTGGGCGCCGACGCCGACCATCTGGACGGGGGAGGCTACCAGTGATCGCCCGCACCCTGGCGGTCGCGGCCCTGCTCGCGGGGTCGCTGGCCGCGGCGAGGACGCCGGCCGGCCCGCGTCACCCGGCGGCCGCGCGGCAACAGCCGGCCGACACGTTCCCGCACGCGCTGCACGACAAGCTGTTCACCACCTGCGCGGCGTGCCACGCCGGCATCGCGACGGGCGACACCGCCAACTTCTTCCCCTCGCCCGACCTGTGCGCCGGCTGCCACAACGGCGACCTGGCCCGCCGGGTGAGCTGGCGGCCGCACCCGCTGCCGCCGACCAACGTCACGTTCGACCACACGCCGCACGTCGCCATGTTCGACGCGATGGACACCACCGGCCGGACCTGCCAGCGGTGCCACGCGACCCGGGACTCCCTGCCCTTCATGGACGTGGGCCGCGCCCAGCCGGAGCGCTGCGTGATGTGCCACGGCAACGGCGCGCCCAGCCACCTGGCGCAGACCAGCTGCGAGCCCTGCCACGC
Organism: bacterium; assembly: GCA_021787855.1. Classification (GTDB taxonomy): domain Bacteria; phylum Gemmatimonadota; class Gemmatimonadetes; order Gemmatimonadales; family JACORV01; genus Fen-1245. The sequence continues at coordinate 1,309 of JAJYLI010000025.1, read as the reverse complement.
CACGCTGCACGACGCGAGCGGCCTCACCCTGGCGCAGATCCGCGCGTTTCCCAAGCCGCCGTCGCACGACACAGCCTGGGTGCTGCACCACCAGCAGGCCGCCGGCGGCCCCACCTGCGCGGTGTGCCACGCGCAGCAGTTCTGCGCCACCTGCCACGTCAACGCCCGGCTGGTGCCGGCCATCGAAAGCCTGCCCCGGGACGACCGCGTGGCCGAGCTGGTGAGGAACTGGAAGCCGGCGTATCCGGAGCCGGCGTCGCACCTGGCGGCCGGCTGGGACCAGCGGCACGGCGCCGTCGCGCGCGCGTCCGTCGCGGAGTGCGCCAACTGCCACGCGCAGCAGTCCTGCATCGGCTGCCACCGCATCCAGGAGCGGGTGCCGGCGATCGCCCGGCTCCCGCGGCGCGTGAACGGCGGCGCCTACGGCGTGGATCTCGCCGGCTTGAGGCCCGCCAGCCACCTGCCCAACATGCTGCTGACGCACCGGACGCTGGCCGCGGGCGGCGCCCAGCAGTGCGCGACCTGCCACCGGCCGTCCTACTGCGCGAGCTGTCACGACGGCGCCAGGGCGCCCGGCTTCCATGGACCCGACTTCGTGCTGCGCCACGCGCAGCAGGCCTACACCAACGAGGCGGAGTGCGCGGCCTGCCACCAGACGCAGGTCTTCTGCCGGGCCTGCCACCAGGCGATGGGGCGGACCGGCACGACGGCGCCGATCGGCAAGTACCACGACAACCAGCCCGGGTGGCTGTTCGGGCACGGCGGCGTGGCGCGGCGCAGCATCGAGTCGTGCGCGAGCTGCCACGATCAGACCTTCTGCCTGAAGTGCCACTCGGCCACCACCGGCTGGCACATCAACCCGCACGGGGCGGGCTTCGACCCGGGCGTCGAGAGCAAGAACCCCGCGATGTGCCTGATTTGCCACACCACCGGGGTGCCCACACACTAGACCGAACGGCGGTCGGCGGACGCCGAGTCGTAAAGAACAGGCCCCGGTCGGCTCATGGCCGCCCGGGGCCTGTTCTCGTGCTCACGACCCTCACCTCGCCACCGCTCGCAACTCGACGTCCCGCGACTGCTCCGATTACGGCGGTGCTTCCCTACTGACGCTCCTGCGCGGGCATCTGCTCGACGCGCGAGCTGGCCAGCCGGTGCGCGACCCACCCGACCGCCACGGGCGCGAGCACGGTGATGGCCCACAGCACGGGCACGCTGAGGTGCAGCTCGGCCCCGAAGCCGGCCAGCGACAGGGCGAGGAACAGCGTCACCACCGCCAGCCCCAGGGCCAGGCGCCGCGGGGCGCTGCCGG
>JAJYLI010000189.1 GCA_021787855.1 bacterium | reverse complement strand
GTCCTAGCCGAGCACCGTGCGCTGCGCGGCCTGCCGGCGGCGCAGCTCGTACACCTGGCCGATCTGGGCGCCGAGCAGGAACACGAACGCCAGGTAGTAGACCCAGATCAGCAGCAGCACCAGGGCGCCCAGGGTCGCGTCGCTGACCAGCCGGTCGGGCCGGAGAACGTGGCGGAAGTAGATCCCCAGGGCGGCCTTGGCCACCTCGAAGGCGACGGCGCATACCAGCGCGGCCACCAGGGCCGTATCCCAGCGCACCCGGTGGGCGGGGGCGTACTTGAAGATCATGACGAACAGCACGACGAGGAACCCGAACGCCGCGAGCTGGCCGCCGAAGAACTCCACGAACCCCAGCCGCGCTTCGATCTGGGCGAGCCCCTCGCTCAGGATGGTGCTCGCCACGAACAGCGCTCCCGTGGCGACCACCAGTCCGGCGTCGGACAGCTTGCCCCGGAGCCACGAGCGCGTCTCGCGGGTGTCGAACACCTCGCACAGCGCGGCGCGCAGCGAGCCGAACAGCCGGGTGGCGAACCACACGAACAGCGGCAGGCCCACGAGCGAGAGCCGGGCACGGGAGCGCACCACCCCCTCGGCCAGGCGCAGCACCGGCTCGAACGGGTTGCCGGCCCCCGCCCCTCCCCCCACCGCCCCCGCGGCGCCATAGGCCGGCAGCAGCTGCCGCAGGTACTCGGAAGGGTCCAGGCTGGCGGCGGCGGCGCGCGCGGTCAGCACGTAGCCGCCCAGCGACAGGGCGATCAGGGCGAAGGGGATGGTCGCCAGCAGCGCGTCGAAGGCCAGACCGCTGGCCAGGAAGGGGATGTTCGCCTCGGCCGCGCCTTCCCAGACGCGGCGGGCGAAGTTCCGCACGTCATGCCAGCGGAAGATCCAGCGGCGCCGCCGCTCCGCCGCCACGGCCCCCGTCCCCTAGGCGGTCGGGCCCTCGTCACCGGCCGCGGGCGCCTGGCGCGCCGCCCGGCGGGCCTCCCGCGCGTCGGCCAGGCGCTTCTCCAGCTCCTCGCGAGCCGAATGCGCCACGTCGCGGCCGGCCTCGACCACGTCGTGCGCCGCCTGCCGCCCTTCCTTCACGCTGCGCTTGGCGGTGTCGAGGCGCTCCTCCAGGTTGGCCCGGGCGGACTCGTAGCCTTCGGCGGCGAAGTCCTGGATCTCGTCCACCTTCCGGGACGCGGCCGCCTTCAGCTTGCGGGAGCGCTGCCGCAGCTCGGCGCGCAGCTCCTCGCCGCTGGTCGGCGCCAGCAGCAGCGCCACGGCGGCCCCGACCACCAGGCCCCAGAGGAAGGGCATCACGGGCGAGCCGCGCTTCTCCACCACCACGTCCTCGTCGTCGTCCTCGTGCCGCGCCATCGTGCCTCCCTATTCCCCGGCTTCGGCGTCGGCCGCCCCGGCGGCCGGCGGCGCGCCCGCCCCCGGTTCCGAGCGCCGCAGCGCCACCGGCTTGACGTACCGGGCGACCGTCGCCGCGGTGTCGCCCACCTTGAGCGCCGCCAGCAGGAACGTGAACTGCTCCTCCAGCGCCGCGCCCAGGGCGGACCGCACCGCCTCGGGCAGGCTCCACCACTCCCGCTTGAAGGGGCCGAGCGCCTTCTTGCGGGTCTTGTAGAAGAACTGCTCGTCGGTCTCCCCGGACTTGCGTTCGTCGGCGGCGTTGGTGCGCAGCCAGTCGTACAGCTTCGCCTTGAAGGCGGCGGGCGCCGCCTGGTGCTCGAACAGCAGCGTCTGGAACGCCGTCGCCAGGTGGATCTCCGCCGTCTCGACCTCGGGGAACTTCCCGAACGCGCTGTTGGGCAGCGTGGAGGCGCCGTGCTGCACCGCGCCGGCCATGTGGTAGCGCTCGCGCGCGTCACGTGACAGCAGCCGCAGGGTCTCGAAATCAATCTTGACGGTGGCGATCGAGCCGTCGGGGAGCACCACGCCGCCGTGGCTGGTGCCGGTCTGCACGCTGATCTTCGAGGTGCCCACCAGCGCCGGGCCGCGGGCGGCCAGCGCGCGGGCGTACCCGTCCATGAAGGCGTGCTGCTCCTCGACGGTGCTGTTCTTCTTGCCGACCTCGCCGATCTCGACGCCGACCGAGACGGTCACGCCGGCCGGCTGCTCGCGCCGGATCGCCTCCGTCAGCTCGGCGGCGCGCTCGTAGTTGACGCGCTGCTGGGTGTCCAGGGTCGGCTGCGACAGGTCCACCAGGGTCGAGGTGTCCACGTCAATGTTGTAGAACCCCGCGCCCACGGCCTCGCGGATCAGCGCCTTGAGGGCGCCGATCTCGGCCTCCGGGCCGGCGGCGTATTTCTTCGCGTTCGCCTGGAAGTGGTCGCCCTGGATGAACAGCGGGCCGCGGAACCCCTCGCGCAGCGCGGCCGCCAGCAGCACGGCCACGTACTCCGCGGGGCGCTGGTCGGTATAGGCCATCTCGCTGCGGGCGATCTCGCAGATGAACGCCCCGGCGCGGGCCTTGCGGACGGCGCGGAACAGGGCCCGCGCCGAGTCGTAGGCCAGGCCCCGGATGTTGATGGCCGGCACCGTGAAGCCCTGCAGCTCGCCGCGGCCGCGGGCGGCGTACAGGTCGTGGATGGAGGCCGGCTGCACGCCGACCGTCTGGCCGATTTCCCACAGCAGCCAGCGCGCGACCTCGCGCGCGGCGCCCTCGCCGAACACCGCGCTCCAGGCCAGCGCGTCCGTCGCGGGCCCCGCGAGCGCGGCGGGTGTCGGCACGGCGACCCGGCCTCGCGCGTCCAGGGTCACGGCGCCGGCGAACGGCGCCAGCAGCTTCGTCACAGTCTCGTCCATCACCACTCCCGATCCGGGCACGTCCGGGAAAATGTAGCCAACTACACCTCCACCACCAGCCCGTCGTACGCCGGCTCGACGCCGGGCGGCAGCTCCGCCAGGAGGGACGCGTGCGAGGTCTCGTGGGTCAGGTGCGTCAGGTAGGTCCGCGGCACCTCGAGCGCCCGCGCCGCGGCCACCGCCTCCGGGACCGAGAGGTGCGTGGGGTGGGAGCGGTGGAACAGCGCGTTCAGGACCAGCACCTTCAGGCCGCGCAGCGCCGCGCGCGCCGCGGGCGGGATCTCCTTCACGTCCGTGAGGTAGGCCAGCGGGCCGATGCGGAAGCCCAGCACGTCCGAGGGGCCGTGGGAGAAGCGCAGCGGCAGCACCGGCGTGCCGGCCACGAGCGTCTCGACCCCGGGCTCCAGCGCCGTGGCGCTCACGTCGGGCCGCGACGAGCCGGGGATGGGGTTGACCTGCGGGTCGAAGATGTAGTCGAACTTCCGGCGCATGCGCTCCAGCGCGTCGGCGGGGCCGTAGATCGGCACCTGGCCGTGATGCCGGCCCGACAGGGCGCGCAGGTCGTCAATGCCGTGGGTGTGGTCCGCGTGGTCGTGGGTGTAGAGCACGGCATCCACCGACCCCAGCCCCGAGCGCAGCATGCTCAGCCGCAGCTCGGTCGGCGTGTCAATGAGCAGCGTCGCGGCGCCGGTCTCGATCACCGCGCCGCAGCGGTTGCGGCGGTCCCGCGGGTCGCCGGAGGTGCACACCGCGCAGCGGCAGCCGATCTGGGGGATGCCGAACGACGTGCCGGTGCCCAGAAAGGTGAGCCGCACGCTACAGCTCCTCGACCTTCACCAGGTTGGTGGTGCCGGGCACGTCGAACGGCACCCCGGCGGTCACCACCACGCGGTCGCCCGGCCGTCCCAGCCCCCGCTCGAGGATGCGGGCCCGCGCCGCGCCCAGCATCGCGTCGTAGCTCGGCGGGCCGGGCGCGACCATCGGGACGACGCCCCACACCAGCGCCAGCTGGCGCCACACCGCCTCGCTGTCGGTCACGCCCAGGACCGGCACGGGGGGGCGGCTGGCGGCCACCATCCGCGCGCTGAAGCCGCTCTTGGTGAAGGTCACGATCACGGGCGCGCCCAGCAGCCGCACCGCCGCGACCGCCGCCGCCGCGATCGCGTGCTCGCTCCTGGCCGGGGTCTCGGGACCCCGCGCCGGCCACGCCGGGGTCGGCCGCCAGTCCGGATCGCCCTCCACCGCGCGGATGATGCGGTCCATCGCGGCCACCGCCTCGACCGGAAACGCGCCCACGGCGGTCTCCGCCGACAGCATGACCGCATCGCTCCCGTCCAGGATGGCGTTGGCCACGTCCGAGGCCTCCGCGCGGGTCGGCCGCGGGTGCTGGACCATGGACTCCAGCATCTGGGTCGCGGTGATGACCGGGCGGCGGTGCTCGACCGCGACGCGGATGACGCGCTTCTGCGCCAACGGGACCTGCTCGTACGGCAGCTCGACGCCCAGGTCCCCCCGCGCCACCATCACCGCGTCGCTCGCCTCCACGATGGCGTCCAGGCCCGCCAGGGCCGTGTCCTTCTCGATCTTGGCCACCACGCCGATCCCCGGCGGAAGCAGCGCGCGCAGCGCGGTTACGTCATCGGCCCTCCGCACGAACGACAGCGCCACGTAGTCCACGCCGTGCTCGACCGCGAACGCCACGTCCGCGCGGTCCTTGTCGGTCAAGGCGGGCGCCGAGATCTCCACGCCGGGCAGGTTGATACCCTGGTGGCTGGTGAGCGCGCCGCCCGCG
>JAJYLI010000188.1 GCA_021787855.1 bacterium | reverse complement strand
GTGGCGCGGCTCGGCGTGGTGCCCTACGGCGACGCGCTGGCCCTGCAACGGGAGCTGGCGGAAGCCCGGATCGCGGGACGCCTCGCGAGCGACGCGCTGCTGCTGCTCGAGCATCCCCCGGTCGTCACGCTGGGCCGCGGGACGCGCGCGACCAGCCTGCCGGTCGAGCCCGCGGCGCTCCAGCGCCGTGGCATCGAGGTGCACGAGATCGAGCGCGGCGGCGACGTGACCTACCACGGGCCCGGCCAGCTCGTCGGCTACCCTATCTTCGACCTCGCGGGCGCCGGCCTCAGGAAGGACCTGCACTGGTTCCTGCGGCAGCTCGAGGCCGCGTTGATCGAGACGCTGGGGGCCTTCGGCATCCCGGGAGAACGCCGCGACGGCTACACCGGCGTGTGGACCGCCGGCCGCAAGATCGCCAGCATCGGGATCCACGTGCGGCAGTGGGTGACGTGGCACGGCTTCGCCCTCAACGTCACCACCGACCTGACGCCGTTCGATCTCATCGTGCCGTGCGGGATCCCCGGCGTCGTGATGACCAGCGTGGCCCGGGAGCTGGACTCGGGGACGCGCCAAGGCGGAGCACCGGATCAGCTCATGACGCGTGTACAGGACGCCGTGGTTGACGCCTTCGTCCGCACGTTCGGCTTCAGCGGCGTTGCCAGCCTCGATCCCCGGGCGGTGCCCCACCGCGGTTGAACCCGCCCCAGTGCGGTTTCTGCAGCGCCCCCCGACTCCCGACCGGAAGCGAGCGCCACCGTGATACGCGAGGTGTGAACGCGAGTGGGGTACTGCTGGTCAGGGTCCGGCCCCCACTCGCGTCACGTGCTGCGGATAGGGCCGCCGCCGGCGCTAGGCATCGCCGACGCGACCTGTGGGACCTACACCTTTATGGACGCGCGAACGGGCCAAATCGTTTCAGCGCGGGTTCCGCACCCCGCCTGCCGCCCCCGCCCCCGGCCCAGGCCGGGAGCCCTTATCGCGTGAAGGCGGCGGGCGCGAGGAAGGTCAGGGCCAGCCAGGCGGCCGCCCACGGCGGGCCGGCCCAGGGAGCGAGCACGGCCCAGGCGGCCAGCGCCGCGAGGGCCGGGAAGCTCGCCGCCACCCGCACCAGCCGGCGCCGGAACGCGCGGCCGTCCACCCGCATCCAGCCCCGACCCGCGGCCACCGCCAGCCGCGCGCCCAGGGCGCCGGCCCCCCACAGCGCCAGCAACGCCAGCAGCATCAGGGCCCAGCGCCCGCTCTGCGGCTCGCCCAGCCACAGGTAGAGCTGATTCACGGGGCCCTGCCCGCCCGGCAGCACGGCCGCGGCCAGGAGCGCCGGCAGGCGCAGCACCGCGAACAGCGCGGCCTCGAGACCCAGCATCCGCAGCCACGCCGCGCCCCGCAGCCCCTGCACGAGGGCGTGCACCGCCAGCGCGAGCAGCGCGGCCCCCACCGGCCCGGCCAGGAGCGCGACGCACCAGGCCAGGGGTGGATGCACACCCGCGGGAGCGGGGGGGGGCACGGCGACGACGATGAAGCGGGGGCTCAGGGTCAGGCCCGCGAAGGGGAAGCCCACCAGCGATCCGGCCAGGCCGCCCACGAGCGCGTCGGCCGCCAGCACCAGCCAGGCCGCGGGGAGCGCGGCCAGCGCGCCGGCGACCGCGAGCAGCGGCGGCGAGAGAGGAGCCCGCGGAGGCACGGCGCAAGAAGATAGCAGACTCCGGCGCGCCGGGAACCCGGCCTCCGCTATCTTGCGGTCGTGCCCGACCAGCTCGACGCCCGCACCACCGACCGGCCACGCCTGCCGCCCGGCCAGATCCTCACGGCCAAGTGGCCGGTGCTGCACTACGGCCGCGTGCCCAGGCCCGACCCGGCGCGCTGGACGTTCCGCGTCTTCGGCGAGGTCGAGCGGCCGATCGAGCTGTCGTGGGCGGAGTTCGACGCGCTCCCCAAGCGCGAGGTCCGCTGCGACATCCACTGCGTCACGACGTGGTCGCGCTACGACAATCTGTTCCTGGGTGTGCCCGTCGGCCTGCTGCTGGAGCGCGCCGGCGTGCGGCCCGGCGCCACCCACGCGCTGGTGCACGCGGAGGAGGAGTACACCACCAATCTCCCGCTCGCCGACCTGGCCCGCGACGCCAACCTGATCGCCACCCACCACGACGGCGCGCCGCTGGCGCCCGAGCACGGCGGGCCCGCGCGGCTGGTCGTGCCGCACCTCTACTTCTGGAAGTCGGCCAAGTGGGTCCGCGGCATCGAGCTGATGGAGGGCGACTGGCCCGGCTTCTGGGAGCAGAACGGCTACCACATGCGCGGCGACCCGTGGAACGAAGAGCGATACGGTCGGCCGGATCCGGCCAGGATGCGACGGGGGCCGCGCCGCTGAGACTGCGGCCTGCCGAGTACCCGCTACTGACTGCGGTTCTCCGTTGACAGCAGCTCGAAGAACCGTCCGAACAGGACGATCCCCTTCCAGATCTGCTCCAGCGTCAGCTTCTCGTTGGGCGCGTGGAGGCGGTCGTCGGGCAGGCCGATGCCGGCCAGCAGCACGGCCTGGCTGCGCTGCTGGAGCAGCGGCACGATGGGGATGGAGCCGCCGCTCCGGATGGGGGCGATGCCGCGTCCCCACACCTCGCGGAACGCGCGATCGAGCGCGGCGTAGGCGGGCGAGTCCAGCTTCGTCTGCGCGGGGTCCACGCTGCTGAACACCTTCACGCTCACGTCCGCGTACTTCGGCGCCGCGCGCTTGACGGCCTGGACGAGCTGCGCCGCCGCCTCCTTGCCGCGCTGATCGGGCACCAGGCGCAGGGAGATCTTCGCCGTGGCCTCGGCCGGGATCACGGTCTTGGAGCCCGCGCCGGTGTACCCGCCCACGATCCCGTGCACCTCGAAGGTGGGCCGCGACCACACCCGCTCCAGGAAGCCGTACTTCTTCTCCCCCACCAGGGCCTTGGCCCCCGCCTCCTCGCGGAAGCCCTTCTCCTTGACCGGCAGCGAGCGCCAGGCGGCCAGCTCCTTGGCGGTCGGCCGCTTCACGCGGTCGTAGAAGTGCGGGATGCGGATGCGGCCGTCCGCGCCCTTCAGCTTCTCCAGCAGGTGCCACAGGGTCTCGATCGCGTTGGGCGCCGCGCCGCCGTAGATGCCGCTGTGCAGGTCGGCCTGGAGCGTGCGCACGTGGATCTCCGCGTGCACGATGCCCCGCAGGGCCGCGTCCACGCTGGGCCGGCCCGGCGCCACGATGTTGACGTCCGTCACCAGCACGGCATCGGCCCGGGTCCGCTCGGGCTCGCGGGTCAGCAGGTCGGTCAGGCCGGGCGAGCCCGTCTCCTCCTCGCCCTCGATCAGGTAGCGGACGTTCACCGGGAGGGAGCCGCGCGAGGCCACCAGCGCCTCGAGCGCGGCGACGACGGTGAAGACCTGGCCCTTGTCGTCCGCCGTGCCGCGGGCGTACAGGTTGCCGTCGCGCACGGTCGGCTCGAACGGCGGCGACACCCACTCGCCCAGCGGGTCGGCCGGCTGCACGTCGTAGTGCCCGTAGCACAGCACCGTCGGGGCGCCCGGCACCTCGGGGCCCACCCCCCAGAGGATGGGATGCCCGCCCGTCTCGATGGTCTCGACTCGGAAGCCCAGGCGCTCCAGCCGGGCGGCGATCCAGGCGGCCGCGCGGCGGCAATCCGCCGCGTGCTCCGGCTGGGTGCTGATGCTCGGGATCCTGAGCCATTCCGAGAGGGCGGCGAGCAGCTTCAGCCGCTCGCGCTCCGCGAACGCCGCGAGGGGAGACGGGGTCGTGGTCATTGCCGCACTAACCTAGCGCGCCCGCGCGCCCGCGCCAGACGTCGGCACGCCGTGGCGCGAGGCCAGAGCCGACCGCGGCGCCGGGGAATCGCTGCGCGCGCGCCACGGGTCGGCCGCGACTGGCCGTCCCGCCCGCCGCCGGTATCTTCCCGGCCATCCTATGCGCCTCACTTCGTCGTTCGCCGTGTTCGGCACCCACCCCGGCGAGGAGCGCCTGGCCAAGGCGCGCTGGTACGGGCGCGACGGCCGCGCGAGCGATGCCGAGGCCGCCTACCGGGCGGCGCTGGCCGAGGAGCCGGACCTGCGCACCGGGTGGCTGGAGCTGTTCGAGCTGCTGCGTCGCGCCGGCCGCTTCGCCGACGCGCTGGAGGTGGCGCGGGCCGCCGGGCGGCACTTCGGGCCGGACGCGGCCATGCCCCGCGCGCTCGAGGGCGCGGCGCTCACCGAGCTGGGCCGTACCCGGGAGGCGGTCGCCGCGCTGGAGGAGGCGATCGAACGCGACGGCAACCTGGCGCTGGCCTGGCACGAGCTGGCCTACGCGGCCTTCCGGGCCGGCGAGCACACCCGGGCGCTGCTGGTGCTGGACCGCGCGTTCGCCCTGGAGCCGCACACGGACACGCTGATGCTGCGGGGACGCATCCTCCGCGCCGCGGGGCAGTACGACGCGGCGGAGGTGGCGTTCGAGGCGGCCGAGCAGTCGGCCGTGCACGACCCGCCGCGCCGCGAGGCGGAGCGGGAGATCCTGGCGACGCGCCGCGCCGCGAGCCTGGGCGCACGGAAGCCGCAGCAGCACACGCCGCGCGAGGGGGTGTTCGTGGACACCGGCGCGATCCTGCTGGA
>JAJYLI010000024.1 GCA_021787855.1 bacterium | reverse complement strand
GGCTGCCCGCGCGGCCGGTGCGGCAGGGCCGGCTGGTGGCGCAGCGGGTGGTCGAGCTGGCGCGGGCGCCGGGACCGCGCGCCCGGCTGCGCCTCGCGGCGGAGCGGCGGATCGTGGAGCTGTTCGGTCCCGGGCGGGCGGCGCTCGCCGCCGCGCTCACCGTGGGGACCGGCGACCAGCTCGACGCCGGGGTGCGGCGGCGCTTCGCGCGCGCGGGCATCGCGCACCTGCTGGCGATCTCCGGCCTGCACGTGGGCATCCTCGCGGCCGCGGTGCTGCTGCTGCTCCGGGTGGTCAGGGTGGGGGCCGATCGCGCCCGGCTCGTCGCGACCGCCCTGGTCGCGCTGTACGTCGCGCTGCTGGGCGCGCCGGCGCCGGCGGTGCGCGCGCTGGGGCTCATGGCGCTGTGGGCCGCCGCCCGTGTCCGTCAGCGCCCGGTGGTGCTCTGGGCCCCGCTCGCGGTCACCGCGCTGGCGGTGACGGCGCTCGATCCGTTCGCGGTGGTGGAGGCGGGTCCCTGGCTCTCGTTCGCGGGCGCGTGGGGCTGCCTCGCGGGGGCGCGCCACTGGTCGCGCCTCGGGCGGGCGCGCGCGGCGCCCCGCGGGAAGGTGGGCGCGGTGCTGGGCGGGGCGGCGGTCTCGGCGGGCGCGACGCTGGCCACGGCTCCGTTGAGCGCGCTGGCGTTCGGCACCATGGCCCCGGCGGCGCTGCTCTCCAACGCGCTGGCCGTCCCGCTCGCCGGCGTGGTGGTACCGGCCCTGGCCCTCACGCTCGCGCTGGCGGCCGTGGCGCCGCCGCTGGCGCCGCTGGTGGCGGGGGCCGCCGGCCTGGGCCTCGAGGGCCTGGATCGCGTGGCCCGCCTGGCGGGCGCTCTGCCCCTGGCCTCCCTCGCCTTCCAGCGGCGGATGCTCGCCGCGGCGGTGCTGGGGGTGATCGCGTGGCTGGTGCTGCGTCCGGGCCACGACCGCCGGGCGGCGGAGCTGCGCCGCCGGATCGCCAGCCGGCTGGCCGTCGCCGCGGCGTTCGCGCTCGCCGCCGCCGCGTGGTGGCCGCTCGTGCCGGGGCCGTCGTCGGGTTACAGGCCGGGTTGGCTGACGCTACATTTTCTGCCCGTGGGGCAGGGGGACGCGATCGCCGCGCGGACCCCCGCGGGCCGGTGGGTGGTGGTGGATGGGGGGCCGCGGGTGGCCGGATTCGACGCCGGCGCGTCGGTCGTGGCCCCGTTCCTGCGGGAAGCCGGCGTGCGGCGGCTCGCCCTGGCGGTGGTGTCCCACGGCGACGCGGATCATCTGGGCGGCCTGCCGGCGGTCCTGCGCGCCTTCCCCGCGTCGCTGGTGCTGGAGCCCGGGGTGGCGCTGCCCCGGCCGGCGTACCGCCGCTTCCTGGCGGTGGTGGCGCACGGTGGCGGCCGCTGGCACGCGGCGCGCGCGGGCGACCGCCTGGTGCTGGACGGCGTCACGCTGCGGGTCCGGCACCCGGACAGCGCCTGGCTGGCGCGCGGCGCGCCGGTCAACGAGAACTCGGTCGTGCTGACGGTGGAGTACGGCGCCTTCCGCGCCCTGCTGCCCGGTGACGCCGGGCTGGCGGTCGAGGACGCGCTGGCGGCGGCTGGCGGCGTGCCGGCCGTGACCCTGCTCAAGGTCGCCCACCACGGCAGCCGCACGGCGACGGGCGCGCGCTGGCTGGCGGCGGCGGCGCCGCGGATCTGCGTCATCTCGGTCGGCCCCAACGGCTACGGGGAGCCGGCCCCGGACGTGCTGGCGGCCCTGGCGCGGGCGCGCTGCGCGGTGTATCGCACGGATGTCGAAGGCACGGTGACGGTGGAGACGGACGGCAGCGTGGCCCGCGTCCGCGCGGGGCCGCGCGACACGACGTTCACCCTCTCGAGGGGGCAGCCGTGAAGTCGCACCTGGCGCGCGTCATCACGATCGAGCGCTTCATCCTCGACCAGGAGGAGTTGCATCCCGAGGCGACGGGCGAGCTGTCGAACCTGCTGTACGACATCGCCCTCGCGGCCAAGATCATCAACAGCCACGTGCGCATGGCCGGCCTGGCCGACATCATCGGCAGCGCGGGCCTGATCAACGTGCAGGGCGAGGTGGTGCAGAAGCTCGACGAGTTCGCCGACGCGACCATGCAGCACGCGCTCCTGCGGACCGGGCGGGTGTGCCTCATCGGCTCGGAGGAGGACCCGGATCCCATCCCCACGCCGCCGGGGCAGGCGGCCGGCAAGTACGTGGTGCTGTACGATCCGCTCGACGGCTCCTCGAACATTGACGTCAACGTGTCCATCGGCACCATCTTCGCCGTGCACAAGCGCCTGAGCCCCGACGGCGGGCCCGGCGTGCTGAGCGACTGCCTGCAGAAGGGCCGCGACCTGGTGGCGGCGGGCTACGTGATCTACGGCTCGAGCACCATGATGGTCTATACCACGGGCCAGGGCGTGCACGGATTCACCTACGACCCCTCGATCGGCGAGTTCCTGCTGTCCCACCCCAGCATCACCACGCCGCCGCAGGGCAGGTACTACAGCGTCAACGAGAGCAACTTCCCGCGCTGGGAGGCGCGGGTGCAGGGCCTGGTGAAGTGCTACAAGGGCCTCGACTGCGGCTTCCAGCCCAAGAACAGCCGCTACATCGGCTCGCTGGTGGCGGACTTCCACCGCAACCTGATCGCCGGCGGGGTGTTCTGCTATCCGGCCGACACCAAGTCGCCCCGGGGCAAGCTGCGGCTGCTGTACGAGTGCGCGCCGCTGGCGATGATTTGCGAGCACGCGGGCGGCGCGGCCACCGACGGTCGCCAGCCCATCCTGGACGTCGCGCCGACGGAGCTGCACCAGCGCTCGCCGCTGTTCATCGGCAGCAGGGACGACGTGCTCCTGGCGCAGGAGATGCTGGCGGAGCCCGCGTGAGCGACCGCCGCACCGGCTCCGGCATCCCGGTCCGCGAGGCGTACGGCCCCGGCGATCTGCCGGCCGACCTGCCGGCGCGGCTGGGCGCGCCGGGGGCGTTCCCGTTCACCCGCGGGATCCACGAGTCCATGTACCGCGGCCGCCTGTGGACCATGCGGCAGTACGCGGGGTTCGGGACCGCCGAGGAGACCAACGCGCGGTTCCGCGCCCTGCTGGCCGCCGGCCAGACCGGGCTTTCGACCGCGTTCGACCTGCCCACCCAGATGGGCTATGACTCCGATCACCCGCTCGCCACGGGCGAGGTCGGGCGCGTGGGGGTCGCGGTGGACACGGTGGACGACCTGGCCCGGGTGTTCGACGGGATCCCGCTGGACCGCGTGACCACCTCGATGACCATCAACGCCACCGCGCCCATCCTCCTGGCGATGTACCTGGTGGTCGGCGAGGAGCGGGGCGTGCCCCGCGCCCGGCTGGGCGGCACGATCCAGAACGACGTGCTGAAGGAGTTCATCGCGCGCGGGACGTACGTCTTCCCGCCCGAGCCCAGCCTGCGCCTGGTGAGCGACGTGTTCCGCTTCGTGCTGGCGGAGGGCCTGGCCTTCAACGCCATCTCCATCAGCGGCTACCACATGCGCGAAGCCGGGGCGACGGCGGTGCAGGAGCTGGCCTTCACCTTCGCCGACGCGCTGGCCTACCTGCGCCACGCGAAGGCGGCGGGCCTCGACGTGGACCGCCTGGCGCCGCGGGTGTCGTTCTTCTTCGCCGCGCACAACGACCTGCTGGAGGAGGTCGCGAAGTTCCGCGCCGCGCGGCGGCTGTGGGCGACGCTGCTCCGGGACGAATTCGGCGCGGGCGACGAGGCCTGCCGGCTGCGCTTCCACACCCAGACCGCGGGCTCCACGCTCACGGCGCAGCAGCCCCTGGTGAACGTGGTGCGGGTGGCGGTGCAGGCCCTGGCGGCCGTGCTGGGCGGCACCCAGTCGTTGCACACCAACGCCTACGACGAGGCGCTGGCGCTGCCTACCGACGCGTCCGCCCTCCTGGCCCTCAGGACCCAGCAGGTGGTGGCCTTCGAGTCCGGCGTCACCGCCACCGCCGATCCGCTGGCCGGCTCCTACTACGTGGAGGCCCTGACCGCGCAGCTCGAGGCCCGCGCCCGCGAGCTGATGGCGGAGGTCGAGCGCCGCGGCGGCGCGCTGCGCGCCATCGCCGACGGCTTCGTCCAGCGGCAGATCGCCGACGCGGCCTGGGCGGCGCAGCAGGCCCTGGAGCGCGGCGCCGAGGTCGTGGTGGGGGTGAACCGCTTCCAGGACGGCGCCGCCGCGTCGCCGCCCCCCGCCCCCGACTACCGCGCCCTCGCGGCGCGCCAGGTCGAGCGGCTGGTGGCGGCCCGCGCCGCGCGCGACCGCGCCCGCTGGGCCCGCACCCTGGACGCGCTGCGCGAGGCCGCGCGCGAGCCCGGGGTTCCCCTGATGGAGTCCATTCTCGAGGCGGTGCGCGCCCGCGCCACCGTCGGCGAGATCACCGCCGCGCTGGAATCGGCGTGGGGCCGCTACCACGGTTCCTTGACAGGGCCGGCGCCGACAGGCTAACCTTTTGAATCTCTTTGCGTTAGGTCGTTAGGGACGATGCCGACGTACGACTACAAGTGCCCGAAGTGCGGTCACCGCTTCGAGGTCTTCCAGAAGATCACGGCCAAGTCGGGCGCGCCGTGCCCCAAGTGCGGCGCCGCGGCGGAGCGCCAGTTCTCGGGCAGCTACGGCGTGGTGTTCAAGGGCAGCGGGTTCTACGAGACCGACTACAAGCGGCCGAGCGAGAAGGCGAAGCGCCACAAGCCGGAGGGCTCGAAGCCGGCGACCCCGTCCACGAGCGAGACCCCGTCTCCTCCGAAGCCCGATTCGAAAGCCGACTGATCGTGGTCCAGGAGCAACTCAGGGCCGAGCTCGTTCGGGTCGCGGTCTCCCTGGGCGCGCCCGCCGACCTGGTGGTCGAGCTGGAGACGCCGCGGGAGCAGAGCCACGGCGACGTGGCCACGAACCTCGCGCTGGTGCTGGCGAAGACGCTGAGGGCGAAGCCCCGGGACGTGGCGCAGCGGATCGTGGCGGCGCTGGCGCTGCCGGCGGGGCTGGTCTCCTCGGTGGAGGTGGCGGGCCCGGGGTTCATCAACTTCCGCCTGGCCGAAGGCCAACTCGCCGGGATGCTGCGCGCGATCATCGGCGCCGGCGCGGCGTACGGGCGCACGGCGGCGCCGCGGGGCGGCCCCGTGAACGTGGAGTTCGTCTCGGCCAACCCGACGGGCCCGCTGCACGTGGGGCACGGGCGGCAGGCGGCGCTGGGGGACGCGATCGCCACCCTGCTGGAGTGGACGGGCTGGGCGGTCACGCGCGAGTTCTACTACAACGACGGCGGCACGCAGATGCTCAACCTGGCGGCGAGCATCCAGGCGCGCGTCGCCGAGCTGCGCGGCCGCGCGGCCGAGATCCCCGAGGGCGGCTACCACGGCGAGTACATCCGCGAGCTGGCCGGCCGCTACCTGGCGGCGCACCCCGGGGACCCCGACGCGGCCGACCGGGAGGCGGTGCGCCGATTCGCGGTGGCCGCGCTGCGGGAGGAGCAGGACCGCGACCTGCAGGCGTTCGGCGTGCGGTTCGACGTGTACTTCCTCGAGTCGTCCCTGTACGAGGAAGGCCGGGTGGACGACACCGTGCGGCGCTGGGTGGCGGCGGGGCACACCTACGAGCGCGACGGCGCCCTGTGGCTCAAGACCACCGCATACGGCGACGACAAGGACCGGGTGCTGCGGCGCAGCGCGGAGAAGGGCGGTCTGCCGACCTACTTCGTGCCGGACGTCGCGTACCACGTCACCAAGTGGCGGCGCGGGTTCACGCGGGCGATCAACGTGCAGGGCGCCGACCACCACAGCACGGTGACGCGGGTGCGCGTGGGGCTGCAGGCGCTGGACCTGGGGATTCCCGAGGGCTATCCGGAGTACGTGCTGCACCAGATGGTCACGGTGACGAAGGGCGGCGAGGAGGTGCGGATCTCCAAGCGCGCCGGCAGCTATGTCACGGTGCGCGATCTGGTGGACGAGGTGGGCCGGGACGCGGTGCGCTACTTCTTCCTGATGCGCAAGGCCGATTCGCACCTGCAGTTCGACATTGACCTCGCCTTGAAGCGCTCCGAGGAGAACCCGGTGTTCTACGTGCAGATGGCGCACGCGCGGATGTCGGGCATCTTCCGGGTCGGCGGGGTGGACCCGGCGTCGGTGACGGGCGAGGGCGTGGACCTGGGGGCGCTGACCGACCCGAGCGAGGCCGAGCTGATCAAGCTGCTGGCGCGCTTCCCGGCGGCGGTGGAGCGGGCGGCGGAGGCGCTGGACCCGCAGCGGATCACGACCTACGTGGAGGAGCTCGCGCGGGCGGCGCACCTGTGGTACCACCGCTGCCGCGTGCTGGGCGAGAGCGAGCCGGTCGAGCGCGCGCGGCTGGCGCTGGCGCGGGCGACGCGGGTGGTGCTGGCCAACGCGCTCGCGCTGCTGGGGCTCGAAGCGCCGGAGCGGATGTAGGCGCACGGCCGCACCGCCGCGCCGGCGCCTCGACGCGCAGGGGCACGGGGGCACGGGAGGAGGACGGATGGGCCTGCTGGTGGTGGGGAGCGTGGCGCTGGACTCGGTCGAGACGCCGTTCGGCCGCACCGAGAACGCGGTGGGGGGCTCCGCGGTGTTCTTCGGCGTGGCGGGCGCGCTGCTGCACCCGGTGCAGATGGTCGGCGTGGTGGGGCGCGACTACCCGATGGACGAGCTGCGGCGGCTGGCCGCGCGCGGCGAGGGGCTGGACCTCCGGGGCGTGACGGTGGCCGACGGCGAGAGCTTCCGCTGGGTGGGCGTGTACGGCTTCGACCTGCAGACGCGGGACACGCTGGAGACGCGGCTGGGGGTGTTCGCCAACTTCCGGCCGGTGATCCCCGAGCCGTTCCGCGACGCCGAGTACGTGTTCCTGGGCAACATTGATCCCGAGCTGCAGCTCGACGTGCTGACGCAGGTGCACCGGCCGAAGCTGGTGGCGTGCGACACGATGAACTACTGGATCCAGGGCAAGCGCACCGCGCTGATGAAGCTGCTGGAGCAGGTGGACGTGCTGCTGGTCAACGACTCCGAGGTGCGGGAGCTGTCGGGCGACTGGCACATCCACCGGGCGGCGCGCTGGGTGATGGCGCACGGGCCCAAGCACGTGGTGGTGAAGAAGGGGGAGCACGGCGCGGTGCTGGTCGGGGCGGACCGGATCTTCTACGTGCCGGCGTTCCCGCTGGACGACGTGTTCGATCCGACCGGCGCGGGGGACTCCTTCGCCGGCGGGTTCATGGCGCACCTGGCGCGGACCGGCGACCTGTCCGAGGCGAACATGCGCCGGGCGATGGTTTACGGCTCGGCGCTGGGGGCGTTCGCGGTGGAGCGCTTCTCGGTGGGGCGGTTCGAGGAGATCTCGCGGGCGGACGTGGTGGCGCGGGTGCGCGCCTACCGCGACCTGGTGGACTTCGAGCTCGACGCCGAGCCGGGTGATGGCGGGCATCGCTGACCGCTACCGCCGCGCCGGCGTGGACCTGGCCGCCGCCGACGCGGCCAAGGCGCGCATCGCGGAGCTGGTGCGGGGCACGCGCACGGGCGCCTCGGTCGGCGCGGTGGGCGCGTTCGGGGGCCTGGTGCGGCTGCCGGCCGGCGTGGCGGACCCGGTGCTGGTGGCCTCGACGGACGGGGTGGGGACCAAGGTCCTGGTGGCGATCCGCGCGGGACGCCACGGCACGGTGGGCGAGGACCTGGTGAACCACTGCGTGAACGACATCCTGGTCCACGGGGCGCGGCCGCTGGGCTTCCTCGATTATTTCGCCTCCGGGCGCCTGGACCCCGCCGTCGCGGCGGAAGTGGTGAGCGGCGTGGCGCGCGGGTGCCGCGCGCACGGGATGCCGCTGCTGGGCGGGGAGACGGCGGAGATGCCCGACGTGTACCGGCCGGGCGAGTACGACCTGGCCGGGACCATCATCGGCGTCGTGGCGGAGGGCGAGGCGCTCCACGGGGACCGGGTGCGGGCGGGCGACGTGCTGGTGGGGTACGCCTCGAGCGGGTTCCACACCAACGGTTACTCGCTGCTGCGGCGGGTGGCCTTCGGCGACCTGGCCCTGGGGTTGAACGATCCGTTCCCGGGCGGCGGAGGGGCCTCGGTGGCCGACGTGCTGCTGGCGGTCCACCGGAGCTACTTCGGGGCGGTGTGGCCGGTGCGCGCGCGGCTGCACGCCCTGGCGCACATCACCGGCGGTGGGATCCCCGGCAACCTGGTCCGCGTTTTGCCGGATACGGTGGATGGCGTGGTGCGCGTGGGAAGCTGGCCCGTCCCGGCGCCGTTCGAAACCGTGCGGACCGGGGGCGGAGTCGGCGAGGAGGAGATGCGGCGGGTCTTCAACCTCGGGATCGGCCTCGTGGCCGTGTGCGCGCCGGCGGACGCCGGCGCCGTGCGGGCGGCCGCGCGCGAGGCCGGGGTCGAGACCTGGGAGATCGGCGCGGTGGCGGGGGGGACCGGGGCGGTGCGGTGGGAGGCCCCCTGAGCGTGGACTACCGTGCCGCGATGGAGCGGGCCATGGAGCTGGCCTGGAGCGGCTGGGGGCGGGTGGGGCCCAATCCGATGGTGGGCGCGGTGGTGGTGCGGGACGGGGCGGTGGTGGGCGAGGGCTATCACGAGGCCTTCGGGGGGCCGCACGGCGAGGTGCTGGCGCTGGTGGCGGCGGGCGCGCGGGCGCGCGGCGCCGACCTGGTGGTGACGCTCGAGCCGTGCGCGCACCACGGCAAGACGCCGCCGTGCGTGGACGCCATCCTGGCGGCGGGCATCAAGCGGGTGGTGTTCGCCGCGGCCGACGCCGACCCGGTGGCCCGCGGCGGCGCGGACGTGCTGCGGCGCGCCGGAGTCGAGGTGCAGGGCGGGCTGCTGGAGGCCGAGGCGCGGGCGCAGAACGCGGCGTTCTTCCACCGGTTCGCCGGCCTCGACCGCCCGTTCGTGGCGGTGAAGCTGGCGGTGTCGCTCGACGGCCGGATCGCCGACGCCAGGGGGCGGTCCCGCTGGGTGTCGGGGCCCGAGGCGCGGGAGTGGGTGCAGTGGCTCCGGGCGGGGTTCGACGCCGTCGCCGTGGGCGCGGGCACGGCGCGCGCCGACGACCCGGAGCTGACGGTGCGGGGCGCGGTGACGCCGGCGCGGCCGCCCCTGCGGGTGGTCGTCAGCCGCCGGGCCGCGCTGCCGCCGGAGAGCCGGCTGGTCCGGAGCGCGCGCGAGACGCCGACCCTGGCGCTGGTGGGGCCCGAGGCGCCGGAGGCGGCGCGGGCGGCCCTGGCGGCGGCCGGGGTCGCGGTGGCGGAGGCGGCCGGTCCGGCCGAGGCGCTGGTCGTGCTGGGGCGCCGCGGAATCGGCGCCGTGCTGGTGGAGGGCGGGGGCGTGCTCGCCGGCGCCCTGGTGGAGGCGGATCTGGTGGACCGGCTGTACCTGGTCGTGGCGCCGCTGCTGCTGGGCGAAGGAGGCGTGCCCGCCTTCGCCGGGCTCGCCGCGCGCGAGCTGGAGCGGGCCGCGCGGTGGCGTCCCGTCGAGCGTCGGCCGCTGGGCGCGGACACGCTGCTGGTGCTGGACCGGCGCTGATGTTCACCGGCATCGTCACGGCCCTGGGCACGGTGCGGCGGGCGCGGCGGACC
Source organism: bacterium (assembly GCA_021787855.1). Lineage (GTDB taxonomy): Bacteria > Gemmatimonadota > Gemmatimonadetes > Gemmatimonadales > JACORV01 > Fen-1245. Next base: position 13,678 of record JAJYLI010000024.1, on the reverse strand, counting down.
GGCCGCGGGCTCGAGGTGGTGATCGAGCACCCGTACCGCCGCGCGCCGGCGATCGGCGAGAGCATCGCCGTGGACGGCGCCTGCCTCACGGTGGTGCGGACCGCGCGGCGCAGCTTCACGGTCGAGGCGGTCACCATGACGCGAAGCCGCACGGTGCTGGGCGCCTACCGGGCGGGGCGGCGGGTCAACCTGGAGCGCGCCCTGAAGCTGGGTGAGCGGCTGGGCGGGCACCTGGTGGCGGGCCACGTGGACGGCGTGGGCACGGTGGTCGCCCGCCGGCCGCTCGACGATTCGGTGCTGCTCGATATCCGCGTGCCGCCCCTGGTGGCGCGGCTGTCGGTGCTGCACGGCTCCATCGCCGTGGACGGCATTTCCATGACCATCAACGCGTTGCCGCGGCGCGGCGTGGTGCAGATCTCGGTCATCCCCCACACGCTGGAGGTCACCACGCTCGGTGGAGCCCGGGTGGGGACGCGGGTACATTTAGAAGGCGATTTGATGGGCAAGTTCGCGGAGCGGCTGCTGGCGCCGCACCGCGCGGCCCTCCCCCGGGCGAGGAGGCGGAGCTAGATGCCGTTCGGGACGGTAGAGCAGGCCATCGCCGACATCCGGGCCGGCAAACTCGTGATCGTGGCCGACGACGAGGCGCGCGAGAACGAGGGGGACCTGGTCGCGGCGGCGGAGAAGGTCACGCCCGAGCTGGTCAACTTCATGACGCTCGAGGGACGCGGCCTGATCTGCCTGACGCTGACCCCGGAGCGGTGCGAGGCGCTGGGGCTGCCGCAGATGGTCGAGCACAACACCGAGGCGCACGAGACCGCGTTCACCGTGAGCGTGGACGCGGCGGCGCGCTTCGGGGTCACCACCGGGATCAGCGCCGCCGACCGCGCGGCGACGATCCGGGTGGCGATAGACCCGGTGACGGTGCCCTCCGACCTCCGGCGCCCCGGGCACATCTTCCCGCTGCGCGCGCGCCCCGGCGGCGTGCTGCAGCGGGTCGGGCAGACCGAGGCCAGCGTGGACCTGGCGCGGCTGGCGGGCCTGATCCCCGCCGGCGTGCTGTGCGAGGTGCTGAACCCCGACGGCACCATGGCGCGGCGGCCCGAGCTGGAGCGGGTCGCGGCCGAGCACGGGATCACCTTCATCACGGTGGCGCAGATCGTGGCCCACCGCCTGCAGAACGAGCGGCTGGTGCACCGGGTGGCGGACGCGCGGCTGCCGACGCCGTACGGGGAGTTCCGGATCGTCGGCTACCGCAACGACGTGGACAACGCGGAGCACGTGGCCCTGGTCTTCGGCGAGGTGAGCGGCGGGCGCGACGTGCTGGTGCGCATCCACTCCAAGTGCCTCACCGGCGACGTGTTCGGCTCGGCGCGCTGCGACTGCGGGTGGCAGCTGCAGACGGCGATGCGGATGATCGCCGAGGCGGGGGCCGGGGTGGTGGTGTACCTGGACCAGGAGGGGCGCGGCATCGGGCTGCTGAACAAGCTGAAGGCGTACGAGCTGCAGGACGCGGGCCACGACACGGTGGAGGCGAACCAGCGGCTGGGCTTCCTCCCCGACCTCCGGAACTACGGGATCGGGGCGCAGATCCTCCTCGACCTCGGGGTGCGGGCCATCCGCATCCTGACCAACAATCCGATGAAGCTGGTGGGCATCGAGGGCTACGGCCTGTCGGTGGTGGAGCGGGTGCCGATCATCCCGCCCCGGACGGACGAGAACTCCGGGTATCTCGACGTCAAGCGCGACAAGCTCGGCCACCTGCTAGCCCACTGATGAGCGCGGCCCGCCGCCCTCGCGCCTCGCGCCCGCGGCCGGCGCGGGTCGCCGTCGTGGCCAGCCGCTTCAACGAGAGCGTGACGCGGCGGCTGCTGGCGGGCGCGGAGCGCTGTCTCGAGGAGCGCGGGATCGCGCCGGCGCGGGTGGACGTGGTGTGGGTGGCGGGCGCGTGGGAGCTGCCGCTGGCGGCGGGGGCGCTGGCGGCGCGGCGCGGCCGCGGCGCGGTCGCGGCGGTGGTCGCGCTGGGGGCGGTGATCCGCGGCGAGACGCGGCACTTCGAGATCATCGCCGACGGGGCGGCGCGGGGCCTGATGGACGTGATGCTGGCGCGCGGGGTGCCGGTCGGCTTCGGCGTGCTGACCTGCGACACGCTGGAGCAGGCGCTGGCGCGCTCCGGCGGCGGGGCCGGCAACAAGGGCTACGAGGCCACCGCCGCGGCGCTGGACGCCGCGGCGGCGCTGGCGGCGCTCGGTGCCCATCCGGCCTGAGACGCGGGCCCGGGCCCTCGCGCTGCAGCTGCTGTACGCGTGGGATCAGGCGCCGGCGCCGGAGCGGGCCGCGGCGGGGGGCGGCGCCCGCGCCGCGCAAGGGCTGTGGGCGCGCGTGCTCCCCCTGGTGCCGGCCTCGGAGCGGGTGCGCGACCGCGCGCTGGCCCTCGCGGCTGCGGCGGTGGCGGCGGCGCCGCGGCTCGACGCCGTGCTCGCGGACGCGGCCATGCGCTGGCGGCTGGAGCGGCTCGCGGTGGTGGACCGCAACCTGCTCCGCCTGGCCGTCCTGGAGCTGGACGAGGGCGTCACGCCGCCCAAGGTGGTGATTGACGAGGCGGTCCGGCTGGCGCGGTGGTTCGGCGGGCCGAAGTCGCCGGCCTTCGTCAACGGGATCCTCGACCGGGTGGCGCGCGAGCGGGGCCGGCTGTGAGGATGCTGGTGGTGAACTGGCGCGACCGCGAGCATCCGGAGGCGGGCGGCGCCGAGGTGCATCTGCACGAGATCTTCGGCCGGCTGGCCGCGCGCGGCCACGAGGTGCACCTGCTGGCGAGCGGCTTCCCCGGGGGCGCGGCCCGGGCGACGCTGGACGGGATCGCGGTGCACCGGGCGTCGGGGGCCTACGGCTTCGCGCTGGCCGGCCGGCGGGCGTTCTCCCGGCTGGCGCGGGAGCTCGAGCCGGACGTGGTGGTGGAGGACGTCAACAAGCTGCCGCTGTTCCTGCCGCGGCGCTGGGGCGGGCCGTTCGTCCTGCTGGTGCCCCATTTGTTCGGCACCACGGCGTTCCGCGAGGCGCCGTGGCCCGTGGCCGCGGTGGTGTGGGCGGCGGAGCGGCCGATGCCGCGGGCCTACCGGCGCGCGGCGGTGCACGCGATCAGCGCCAGCACCCGCGACGACCTGGTGCGGCGGGGCTTCGCGCCGGACGCGGTCCGGGTCATCTACCCCGGGGTGGACGCGGCGCGCTTCACCCCCGACCCGGCGGTGCCGCGGGCGGACCGGCCGACGTTCCTGTACGTGGGCCGGCTGAAGCGCTATAAGGCGGTGGAGACGGCCATCGCGGCGGTGGCCGCGCTCCGGCGGGGGCCGCTGCCCGAGGCGGAGCTGCTGGTGGCCGGCACGGGATCCGACCGTGCGCGCCTGGAGCGGGCGGCGGCGCGGGCCGCGGGCGGGGGGGCGGGAGCGGGGGCGGGCGCCGCGGGGGGAGCCGGCACGACGTTTCTCGGGTACGTGTCGGAAGCGCGCAAGCTGGAGTTGTACCGGCGGGCCTGGGCGGTGGTGTTCCCCTCGCCGAAGGAAGGCTGGGGGATCACCAACGTGGAGGCGGCGGCGTGCGGCACGCCGGCCGTGGCCTCCGACAGCCCGGGGCTGCGCGAGTCGGTGCGGGACGGGGAGACGGGGCTGCTGGTGCCGCACGCGGACGTGGGGGCGCTGGCCGCGGCGCTGGGCCGCCTGGCCGGCGATCCCGCGCTGCGGGAGCGGCTGGGGCGGGGCGGGCGCGCCTTCGCGGAGTCGCTGAGCTGGGAGCGGACGGCGCGCGAGACGGAGGACCACCTGGAGCGGGCGGTGGCGGCGAGGCCGCACCGCGGGGAGGCCGGCTGATGGAGACGACGATCACGGCCCGGCACGGGGAGATCCCGGAGGCGTTGCGGACCCGGGTGGCGCGGCTGGTGGAGCGGCTGGCGCGCCTGGCCACGCGGCCGACGGCGGCGCACGTCACCTTCGACCTGGAGCACCAGCGGGCGACGGCGGAGCTGCGGCTGGTGGCGGCGCGCGGCGTGGTGCACGTGGCCAGCGCCGCCGCCGCGGACCACCGGACGGCGCTGGACCGGGTGGCGGCGAAGCTGCGGCGGCAGCTCGACAAGCGTGAGATCAAGCCCCGGCGCGGCGCGGGGCGGGCGGGGAGGTCCCCACGCTCCGCCTGAGGGATCTGGTCGAGCAGCGCGCCGCCGCGCTGCAGCTCGAGGTGCTCACGGGCGACGTCGGGCTGGATCGCGCGGTGCCCGGGCCGGACGTGTCCAACCCCGGGTTGATGCTGGCGGGCTTCACCGCCCGGTTCACGCCCGACCGCCTGTACGTGCTGGGCGAGACCGAGGTGTCCTACCTCGCGTCGCTGCCGACCGGGGCGCGGGTGGAGCGGATCGCCGCGCTGATGGACCTGGGATGCCCGTGCCTGTTCGTCACCAAGGGGCTGGAGCTGGCGCCGGAGCTGATCGCGCTGGCCCGTGAGCGGGGCGTCGCGGTGCTGCGCTCGCCGCTCAAGACCTCCGAGTTCTATAACCGGCTCAAGCCGTTCCTGGAGGAGGCGTTCGCCGCGCAGACGGCGATCCACGGCTCGCTGGCGGACATCTATGGCGTGGGGCTGCTGTTCCTGGGCCGCAGCGGGATCGGCAAGAGCGAGTGCGTGCTGGACCTGGTGGAGCGGGGCCACCGGCTGGTGGCCGACGACGTGGTGCTGGTGCGCCGGCTGGGGCACGACATCCTGCTGGGCCGCGGGCACGAGCACCAGCACCATTTCATGGAGATCCGCGGCATCGGGCTGATTGACATCGCGGCGCTGTTCGGCATCCGGGCGGTGCGGCAGCAGAAGCGCATCGAGGTGGTGGTGCAGCTGGAGGACTGGGACAGCGCGGCGCCGTACGAGCGCACCGGGCTGGACGGGGACGAGACCACGATCCTGGACGTGAAGCTGCCCCGCGTGACGGTGCCGCTGAACCCGGGGAAGAACATCACGGTGATCGCCGAGGTGGTGGCGATGCGGCACCTGCTGAAGTACGCCGGGGTGGACTCGGCGCGCGAGTTCAACGAGCGGCTGATCGGACGGATGCAGGAGGCGCGGAACATCCGCGAGTACCTGGAAGAGGACTATGAGTGAGCCGCTGGTCGGCGTGATCGTGGCGCACACGGAGGTCGCGGCGGCGTTGCTGGCCGCGGTGCGGGCCATCGCCGGCGACGACGCCGGGCTGGTGGCGGTGTCGAACCGCGGCTGCGACCGCCTGGCGCTGTCGCGGGAGCTGGAGGCGGCCATCGGCGGCCGGCCGGCGGTGGTGTTCACCGACATGGCGGGGGGCTCGTGCGCGCACACGGCCATCGCGCTGGCCCGCGGCCGGCTGGACGTGGAGGTGGTGACGGGCGTGAACCTCGCGATGCTGCTGGATTTCGCGTTCCACCGCGAGCTGCCGCTGGCCGAGGCGGCGCGGCGGGCGGTGGAAGTGGGGCGCGCGGCGGTGGGGCTGGCGGCGCGGTGAGCCTGGTGCTGCTCAGGATTGACGACCGCCTGATCCACGGCCAGGTGGTCGTCGGCTGGGCGCAGCGGCTGGGCGTGCGGTTCATCGTGCTGGTGGACGACGCGGTCCACGCCAACCTGTGGGAGCAGGACCTGTACCGGATGGGGGTGCCGCCCGAGATGGACGTGGTGTTCGCCTCGGTGAGCGAGGCCGCGGCGCGCCTGGCGGAGTGGGAAGGGGATCCGCGGAAGGGCATCCTGCTGACGGGCGACGTGGATACGATGGTCGCGGTGTGCGCGGCCGGGGCGGGGGGGGCGGGGGGGGGAGGGCCGCGGAAGGTGAACCTGGGTGGCGTGCACGCGCGCGAGGGGCGCAGCGAGCGGCTGCGCTACGTGTTCCTGAGCGAGGAGGAGGCGGACAAGCTGCGCGAGCTGGCGGCGCGGGGCGTGGAGATCACGGCGCAGGACCTGCCGACGACCAAGCCGGTGCCGATCGGGGACCTGCTGTGACGGTGGCGCCGCTGGCGGGCGTGATCGCCGTGGGGATCGTCGCGGGCCTGGACCTGGTGAGCGTGCCGCAGGCGATGCTGGCGCGGCCGCTCGTGGCCGGGTTCCTGGGCGGCGCGGTGCTGGGCCGGCCGCTCGCGGGCCTGGCGGTGGGCGCGCTGCTGGAGCTGTTCGCGTTCGAGACCATGCCGGTGGGCGCGGCGCGCTACCCCGACTGGGGGCCGGCGGCGGCGGCGGCCGGCGCCCTGGCGGCCCGGCGCGGCGGGACGTGGGATCCGGCGTGGCTGCTGGGCGTGATGGTCGTGGCGCTCCTGGCCGCGTGGTTCGGCGGGCTCACGATGCATCTGGTGCGGCGGATGAACGGCGCGCAGCTGCGCCGCCGCCAGGCGGCGCTGGAGGCGGGCGATCCGGGCGCGCTGCTGGCCCTGCAGCTCGGGGGCGTGGCGCGTGACGTGGTGCGGGCCGGGCTGCTGACGGCCGCCACGTTCCTGATCGGGGGGCGGGTGGCGGAGCAGGTCGCGGCGGGCTGGCGCGCGCCGCGGGCCGTCGCGGACATCGCGGTGGTGGGCAGCGCGGTGGGCGTGGCGGCGTGGAGCGCGTACCGGCTGTTCGGGCGGGGGCCGGCGCGGCGCTGGCTCGAGGTCGGCGCCGCCGCGGGCATCCTGGTCGTCGCCGGGCTGCTGGTGTGGTAGCCCGTGCCGCGGTGCCGGGCTACCGGACGGCCCTGGTGCGCCTGTTCACCATCCAGGCGGCGTTCAGCTACGAGCGCATGCTCGGCGTGGGGTTCGGCTTCGCCGCCGAGCCGCTGCTCCGGGAACTGGCGCGGCGCGGCGACGCCTCCGGCGCCGAGCCGGGCGCCGCGGCCGCGCCGCGGTTCCGCGCGGCGCTGGCCCGGCAGTCGCGCTACTTCAACGCGCACCCCTACCTGGCGGCGCTGGCGGTGGGCGCGGCGGCCCGGGCGGAAGTGGAGGGCGAGCCGCCGGAGCGGATCGAGCGGCTGCGCGCGGCCCTGACCGGGCCGCTGGGCTCGCTGGGCGACCGGCTGATCTGGGCGGGCTGGCTGCCCGCGTGCGCCGCCGTCGGGCTGCTGCTGGTGACGCTCGGGGCCGGCGGCTGGGCGGTGGCGGCGTTCCTGCTGCTCTACAACGCGCTGCACCTGTGGCTCCGGGCCTGGGGGCTCAAGGTGGGCTGGCGCTGCGGCGTGGACGTGGCCGGCGCCCTGGCCGCGCCGGTGCTGCAGCGCGCGCTGGAGCTGGTGGCGCCGCTGGCCGCGGTGGCGCTGGGCGCGGCGCTGCCGGCGGTGCTGGACTGGTACCCGTTCGCCGCGCACTGGGAGCTGCTGGCCGGGGCCGCGGCCGCCGGGCTGTTCGCCGTGGTGGCGGGCGCCTTCCAGGGCCGGGCCACGGGCCTGGTGGTGGCGGCGGCGGCGCTGACGGCGGTGGTGGCGGTGGGGGTGCTGTGGTAGTCGAGCGCACGGCCCCGATCGTCAACTCGCTCGGGCTGCACGCGCGGCCCGCCGCGGAGTTCGTCAAGACGGCGAACCGCTTCCACGCGCAGATCAGCGTGCGGAAGGACGATCTGGAGGTCAACGCGAAGAGCATCATGGGCATGATGATGCTGGCGGCGGAGTGCGGGAGCTCGCTGCTGATCCGCGCGGACGGCGACGACGCGGAGCAGGCGGTGGCGGCGCTCCTGGCGCTGGTAGCGGCGGGCTTCGGGGAGGACTGATGCCGCATCGGATCATCAAGGGGATCGCGGTTTCACCCGGCGTGGCCGTCGGGCCGGCGCTGGTCGTGCGGTGGGAGGCGCCGGTGGTGCCGGACAAGCCCATCGCGGCGCACCAGGTCCAGGCGGAGGTGGAGCGGCTGGTAGCGGCGCTGGCGCACGCCAAGGAGCGGATCGCGCGCTCGCGCGCCAAGGCCGCCGAGCGGGCCGGGGAGGAGGAGGCCCGGATCTTCGACGCCCAGCTCCTGATCCTGGAGGACCGGGACCTGCGCACGGGCGTGGACCGGCTGATCCGCGACAACCATTTCTCCGCGGAGCGCGCGTTCCAGCTCAAGATGCTGGAGTGGCGGGGGCTGTGGAGCACCACGGGCAGCGCGATGCTGCAGGAGCGGCTGGCCGACCTCACCGACGTGGAGATCCTGGTGCTGAGCCAGCTGCTCGGGGTGGCGGAGCCGTCGCTGGAGCAGGCGCGGCCGGACACGCCGGTGGTGCTGGTGGCGCGGGACCTCACGCCCGCGCTGACGGTGCAGCTCGACCGGGAGGCGGTGCTGGCCATCGCGTGCGAGGAGGGCACGCGCACGTCGCACGCGGCGATCCTGGCGCACTCGATCGGCATCCCGGCGGTGATGGCGCTGCCGGAGGTGCTGGATCGCGTGACCACCGGCGAGACGGTGGTGCTGGACGGCTGGGCGGGGACGCTGCAGGTGGAGCCCGCGGACTCGACGGTCGAGGCGGCGCAGCGGCGCGACCGCCAGCGCCGCGAGCTGGAGCGGGATCTGGAGGCCGGCTCGGAGCTGCCGGCCCAGACCACCGACGGGACCACGCTGGCCGTGCGCGCCAACCTGGACCTGCCGGAGGAGCTGGACCTGGCGCTGCGGCACCAGGCGGACGGGGTGGGCCTGATGCGCACCGAGTTCCTGGTGGCGGGCCGCGGGCAGATCTCCACCGAGGAGGAGCAGGCGGACCTGTACCGGCGGGTGGGCGCGGCGTTCGACCCGCACCCGGTGGTGGTGCGGAGCTTCGATCTGGGCGGCGACAAGTTCCCCGTGGGGGCGAAGCGGATCGCCGAGGCGAACCCGATGCTGGGCTGGCGGGCGATCCGGGTGTGCCTGGACCAGCCGGAGATCTTCCGGCCGCAGCTCAGGGCGGTGCTGCGGGCGGCGGCGCACGCCAAGCTGCGGCTGATGCTGCCGCTGGTGACGCGGGTGGACGAGGTGCTGCGCTCCCGCGAGCTGGTGGCGGAGGAGGCGCGCGCGCTGCGCAAGGCGGGCGTCGAGGCGGCGGCGAGCGTGCCGGTGGGCATCATGGTGGAGACGCCGGCGGCGGCCGTGATCGCGGACCGGCTGGCGGAGGTCGCGGACTTCCTGTCCGTGGGCACCAACGATCTGGTGCAGTACACCCTGGCGGTGGACCGCGGCAACGCGCGGCTGGCGGAGCGGTTCACCCCGCACCATCCGGCGGTGCTGCGGCTGCTGGCGGGCATCGCGCGGGCGGGGCGCGCCGCCAACCGCGAGGTGTCGGTGTGCGGCGAGATGGCCTCGGACCCGGTGTCGGTGTACCTGCTGGTCGGGCTGGGCTTCCGGGTGCTCTCGGTGGCGCCGCCCAGCCTGCCGCTGGTGAAGTGGATGGTGCGGCAGATCAGCGCGCGCGACGCGGCGCGCTGCGCGGAGGCGGCGCTGGAGCTGGCCACCGCGGACGAGGTGAGCGCGTTCGCGCGGCGCACCGTCGGCGGGGCGGTGGATCTGCGGCTTCTGGATCCGTCGTCGCCGTTGCCAGCCCGCGCGCGGCGGGCTAGCTTCCGCCGGTAGGCCGAACTCCAACACGAGACGGACTCTTGAGCAACGAGCGACGCTGGCTCTTCACCTCGGAGTCGGTGACCGAGGGGCATCCCGACAAGATCGCCGACCAGATCTCCGACGCGGTGCTGGACGCGATCATCGCGCAGGATCCGGCCGCCCGGGTGGCGTGCGAGACGTTCGTGACCACGGGGATGGCGGTGGTCGGGGGCGAGATCACCACCAGCACCTACGTGCACATTCCGGACATCGTGCGCGGCACGGTCGAGGCGATCGGCTACACCGACGCCTCGTACGGCTTCGACGCCGAGACCTGCGCCGTGCTGACCGCCATTGACCGCCAGTCGCCGGACATCAAGCAGGGGGTGGACACCGGCGGCGCCGGCGACCAGGGGATGATGTTCGGCTTCGCGAGCGACGAGACCCGCGAGCTGATGCCGCTGCCGATCCTGCTGGCGCACGGGCTCACCCGCCGGCTGGCGGCGGTGCGCAAGTCGGGGCAGCTGCCGTGGCTGCGGCCGGACGGCAAGTCGCAGGTGACGGTGGAGTACGCCGGCGACCGCCCGCGGCGGGTGCACACGGTGGTGGTGTCCACGCAGCACGCGCCGACGGTCGGCAACGAGGAGCTGCGCGAGGCGGTGATCGAGCACGTGATCCGGCCGGTGATCGGCGAGTGGATCGTGGACGGCGAGCCCGTCTATCACATCAATCCGACGGGGCGGTTCGTGGTCGGCGGGCCGCAGGGCGACGCGGGCCTCACCGGGCGGAAGATCATCGTGGACACCTACGGGGGCTTCGCGCGGCACGGCGGCGGCGCCTTCAGCGGGAAGGACCCGTCGAAGGTGGACCGCTCGGGCGCGTACGCCGCGCGCTGGGTGGCGAAGAACGTGGTGGCCGCGGGGCTGGCGCGCCGCTGCGAGGTGCAGATCGCGTACGCCATCGGCGTGCGCGAGCCGGTGTCGCTGCTGGTGGACAGCTACGGCACGGGCACGGTGGCCGACGCGGTGCTGGAGCGGGCCATCCGCGAGCAGTTCGATCTCACGCCGAAGGCCATCATCGAAGCGCTGGACCTCCGCAAACCCATCTACAAGGCGACGGCGTCGTACGGCCACTTCGGCCGGCAGCCGGCGCGCGTCGCGCTGGACGGGCAGGAGGTGGAGCTGTTCACCTGGGAGCGCACCGATCGCGCGGCCGAGCTGGCGGAGACCGCCAAGCGCCTGGCCGGGGCGGCGGCGCGCGCCGCCACCCGGTAGGAGAACCGCGATGACCACGGCGGCGAAAGAGGCCGCGTACGACGTCAAGGACCCCGCGCTGGCGCCCGAGGGGCGGCGGCGGGTGGAGTGGGCCGGCCGCTCGATGCCGGTGCTGGGCCTGATCCGCGAGCGGTTCGCGAAGGAGCAGCCGCTCAAGGGCCGGCGCCTCAGCGCCTGCCTGCACGTGACCAGCGAGACGGCGAACCTGGCCGTCACGCTGAAGGCCGCCGGGGCGGACGTGGTGCTGTGCGCGTCCAACCCGCTCTCGACCCAGGACGACGTGGCGGCGCACCTGGTGCGCGACCACGGCATCGCGGTCCACGCCGTCAAGGGCGAGGACCACGACCGCTACTACCGCCACATCCAGGCGGCGCTGGCCCACCGGCCCGACATCACCATGGACGACGGCGCCGACCTGGTGGGCTCGCTGCACATGATCGCCCTGAACCGGATGGACGACCTCGCCCCGCCGGTGCGGCGCTGGGTGGAGTCGCTGCCCAAGGACGCGCGGGCCGCGCTGGTCACGGGCGTGGTGGGCTCCACCGAGGAGACCACCACCGGGGTGATCCGGCTCAAGGCCATGGCGAAGGACGGGGTGCTGCGGTTCCCGGTCATCGCCGTGAACGACTCCGAGACCAAGCACCTGTTCGACAACCGCTACGGGACGGGGCAGTCCACCGTGGACGGCATCGTGCGGGCGACCAACCTGCTGCTGGCCGGCGCGACGGTGGTGATCGCGGGCTACGGCTGGTGCGGCCGCGGGGTGGCGATGCGGATGCGGGGCGCGGGCGCGAACGTCATCGTGACCGAGGTGGATGCCGTCAAGGCGCTCGAGGCGCAGATGGACGGCTACCGGGTGATGCCGATGGCCGCGGCGGCGCCCCTCGGCGACGTGTTCGTCACCCTGACCGGCGACCTCAACGTGATCCGGGTGGAGCACATGCGGCGCATGAAGGACGGCGCCGTGGTGGCCAACAGCGGGCACTTCAACGTCGAGATCGACCTCGATGGCCTGAAGCAGGCGGCCCAGGGCCCGCGGCCGGCGCGCCCGTTCGTGGACGAGTTCGTGCTGGACGGCAAGCGGCTGTTCGTCCTGGCCGAGGGACGGCTGATCAACCTGGCGGCCGCCGAGGGCCACCCGGCCAGCGTGATGGACATGTCCTTCGCCAACCAGGCGCTGGGCGCGGAGTACCTCGTGGGGCAGGGGGCGGCGCTGTCCAGGGACGTGCACCGGGTGCCGCGGGAGATTGATCGGGAGATCGCGCGCCTGAAGCTGGCGGCGATGGGCACCGCCATTGACACGCTCACCCCGGAGCAGGAACGCTACCTGGCGTCCTGGGATCTTGGCACCTGAGGGGGGAAGCCAGGGGCTGGTCGAGGTGCGCGTGGCGCACCTGGGCCTGGACCGGGCGTCCAACGCGCCGGTGGTCGTGCTGCAGGAGAAGGACGGGCCCCGGGTCCTGCCCATCTGGATCGGCCCGGCCGAAGCGAGCGCCATCGCCATGGAGCTGGCGGGCGTCAAGTTCAGCCGGCCGCTCACGCACGATCTGCTGAAGCAGGTGATCGTGGGGCTGGGCGGGGAGCTCCGGCGGGTGCTGATCACCGGCGTCAAGGAGAACACCTACTACGCCGAGCTGCACATCCACCGCGACGGCGAGGTGGTGCAGGTGGACGCGCGGCCGTCGGACAGCATCGCGATCGCGCTGCGGCTCAAGACGCCGATCTTCACCAACCCCGACCTGCTGGACACCTCGCCGATCAGCACGATCGAACCCGCCACCCCGGAAGGCCCGCTCGATGCGGAGTCCCTCAAGACGTATCTGCAGAACCTGGATCCGGAAGACTTCGGCAAGTTCAATCCGTAGCCTGCCGGCGGCGCTGGCGCTGGCCCTGGCGGCCGCGGCCGGCGCGCGGGCGCAGGCGCCGGCGCCGCTGGTGCTGGCGGGCCGCGTGGTGGTGGTGCACGGCGCCGACACCACCGCGCTGGTGGGCCGCAAGGTGGTGGCGCACCACATCGGGACGGCGGTGCAGGGGCCGGTGGACTCGCTGGCGAGCGGGCCCGGCGGGCGGTTCCGCTTCCGGATCCTGCGGCCCGACACGGGCGCGATGTACGTGGTTTCGACCCGCTACGACGGGGTGGGGTACTTCTCCGCCGCGTTCGCGGCGTCCCAGGCGAGCGGGGCGGACTCCATCGTGCTGGCGGTGTTCGACACCACCAGCGCGCCGGAGCCGCTGGTGGTGACCATCCGGCACGTGGTGGTGGCGCGGCCGGACCCGGACGGCTCGCGCGAGATCCTGGACATCGCGGAAGTGACCAACACCGGGAATCGCACCCTGATCCCGCGGACCGAAGGGACGCCGACCTGGTGGATGCGGCTGCCCGCCGGCGTGGCGTCGTTCGACGTGGGCCAGGGCGACGTGCCCTCCGACGCGGTGCGGCGCGCCGGGGACACGGTGCTGGTGAGCGCGCCGTTCCCGCCGGGCGACAAGCAGGTGGTGGTGACCTACGTGGCGCCGCGCGGCCTGAAGGCGCTGCGGGTGCCGGTGGACCAGCCCACCGCGCGGCTGGAGCTGCTGATCGAGGACAGCCTGGCGACGGCCAAGGGCCCGAACCTCGTGGCCGCCGACCCGCTGGATATCCAGGGGCGGACGTTCCGGCGCTTCACGGCCCAGCACCTGGGCTCGGGGCAGGTGGCGTCGGTGCTGTTCCGCCAGCGCGGCGCGCCGGGGCTCACCTGGCTCGCCATCGTGCTGTCGGCCGCGCTGCTCGCGCTGGGCGGCTGGGCGGCCGCGCGGCGGCGGCCGGCGGCGGCGCCCCCCCCCCCCCCCCCCCCCCCCCCCCCCCCCCCCCCCCCCCCCCCCCCGGGGGGCCGGCGGGGGCGGGCCCGGCGCCCCCCGGGGGGGGGGGGG
>JAJYLI010000187.1 GCA_021787855.1 bacterium | reverse complement strand
AGCGCGAGGCGCCGCCGGCCGCGGAGCCCGCGCGCCGCGGGCGGCGCCGCCAGCGCGTCGCGAAACTCGCCGGCGTTCCGCCAGCGGTCGCGGGGCTCCCACGCCAGGGCGCGCCGCAGCGGGGCGACGAGGGCACGTGGCACGCCCGACCAGTCGCCGCGCGCGGGGTCGGGCGGGAAGGTCCAGCGGCGGGCCGTGAGCGCCTGGTACAGCACCAGGGCCGTGGCGAACAGGTCCGAGGCGGGGCTCACCTCGCCGCCCGCCTGCTGCTCCGGCGCCATGTAGCCGGGGCTCCCCATCGCCGCGCCGGCGCCCGTCAGCGGCGTGGATTCGTCGCCCGTAAGCCGCGCGATGCCCAGGTCGCCCAGGACGGCGCGGCCGTCCAGGAGGAAGATGTTCGCGGGCTTGACGTCGCGGTGCACCACGCCGCGGGCGTGGATCGCCGCCAGCGCCGCGAGCACGTCGCGCGCGACGGCGACCGCGGCGGCCGGCGGCAGGCGCTGCAGCCGGGCGAGCCGCTGCTCCAGCGTCTCGGCCGGGAGATAGTCCATCACGTAGTAGAAGAAGCCGCGGGCTTCGCCGGCCCGGTGGACGGGGATCAGATTGGGGTGATTGAGGCCGGCCAGGATGCGCGCCTCGCGCACGAACCGCTCGGCCGCCACGGCGGTCGCGCGATCGGGCCGCACGATCTTGATCGCCACCGGTCGGTCGAGTGCGACGTCGCGGCCCAGGAAGACCACGCCCATCCCACCGCTTCCGACCTCGCGCTCCACCTCGTAGTCGGGGGCGAGCGCCTCGCGCAGGCGGTCCAGCAGCACGCTCATCGGTGCTCCCAGCCGTCGCCGCGGCCCACGCGGGTCGGCTACATGGCCCGGAACGTCCCGGCCCGGACCAGAGCGCCAATATGCTGCACGTCGGCGGCGAGCGCACGATCCCCCGAAAGCCGAGGAACCTGCTCCCGGATCACCGCATGGAAGCGCTCCAGCGCCGGGCTGGTCTGGAGCGGCCGGAGCTGCTCGATGGCCTCCGCGGCGCAGATCAGCTCCACGGCCACGATCTGGCCGAGGGCGTCGGCCGCGCGCCGCGCCTTGCGCGCCGCCGCCGGGCCCATGGACACGTGGTCCTCGCGGCCGGCGCCGGTGGGCACCGAGTGCACGCTGGCGGGGCTGGCCAGCAGGCGCAGCTCGGTCAGCACGTCGCTCACGGCCACCTGGAGGATCATCAGGCCGGACTCCACGCCGGGTTCGTGCGCGAGGAACGCGGGCAGGCCGGACGCGTCGGGGTTCAGGAGCCGCTCGATGCGGCGCTCCGAGATGGCGCCCAGGTCGGCCAGCGCGATCGCCAGGAAGTCCATCGCCTGGGCGACGATCTGCGCGTGGAAGTTGCCGCCGCTCTTGATCTGGCCGCTCTCGGGGAAGACCAGCGGGTTGTCGGTCGCGCTGTTGACCTCGATTTCCAGCACGCGGCGCACGTAGGAGAGCGCGTCGCGGGCGGCGCCGTGCACCTGCGGCATGCAGCGCAGCGAGTACGCGTCCTGCAGCCGGGGGTCGCCGTGCCGGTGGGATTCGCGGATCTCGCTTCCCTCGAGCAGCGCCCGCAGCCGCGCGGCGCTCGTCGCCTGGCCCGGGTGCGGGCGCACGCCCTGGATGTCGGCGTCGAACGGGACCGGCGTGCCCCGCAGGCCCTCGAGGGAGAGCGCCCCGGCCACCTCCAGCGCCTCCAGGGCCCGCTCCGCCTCGCGCAGGGCGAGCACCCCCAGGGCGGTGGTGACCTGGGTGCCGTTGATCAGCGACAGGCCGTCCTTCTCGCGCAGCTCCAGCGTCGGGAGATGCGCGGCGTGCAGCGCCTGCGCGGCCGGCACCACCCGGCCGCCGTGCTCCGCCTCGCCCTCGCCCGTCAGGACGAGCGCGATGTGCGCCAGCGGCGCGAGGTCGCCGCTCGCGCCCACCGAGCCGAACTCCGGGACCACCGGGTGCACGCCGGCGTTGAGGCAGTCCAGCAGCAGCTCCACCACCCGCGGGCTGCACCCGGAGTGGCCGTGCGCCAGCGTGTTGGCCCGGAGCAGCATCACCGCCCGCGTGGCGCCGCGGTCCAGCGCGGCGCCGATGCCGCCCGCGTGGCTGCGGATCAGGTTCCGCTGCAGGGCCAGCCGCTGCTCCGGCGCGATCACGACCTCGGCGAGGCGCCCGAAGCCGGTGGTGACCCCGTACACCCGCTCGCCGCGCGCGACCCGGTCCTCGATCAGCCGGCGCGCCGTCTGGAGCGCCCCCTGCGCGGCGGGCGCCAGCCGGACCTCGGTGACCTCCCAGCGGGCCACCCGCTCGACGTCCTCGAGGGTGAGGTGGTGGCCGTCAATCTCCAGCACGTTGCCCATCGCTCAGCTCTCCTCCACCACGAGCGGCGGCACCGCCGCCAGCGTGTCGGCGCGCAGTGCCGCGCCGGGGCCCAGCACCGCGGACGCCGCCTCGCGCGCCTGCGCCGTCTCGAATATCGCCGCGATCGCCCCGCCGCTCCCGGCGAGGCGCACCAGCAAGGCGTCGGTGGCCCGCAGCCGGTCCAGCCAGTGCCCGATCGCCGGCAGCTGGCCCGCCACCACCGCCTCGAAGTCGTTGTGCGAATGGCGGCGGATGCCGTCCCAGGACGCGAACGCGTCCGCCGGCAGCACCGCCGCGTACTCGCCCGTGTCCTCGGCGCCGCGCGCCTTGTCGAGCCACCCGTAGGCCTCGGCGGTCCGCACCGGCACGGGCGGGGGCACCACCAGCAGCGGCCGGGGCGGCAGCGGCGGAAAGGCCAGCAGCCGCTCGCCGCGCCCCCAGCCCAGCGCCAGCGGGGATCCCGCGAGGAAGGCGGGGACGTCGCTGCCCAGGCCGGCCGCCAGCTCCAGGAGATCGCCGGCGGAGAGCGGCGCGCCGCACAGCCGGTTCAGCGCGGCCAGCGTGGCCGCGGCGTCGCTGGAGCCGCCGCCGAGCCCGGCGTTCCACGGGATGCGCTTGGTGAGCGTGACGCGCACGCCACAGCCGGCGCGGGTCGCCGCGAGGAACCGCGTCGCGGCCCGCACGATCAGGTTGTCCTGGGCCGGGCCCAGGGCGGGCGGCGCGCCGGCCAGGGAGACCCCGGTGCCCCCCCGTTCCACCACCAGCTCGTCGGCCAGGCTGATGAGCTGGAACAGCGACTCGATGGCGTGATAGCCCTTGCTGTCGCGGCCGAACACCCGCAGCCACAGGTTGATCTTGGCGGGCGCCGTCGCCCGCACGCGCGCGGGGCTCACCCGGCGTCCCGGCTGGCGGCGATCTCGTGCAGCGACAGGCCCGAGCGCGCCAGGTACCACAGGCCGATGGCGGTGATCGGGATGAACCAGCCCAGGTGCGTGCCCACCGCGAAGCTGACCGCGGCGCCGGGCCGGACGCCGTACAGCCCCAGCGCGATGCGGGAGAAGTACTCGAACGCGCCGAAGAACCCGGGCGAAGAGGGCAGGGCCACGCCCACGGCCACGACGCCCTGCAGCAGCAGCGCGGCCCCGAACGGCAGGGGACCGAGGTGGAAGGCCAGGAAGGCGGTGTAGAACGCGGCCGCGTTGATGAGCCAGACCGCCAGCGACCAGCCGACCACCCGCGCGAAGTCGGCGGGCGAGCGCAGGATCGAGAGGCCCTCGATGAAGCTGCGGGCCAGGCGCACGACCAGCTCGCCGCCGGTGCCCGGCGCCATGCGCCGGACCACGGCCGCGAGGCCGCGCAGGGCCGAGCGCGGGGCGTGGACGAGGAAGAACAGTACCCCCAGGGCCAGGATGAAGATGGTGCCGGTCCACGCGGCCGTGGCCGAGACGCTGGCGCCCGCCACCACCAGCGCGCCGCCGGGGAAGTCCACCGTCGCGATCACCAGGGCGAGCAGCAGCACGACGATGAGGCCGTCGAACACGCGCTCCACCGCGATGGAGCCCACCGAGCGGGCCAGGGGGAGCGAGACGAAGCGCGACGCGGCGTAGGCCCGGGCCAGCTCGCCGGCGCGGGCCGGGAGCAGGTTGTTGGCCATGAAGCCGATGGCGGTGGCGTGCCAGACCGGCCGCCAGCGCACCGGCGAGCCGGAGGCCGCCAGGATGATCCGCCACCGCGAGGCGCGGGCGGGGAAGGTGCAGGTGGCCAGCACGACCGACGCGAGGAACAGCCACGGGTTGGCGTGGCGGACGTGGGCCAGGAAGTCGGCGAAGCTGACGCCGCGCAGGGCCCAGTACAGGAACCCGAGCGACAGCACGATGCCGAACGCCCCGAGCCCCAGCCGGCCGCGGCGCGCGCGCGCCGACGGAGGCGGCGGGGACGGCGGACTAGCGCTCGGCGCCGAGTCCAAGCTGGACGAGATCGAACACCTCGCTCAGCAGGGCGGCCAGGCGCGCCGCCTCCGCGTCGCTGCGGCGCGCGCCGGCCGTGAGCAGGGCATCGAGCTCCGGCTTCAGGGCCAGGGCGTGCTTCAGCGCGCCGGGACCGCGGTAGAGCAGCGACTCGATCGGCACGGCGGCCTCGTCGTCCGGCGCCAAGCTCTCGATGGGGACAATGGGGCCGGGTTCGGTGCCGGCGCCGCCCGCGAGCAACGCGCCGAGCGGCGGGGCCGCCAGGCCGCCGGCGGTCGTGAGCCGCGCGAGGGTCGCGAACGCCTCCGCCAGCCGGCTTTCGGCGGCCGCGGCGGCGGGCACCGCCCGTTCCGGGGGCGCCGCCGGCGGC
>JAJYLI010000186.1 GCA_021787855.1 bacterium | reverse complement strand
GGTCCGCATGATCACGTTCACGGGCAGCGCGCGGGTCGGATGGGCGATCCGCGCCGAGGCCGGCACGAAGCATGTCGCGCTGGAGCTGGGCGGCATCGCCGGCGTCATCGTCGAGCCCGACGCCGACGTCGCCGCCGCCGCCGCCGCGTGCGGGACCGGGGGGTACAGTTACGCCGGCCAGTCGTGCATCTCGGTGCAGCGCATCTTCGTCCACGAGCGCGTGTACGGCGACTTCCTCGACGCGTTCACCGGGCGGGTCCGCGCCCTCAAGGTCGGGGATCCCCTCGATCCCGCGACCGAGGTGGGTCCGCTCATTGACGAGGCGGCGGCGCGGCGGGCCGAGAGCTGGATCGCCGAAGCCGTGCGGGGCGGCGCGACCCTGGTCACGGGCGGCGCGCGGCGCGGCGCGCTCCTGGAGCCGGCGATCCTCACCGGCACCCGGCCCGAGCAGCGCGTCAACTGCGAGGAGATCTTCGCGCCCGTCACCACCGTCACCGCCTACCGGACCTTCGACGAGGCGGTCGCCTTGGTGAACGCGACGCCGTTCGGCCTCCAGGCCGGAGTCTTCACCCGCGACGTCGCACGTCTGATGCAGGCCTGGGACCGGCTGGACGTGGGCGGCGTGATGGGCAACGCGGTGCCGACCTGGCGCATGGACCGCATGCCGTACGGCGGCGCCAAGGCCAGCGGCCTGGGTCGCGAGGGCGTCCGCTACGCCATCCAAGAAATGACCGAGCTGCGACTCCTCACGCTCCACACCGAGTGACGGCATGACGCCCCCACGCCACACCCCCTGGTACCTGCGGTCGATCCTGGTCATCGGCTTCCCACAGATGTCCCACCGGCCGCCCCTGCCGCGGCGCTGGGCGCTGTACTGCGTGCTTGCGTATCTGGTGCCCATCGTCATGATGGAGCTGCTGCCCGCGGGCCAGGGCCCGTACCGGGAGCTGTCCTGGCTCACCACCCTGGCGCCCGCCTTCATTCTGTCGCTGCACTACGGCATGCTGGGCGCCATCTCGGGCCTGGTGGCCGGCACCGTGCTGTACGTCGCGGTGCAGCTGGTGCTGCGGCTGAACCTGATCCCGGTGGACTTCAACGTCCTGCTGCCGACCTACATCTCCTACGGCGCGCTGGCGCTGGCCGTGGGCTGGCTGTCCCAGCAGCTGCACGACTACTACCAGCGGCTCATCAAGGCGGAACGGCTGGCGGCCATCGGCGAGGTGGCGGTCACGATCCGGCACGAGGTCAACAACGCGCTGGCGGCGATCGTCGGCGAGGCGGGCCTGCTCAAGGTGAACGCGGCCCGGCTGGCCGCGGAGGACCGCGCGGGCGTCGAGACCATCCTGGAGATGGCCAACCGCATCGGCGCGGACCTCAAGAAGCTCTCGACGCTCGAGGACGCGCCCGTGGCGACCTACGTGGGTGAGACCAGGATGGTGGATCTCGGCGCGTCCCCGGGCGCGCGGGACGGCTAGCGCCGCTCCCGCTCGATCCGCTCGGCCAGCTCGAAGTCCCGGGCCGTGAGCCCGCCGGCGCTGTGGGTCGAAAGCGTCATCGTGATGGCGGTGTAGCGGATGTCCATGTCGGGATGATGGTCGAGGGCGTCCGCCGCCGCGGCCACCCGGTCCACGAACCGGATCCCGTCGGCGAACTTCGGGAAGGTGAACTGCTTCCGGATGGCGCCGCCCTCGCGGCTCCAGCCGCTGAGCCGCCGCAGCCGCTCGGTGATCTCCGCCTCGCTGAGCTTGTCCATGGCTCCCCCCTCAATGCGTGACGCCGTGCAGGACAAGGTACATCAGCGACGCGACGACCGCCGAGGCGGGGATGGTCAGGATCCACGCCCACACGATCCGGCTCGCCAGCCCCCAGCGCACCGAGGAGACGCGCTGCGCCGCCCCGACGCCGCTGATGGCGCCGGTGATCGTGTGGGTGGTCGAGACCGGCACGCCGCCGTGCGAGGCCAGCAGCAGCGAGATGGCGCCGCCGGTCTCGGCGCAGAAGCCGCCGTAGGGCTGCAGCTTGGTGATGCGCTGCCCCATGGTCTTCACGATGCGCCAGCCGCCGGCCAGGGTGCCCAGCGCCATCGCCGTGGACGCCCAGATGATCACCCACAGCGGGATGTACCGCATCGTGGTCACGTGCAGGAACTGCAGGGGGAAATGCACGAACGCCGCCTGGGTGGCGAACAGCAGCCCGACGATGACCCCCATCGTCTTCTGCGCGTCGTTGGTCCCGTGCCCCAGCGACAGGGCCGCCGCCGAGATCAGCTGCAGCCGCCGGAACCACCGGTCCACGGTCAGCGGATGCGCCCGCCGGAACGTCCAGCCGACGATCACCATCATCAGCAGGCCGAGCACGAAGCCGATGAGCGGCGACAGCACGATGGCCGCGATCGGCTCGACCCAGCCCCGGGGAATCAGCGCGCCCACGCCCGCCTTGGTGATCGCCGCGCCCGCGTAGCCGCCCATGAGCGCGTGCGAGGAGGACGACGGGATACCGTAGTACCAGGTGACGAGGTCCCAGACGATCGCCCCCAGCAGGCCGGCGAAGATCACCTGCGGATCCACGTACTCCACGTGGATGAGCCCGCTGCCCATCGTCTTGGCGACCGCGGTGCCGAAGCCCAGCGCGCCGAAGAAGTTGAACGCGGCGGCCCACACGACCGCCGCGACCGGCGAGAGCACCCGGGTCGAGACGACGGTCGCGATCGAGTTCGACGAGTCGTGAAAGCCGTTGAGAAAGTCGAATACCCAGGCGACCCCGACGATCACCAGCACGGACAGGACGGTCGCGTTCATCAGCCGTGCTTGATCGTGATGCTCTCGAGCACGTTGGCCACGTCCTCCGCCTGGTCCACGCAGCGCTCGAGGTTGTCGTAGATCTCCTTCCACTTGATCAGCTCGATGGCGTTCTTCTCCTCGTCGAACAGCCGGCCCAGCGACATGTGATAGAGCAGGTCGGCCTCCTCCTCGAGCCGCTTCAGCTCGATGCAGTGCTCCATCACGCCGGCGCGCTTGCGCAGCTCCTCCACCCCGAGCACCAGCGCGCCGAGGGCGCGGTGGATCACCCCGATCAGCTTCCCCACGCCCTCCGGCGGCGTCCCCACCCGGAAGATCTGCGCCCGCCGCGCCACCCCATCAATGATGTCCATGACGTCGTCGAGGTTGGCCGCCAGCCGGTAGATGTCCTCGCGATCAATCGGCGTGATGAAGGTGCGGTCGAGCCGGTTGACGACCTCGTGGGTGATCTGGTCGCACTCGTGCTCCAGCCGCTTGATCTGCTCGGCGTGGTACGGGGCGCGGTCCGGCTCGGCGAACAGCCCGACCAGGTGCTCGGCGGCCTCACGGCTGCGGCGGGCCACCTCGATGAACAGATCGAAGAACTCCTCATCGCGCGGCAACAGGCTGAACGGCACGGCGGCTCCTCGGAGAAAAACGGGTGAGAAGCTAGCGGCCCGCTGCGGCCGCGACTACAAGCCGTGCCGGCAAAGGGTGTTCCACCGCCGGCCTTGCGTCGGTCCACGATCGGGTTATATTCGGGTTGCGATACCGAACAAAAACCGAAGATGGTCTCGGTGTGTTTATGGAAGAGCTTACGGGACAAGATGTTGTAAAGCAGGCGGTGAGCCGCTCCAGCGAAGACGCCGGAGCTCGCTGGACTCCGCCTGAGGTCCGCTGCCCGGACTGCGGAGAGGCGACCGTGGCCGCCTGCGGATGCCGGTACTGTCCGGTCTGCGGGTGGGGGCGGTGCGGGTGATGGCCGGCCGCGCGCAGTTCACCGATCTGCCCATCCGGACCATCCTCAACTCGCCCGAGCAGACCGGGATGGGGTTCTGGTCGCTGAACCCGTACGTGGGGTGCGAGTTCGGCTGCACCTACTGTTACGCCCGCTTCGCCCACCGCTACGTGGTGGAGCGCGGGCGCGGCGGCGCGCGGGCCGGCGGGTGGGCTCCCGCCGCCTTCGAGCGACAGGTCTTCGTCAAGCGCGAGGCGCCGGACGTCCTGGCGCTCACGTTGAAGCCTTCGCGCCTGGGAGAGGCGGCGATCGCGATCGGCACGGCGACCGATCCCTACCAGAGCGCCGAGCGGCGGTTCCGCCTCACCCGCGGCATCCTGGAGCGGCTGGCGCAGTACCACGGGCTCAACGTCAGTCTGGTGACCAAGTCTTCCCTGGTCACGCGGGACCTCGACGTGCTGGCGCGCCTGGCGGCGCGGAGCCGGCTCACGGTCTATCTCTCGCTCATCACCACGGAGATCCCGCTCATCAAGCGGCTCGAGGCGCGCTCGCCGATGCCCCAGGTGCGGCTGCGGGCCCTGGCGAAGCTCGCCGCGGGCGGCATCCACGCCGGCGTGATGATCGCGCCGGTGGTGCCGGGGGTGACGGACGGCGTGGCGCAGCTCCGCGCCCTGATGCAGGCGGCCAGGGCGGCGGGCGCGGCCTTCGTCCACGCTTCGCCCCTGCGGCTCTATCCGGCGGTGCGGCCGGTGTTCCTGCCGGTGGTGGCGCGGCACTTCCCGGCGCTGCTGCCGCGCTATGAGCGGGCGTTCGACGCGCGGGGGGCGGTCACCGGCGCGTACGCCGAGGCGCTGGAGGCTCGGGTGGCACGGCTGCAGGGGGAGCTGGGCTTCCCGACGTGGGCCGAAGACGAGGCCGCGGCGGGGCGCTACCGCCGCCGCCCGGCGACCGACGACCTCGGCCAGTGGGTGCTGCCGCT
>JAJYLI010000023.1 GCA_021787855.1 bacterium | reverse complement strand
CGCCACTGCTGGAGGCGAAGCTGCGGCAGCGCCCGACCGCGCAGTGGGTGGAGGCGCTCAACGCGCGCGGCGTGCCCTCCGGCGCCATCCTGAGCCTGGAGGCGGCGCTGCAGCAGCCGCAGGTCGCGCACCGGCGCACGCTCCAGACCGTGCGCGCCGAGGGGATCGGCGAGCTGCGGCTGTTCGGCCTGACGGCGGCGTTCGAGAAGACCCCCGGCGCGGTCACCGCGCCGCCGCCGCGGCTGTCCGAACACACCGCGGCGGTCCTGGGCGAGCTGGGCTACGGCGCGGGCGACCTCGAGGCGTTGCGCTCGCGGGGCATCATCTAGGGAGAAGAGCGAGCATGGGGCAGACGGCCGTTCAGAAGATCCTGGCCCGGGCGTCGGGCCGGCGGGAGGTCGCGGTGGGCGACGTGGTGGAGCCCGCCGTGGACCTGGCGATGAGCCACGAGAACGCGGCGCTGGTGATCAACCAGTTCCGCGAGATCTACCAGGGCACGGGGCTCGAGCCCCGGGTGTGGGACCCGGCGAAGATCGCCATCATCTTCGACCACCGCGTGCCGGCCGAGTCGGCGAAGACGGCGAGCAACCAGAAGCGGGTGCGCGAGTTCGTCGCCGCGAGCGGGATCACGAAGTTCCACGACATCCGGGGCGACCGGGGCGGGATCTGCCACCAGATTCTGCCGGAGTACGGCTACGTGCGGCCGGGCCAGGTGGTGGTGGGCACCGACTCGCACACCACCAGCCACGGGGCGCTGGGCGCCTTCGCCTTCGGGATCGGGGCCACCGAGATGGCCTCGGTGTGGGCGCTGGGCTACGCGGTCAACATCCAGGTGCCCGGGACCATCCGCGTCAACCTGTGGGGCGCGCCGCCGGCGATGGTGAGCGCCAAGGACGTGATCCTGCACCTCGTGGGCACGCTGGGCGCGGCCGGTGCGACCTTCCGGGTGCTGGAGTTCCACGGCGAGGCGCTGGCGGCGCTCAACACCTCCGCCCGGCTCACGCTGTGCAACATGGCGGTCGAGGCGGGGGCGACCTCGGGCATCGTGCCCGCGGACGCCGAGACCGAGCGCTACCTCCGGGACGAGGCCGGCGTCGCGGAGGCGATCGAGCCGGTGCTGCCGGACCCGGACGCGGCGTACGAGCGGACGGTGGACGTGGACCTGGACGCGCTGGTGCCCCAGGTCGCCTGCCCCCATACCGTGGACAACGTGCGGCCGGTGACCGGCGTGGCCGGGCGGCCGGTGGACCAGATCGTCATCGGCTCGTGCACCAACGGCCGGCTGGACGACCTGGCGGTGGCGGCGCGCATCCTCAAGGGCAAGACCGTCGCGCCCGGCACGCGGCTGCTGGTCTTCCCGGCCTCGGGCCGGATCTACGGGCAGGCGGTGGCGGCGGGCTACGTCGCGGACCTGGTGGCGGCGGGCGCGGTGGTGATGAACGCCGGCTGCGGGCCCTGCCTGGGCGTGCACGAGGGCGCGCTGGGCGACGGCGAAGTCGCCCTCTCCACCACCAACCGCAACTTCAAGGGGCGCATGGGCAATCCGGCGTCCGAGGTCTATCTCTGCTCGCCGGCGGTGGCCGCGGCCTCGGCGGTGACCGGGGTGATCACCGACCCGCGGGAAGGGGGGGCGCGGTGAGCGCGGCCACGGTGGTGCTGGCGCTGGGCGACGACGTCTCGACGGACGCGATCTATCCCGGCCGGTTCATGGCGACGGTGCTGCCGGCCGAGACGCCGCAGTACGCGTTCGCCGACGACACGGCGTTCAACGCGAAGCTCAAGGCGGGCGAGGTGCCCGCGGGCAGCGTGATCGTGGCGGGCAGGAACTTCGGTTGCGGCTCCTCGCGCGAGCAGGCGGCCTCGGCCCTGAAGGGGCACGAGCTGGTGGTCGTGGCGCGGAGCTTCGCGCGGATCTTCCTTCAGAACGCCATCAACCTCGGCCTCGAGCTGGTCGAGGCGCCGGACATCGAGGCCGCGCCGGGCGACCGGCTGGGCGTGGGCGCGACGGAGATCGTGAACCTCACCAGCGGGCGGCGCTGCGCGGTGCGGCCGCTGCCGGCGGCGCGGCAGGCCATCATTGACGCGGGCGGCCTGATCGCCTACACGCGCCGGCGCCTGGTGGCGCGGAGCTGAGCCGCCAGGTACTAGCGCTCGTAGGGCCCCAGGAACCGCTCACCGTTGAAGTGGATCAGGTGGGTGGGGGAGTCGGCCACCCATACCTCCGTTTCCCAGGAGATCTCGCGCAGATACCGCACCATCGTCCCGCGATTGGCGAAGGCAGTGACAAAGACCAACCCCGCCCTCGCCCCTCGGAATAACCGCACCAGTTCGGCTCGCCGCTTCGGGTTCACTGGCCCATGCGAGGTCACGACCTCGATCAGGAAGAGCCATTCGCGCTCCGAGTCGTACAGGACCACGTCCGGCATCTTCCCGTGCTGGTCCACTGAAACGCCCAGGCTTGCCAGACGGCTCTCGTCGAAGTGGGCGAACTTCTGCGCTGTATCCCCGACGTATAGCGGCGTCGCGCCCCGTGCGTATCGAGCTGCAAAGACCTCCAACACCTGTTTGACAAGGGCGTTGTGGCTGCCGGGAGAGAGGTGCAACTTCGCGCCCTCGTACACCACCGGTATCTGCGCCACGCGTCGTTCGCGCGCATATCTATCACGTAGCCGTCCGGCCTTGCGCAGATAAGCTGCCAGCTTCAACTGCCACCGGGCACCACCGAACGATCTGAGTAAGATCAGCGCATCGGACTCGACCCTGTATACTGTCTTCGGGCTGTTGGTCGGCCGCGACGGCTCATCTGGATTGGCTACAACGAACCCCGCGTCCACGAACTGGTGCACGGTAAACCGTCTTACGGTTTCGCGGGTGTTCGGCGCGTATGTCTTTCCGTAGTGTCGTGCGAAGAACTCCATGAGGGGCGTGATGCCCCGCAGTGGAGCCTGTGCTTTCCTCCAGGGCGTGGTGGGTCTGATATCCAGCAGGCCCAGAAGGGTCAGGGCCGAGCGCTCGTTCACCTGCTCCCTTGGCATCCCCAAGGCTTTGAGAATCTCGAGCGCTTCCTTGATGCGTCTCTGGGTGACTATAGGATTCTTGATCCTTCGTCCGGCCATCGGCAGGAGCTCGCTTTCAACGAGTTGGTCCAACTGCGCTTGCGTGGGACTACCTCCGGTCAACCTGGCGCCGAGTGCCTCAAGCGATTCGCGGGCAGGGTACTTCAGCGCCCGGAGATCCGTTGCGTTCACCTGCGTATGGCCGCTGAATTGGCGGAAGTGCGCGTCCACCAGGCTAGAATTGAGATACGCCGCAAGCCCCCGCGCAAGCTGGAGCGTGAGGCCGTTTCCCTGGGAGTGGAAGTAGTTGACGTGATTCTCGATGCCGACCAGGTCTCCAGGCACGTTCGCCGGGTCGTGCACGACGGCTACGATCCGTCGCCGCTCCTCTTTGGACGAAAACCGCCGTACGAGCACGTAAGGCGCATTGGGGACGAGCAGGCGCCGCGTGTAGTCATTCAGGACGATCGCATTCGGCTTCCGACCATCCCGGGGCCATAGGACGGTTCCCCCTACGAAATGCACCGGGTGAATGAGAGGAACGGTCTCTTCCGCTGCGCGCTGTCGCAGGTACTCGCGCGCCCGAAAATCCACCACGGGGCCGGTCGAGACTGACACCCCAAGGTCGGAGAGTGAGGCATGAAACGATTCCATCTGCTGCACCACCCCGGTGCCAATCTCGTCGGCCACGATGTGGATGAAATACTGACCTCCGTTTGGTCTAACAACCTCGCCATAGGCGGCTTCCCTCGAGAGTAGGAGATCATCGTCCGGGCCGACGCTGGAGGTGATCTTCACTCCCGCTCTGGGTTCACCCTTGGCCGCGACGAGGATCACGTTCTCCTGGAGAACCGAGTCCTCGCTGAAGGCTGCTTCGCGAGATTCGAAGAGGTGCAGGCGCGTCAGGGTCATGTGATCCAGGAAGAACCGCCTGAAGCTCCGGAAGTAAGGCCCGTTGCAGAAGCTTCGGGGAGTAATCGCCACCAATGAACCCTGCGGCTTCAGCAGATGGACCGTCGTTGCGAGGAAACCGGTGTACAGGTTACTGACCTGGACGCCGAGTTCGCCGACCCAGTTTCTCTCTTTGGACCCGGCGGCAATCTTGCGGTAGGGGGGATTGAGTATCGCGGAGTCAAAGCGACCCAAGTCCTCCTGCTGAAACAGGCTGCTCTTCAAGGGCTCGAGAGCGGCCTCGATGAAGTCGCCGCGCACCAGCTTCGCGGAGAAGTCCACGCCTGCGTTCTGACACTCAAGGCGGCACAGATAGAGCGTTGTGTCGAGGTAGTCACAGAGGGCCGGATCAATCTCGCACGCCGTCACGGAGATCTCGCGCGGTCGAAAGTCGCGTGCGACGAGGTCTGCGACCGCGGCGGCAACCAGGCTACCCACTCCGGCGCCCGGGTCCAGCAACCGTATCTGCCCACCGGCCGAAGGCAGCATCGAGGCCATGAGCTGAGCGACAGGCGCTGGAGTCATGAACTGGCCCAGCGATGAGCGACGTTCCGGTTCCAGCCTTTGGTTGGCTTCTAGCCGAAGGCGGTCGACACGCTCGAGGAGACTGGTCCCAGACTCTTCCATTCCCGTGTAGCCTAATGTGAGGCCGTCAACAAGTTGTCATCGGCTGCCGCCTGTGCGGGAGGTGCAGCCTCTAAGGCAGCCTCTCGCTCTCGGGCCGCGGCTGCGTCTCCACTTTGGGGAACGCGGCGCCCCGGATCCGGCTCCACAGCGCCACGATGCCGATGAAGATGGCGGCCACCTGCGCGGTGGCGCCGCCGAGCCGCACGTAGCCCCAGGCGTGCGCCGTCAGCTCGAGGTCGAAGAACTCCGTGATGGCGCGGATCAGCGTGCCCGCCGCGAGCAGCACGTAGGAAAAGGCCACCAGGTTCGGGTAGGGGCCGATCGGCTGGCCGCGGCCGGAGCGCGGGAACAGCCAGAAGGCCACGCCGAAGATCATCATCAGCAGGAAGCCCACCAGCAGCAGGTGCACGTGGGCCACGATCATGCCGTGGCTGATCGTGCCGCCCGTGACGAGCTGGAACTCGATCCACAGGCCGGCCAGCAGGCCCAGGACCAGGAACAGGAACGCGGTCCGCAGGTACAGCCGCACCAGGATGTGCATGCGGGCAGTCTAGCGCGAGGGCGCGCCGCTCACCAGACCGCCCGCTTTGGGTGCGGGGCCGCGCGGTTTGGGTCCCGCGCTCCCGCGCCGGGCTCGTAC
The DNA here is from genome assembly GCA_021787855.1 of bacterium. GTDB lineage: Bacteria > Gemmatimonadota > Gemmatimonadetes > Gemmatimonadales > JACORV01 > Fen-1245. Next base: position 18,120 of record JAJYLI010000023.1, on the reverse strand, counting down.
TCTCGCCCCATGCGCCGGGGCTTCACGCTGGCCGAGCTGGTTTCGGTCATGACCATCGCGGGCATCCTCACGTCCGTGGCCCTGCCTCCGCTCAGGGGCGCGCTCGACCGGGCGGCGGTGCGGGAGGGGGTGGAGCGGCTGGCGGCGGCGCACGCCACGGCCCGCCAGCTCGCCGTCACGACCGGCGCGCTCACCCGGCTCGAGGTGGACCCCGTGCAGCGGAGCGTGACCGTGTCGCGGCAGCGCGCGCTGGCCCGGTGGGACACCGTCGCCACGTACCCTCTGGGATCGGCCGCGGTGCAGTGCTCGAACCGCGTGCTGGCCTTCAGCCCGATCGGCCTGGGCTTCGGGCTTTCCAACACCCGGGTGATCTTCTCCCGCGGCACGGCCGCCGACACGGTGACCACGTCGCGGACGGGCCGGCTGCGCCGCTAGGATCGGCCTTCGCCGGCCGCGGGCCGGGGAGCGAACGGCGCGCAGATCTCCCGCGCCACATCCGCGAAGGGTCGCGGCGTGACGCCGAAGCGCGTGGGCAGCGCGTTGTCCGCCGTGACGCTCCCCTCGAGCAGCATCTGGAGCTGGTCGGCGGTGATGGGTGCGAGGCCGGGCAGCAGCGTGCCGGCCGCCGCCGCGAGACGGGCCATGGCCACGGGCACGGGGATGCGGGGCCGGTGCACGCCCAGCGCGGCCTCGAGGCGGTCCAGGACCTGGTGGTACGTGAGCCGCTCGGGGCCGCCCAGGTCGAACGTGCCCCGGAGGTCGCCGCGCTCGAGCACCAGCGCGACCGCCTCGGCCACGTCGCCGATCCAGACCGGCTGCATCGCGTAGCGCCCGTCGCCGATCACCGGCACCGCCGGCGAGAGCCGGATCATCCGCACCATCATCTCCAGCGGGACGTTCCCCGGACCCGCGATGATCGAGGGCCGCAGGATGGCGTGCGCGAGGCCGCTGCGCCGCACGGCCTCCTCCGCGCGCCACTTGGTCCGGTGATACGCGGTCGCGCCCGGGTCGCTTCGCGCGCCCAGCGCGCTCATGTGCGCCACCAGGCCGACGCCCTTCTCGCGCGCCGCGGCGAGGATCGCTTCGGTGCCGGCCACGTGCACCGATTCGAACGTCTGCCCTTGGGCCGCGGCGATGATGCCCACGAGGTGCACGACGGCTCCCGCGCCCTCGACCAGTTGCCGCAGCGCCCGCGCGTCACCCAGGTCGCCGGCCACCACCTCGACGCCCAGGTCGCTCAATGGCCCGGCGCGCTCAGGCCTGCGGACCAGCGCGCGGACCTCGTGATCGCGGCGCCGCAGCTTCCGCACGATGGACGAGCCGACGTAGCCTGTCGTCCCCGTCATGGCTACCAGCATGGGGCCAAAATGCGCTGCAACGGTCTCCTCCGAAACCCGGCAGCCGGGTTGAAACTCGAACATAAAGATGACCGTAGTTCACAACATTGACACCTCGTGCGCCGGATTGATAGACTATGGTCGAATATGACCGTATATCATATCCAGCGCAGACCGGGGGCCGTTGGCCTATGACGGAAGTCATCCAGGGACGCCGGGAGCGGAAGAAGGAAGAGACGCGGCGGCGCATCACGCACTGCGCGCTGGAGCTGTTCCACGAGAGGGGCTTCGAGGCCACGACCGTGGACGAGATCACCGAGCGCGCGGACGTCGCGAAGGGGACGTTCTTCAACTACTTCCCGCGCAAAGAGAGCGTGCTCCAGGCGTTGAGCGACGAGTGGATGGGGCGCGCCGGAGACTTCGCCGTGCGCGACGGGGGGGGACACACGTCGTCGGAGCAGATCGCGGCCGTCTTCGGCGGCGTGGCCGAGGCGTACGGCGCCGACCGGGGGCTCGCGCGGATGATGGTGCGCGTCAGCATGGAGCGGCTGGTGCGGCCCGAGGGAGATGCGACCCGCAGCGGCCTCTACCGGGTGGTGGGCGAGGCCATCCGGCGCGGCCAGGAGAGCGGGGAGTTCCGCGCGGAGCTGGACCCGGACGCCGTGTTCGGCGCCCTGGCGTCGGTGTTCATGGGCACGCTGCTGTGGTGGGTCGGCGGAGGCCCCCACCAGGAGATGGTCGCGCGCAGTACGCTGTCGCTGCGCGAGGTCGTGGTGCGCCAGCTCGGCCTGGTCCTGGACGGCATTCGCCGTCCCGCGGCCGCGGTGTAGGGCCATGCGCGGCATGCTGATCGCGGGACTGGCGCTGCTGCCGGCGGCTCTGGCGGCCCAGGAGCCGGCGCGCGAGCCGATCCGCCTCACCGTGGAGGACGCCGTCGAGCGGGCGGTGACGAACGGCAACGAGGTGCGCCTCGCGAAGGCCGGCGTCCTCCAGGCGCGAGGCCAGGTCACCCAGGCCTGGGCCACCGCGCTGCCGAGCATCAACGCGTCCGTGGGCTACACGCGGACGTTCGCCTCGATCTTCTCGAGCTTCGGCGCCGCGGCGCCCGGCGTGGCGTTCAACCCCGACACGACGGCCTCGCTGGCCACGCGCGTCCGCTATCTGGAGACGAACGGCCAGTACGCGCTGTTCCAGGGCCTGGGCAGCGCGTTCTCGGAGACCGGTTTCGGCAGCGTCAACAGCTACGTCGCGACGCTGACCCTGAGCCAGACGCTGTTCGACGGCGGGATGGTCGGGGCGGGGATCGCCGGCGCGCGCGACTACGAGCGCGCCGCGCGGGCCCAGCTCGACGAGACGCGGCGCGACGTGACGTTCCGCGTGCGGCAGGCGTACCTGAACGCGCTGTACGCCGACCGCATCGTGGCCATCACGGAAGCGTCGCAGGCGCAGGTGGCCGAGCAGCTCCACCGGGTGGAGCAGAACCACCGGGTGGGGGCGGCCGCGGACTACGACCTCCTGCGGGCGCAGGTCGAGGCGGCGAACCAGGAGCCGCTGGTGATCGCCGCGCGCAACAGCCGCGACATCGCGCTGCTGGAGCTGAAGCGGCTGGTGAACGTCCCCGCCGACCAGCCGGTCGAGCTGGCGAGCCCGCTGCTCGCTGGGGCCGACTCGCTGCCCCGGGTGGACTTCGCGGCGCTGGCGGGCGAGGGCACGAGCCGGGGCGCGGTGGACGCCGCGGAGGCGACGGTCGGGTACAGCCGGCAGGCCGTGCGCTACTACCGCGGCGGCTACTACCCGTCGGTGCGCCTGAGCAGCGCGTACGGCGGACAGGCCTATCCGGCGGGCTTCTTCCCCTCCGGCCTCGGCGACTTCCGCCGGAACTGGACCGCCACGCTCACGATTTCGGTGCCGCTGTTCGACGGGTTCAGGACCCGCGGCGCCGTGCTGCTGGCGCAGGCCGATTTGGCGCGCGCGGAGGCGCAGCTCGCCCAGACCCGGCAGAGCGTCGCGATCGAGATCGAGCAGGCCCGGGCGGAGGTGGTGCGGGCGCAGGCGCTGGTGGCCGCGCGGCGCGAGACGGTGAACGAGGCCGCGCGCGCCCAGCACCTGGCGGGCGTGCGCTACGCCAACGGCATCGCGACGGCGCTGGAGGTGTCGGACGCGCGGCTGGCCCTGGAGCAGGCCAGCGTCAACGAGGCGCAGGCGACGCGCGACTACCTGCTGGCGCTCGCGGCGCTCGAGAAAGCGGTGGGACACCCGGTGCCGCTGCAGAGAGCGGGGCTGAGTGGATCGGAGGGACGGTGAAGTTGCGGGACGGGGGCGTCTGCGACCGTTCCGGCCGTGGCGTCTCGCAACCACTCTGCAGGCGGCGGTCTCGCGACGGAGGACTGACGAGGATCTGGTCATGACGTCATGCGGCTGGCGAATCGGGATCGTGGTGGCGGCGGCCATCGGCGTATCGGCCTGTGGGGCCAAGTCCAACGGCGGGGCGTCCGGGGGCTCGAAGGGCGACGCCCCCGCGGCGGTGACCTTGAACGCGGCCGACGTGGCGCTGGCGCGCCGGGCCACGCTCCGCTCGGGCGTCCCCGTGAACGGCACCCTGGAGCCCAAGGTGCGCATCACGGTGGGCGCGCCGCTGGCCGAGCAGCTCGTCGAGGTCTACGTCAACGAGGGTGATCGCGTTCGCCAGGGGCAGCCGCTGGCCAGGTTCAAGGACGAGGTGCTCAAGGCCGCCGCCGACTACGCGGCCGCCGAGGTGACGACCCAGCGCATGAACGTGCAGGTCGCGGTGGCCGAGTCGGCGCGCGCGGTCGCGCTGTTTGCCGAGGGCGCGATCGCGCAGCGCGACCGGGACAACGCGCTGGTGGCGCTGGAGGCGGCGCGCTCCCGGCTCTCGCTCGCCGTCTCGCAGGAGGCCAACGCCCAGGACCGTCTGCGCAGCACCGTGCTCACCGCCCCCGCCGCGGGCGTCATCAGCAAGCGCTACGTGCAGGCGGGCGACCGGGTGGACAACGGCAAGGCGGTCTTCGAGCTGGTGGACACGCGGGTGCTGCAGCTCACGGCCTCGGTGCCGACCGAGTGGCTGCCGGAGCTCAGGGTCGGGCGCCCGGTGAGCCTGACGCTGGCGCAGCTCGCCGGCACCACGGTGTCCGGCCGCATCAGCCGGATCAACCCGACCGCCGATCCCGCGACGCGGCAGATCCAGATCTACGTGGACGTGCCCAACCCCGGCGAGGCGCTGGTGGGCGGCCTGTTCGCCTCCGGCCTGGTGGTGACCCGCCAGGCGGTGGGCGCCGTCGCGGTGCCGGCCGTGGCCGTGCGCCACGGAGCGAGAGGGGTGGGGGCGGGCGGGGGGGGAGCCGCGAGCGGCGCACCGTATCTCATGCTGGTGAGCCGCGGCCGGATCACCGCGCGCCCCGTCGCGCTCGGCGTGAGCGACGACGCGCAGGGCCTGGTCGAGGCGACCTCCGGGGTCGCGCCCGGCGACACCGTCATCGTCGGTCCGATCGAGGGGCTGGCCGAGGGCACGCCGGTGGCCATCGCGGGGGCGTCCGCGCCGTCCGGCAACGGCCGGTAGGGGGCCCGGCGGATGTTCCTCTCCAACCTCTCGATCAAGCGTCCGGTCTTCGCCACCATGATGATGCTGGCGCTGGTGGTGCTGGGGCTGTTCTCGCTGCGGCGCCTCAAGCTCGACGACATGCCCGACGTCGAGCTGCCGTTCCTGATGATCCAGGTGAGCTACCCGGGGGCCAGCACCGAGGCGGTCGAGCGGGACGTCACCAAGAAGATCGAGGAGGCGGTCAACCCGATCGAGGGAGTGGACCGGATCGAGTCGTCGTCGGTCGAGGGCTACTCGACGATCTTCATCCAGTTCACGCTGCAGACCAAGATCATGACGGCGCAGTCGGACGTCACCTCGGCCATTGACCGGATCCGCGCCGACCTCCCGGCCGACATGGATCCGCCCGTCATCTCGCGCTTCGACTTCCGGCAGAACCCGATCATGAGCCTGGCGTTGTCCGGCCAGGGCTGGGCGTTGCGGGACCTCACCACCCTCGCCACGGAAACCATCGGCCGGCGGCTGGAGACGGTGGACGGCGTGGGCAGCGTCGAGGTGGTGGGCGGGCTCGACCGCCAGATCCACGTGCTGCTGATCCCGCCGCAAATGGACGCCCTCGGCGTGAGCCCCGACATGGTGAGCGCGGCCCTGCAGCGGGCCAATCTGGACATGCCGGCGGGCCGGGTGGAGCGCGGCAACGCGGAGCAGCTGGTACGGGTCAAGGGAAGGATCACGAACCCGGCGGACTTCGCCTCCGTGGTGGTGCTGAGCCGCAACGGCGTGCCGGTGCGGCTGAGCCAGGTGGCGCGAGTCGAGGACAGCCAGGAGGAGGAGCGCACGCTGGCCGAGTTCTCCGGGCGGCGCGCGATCGGCATTGACATCCGGAAGGTCTCGGGCGCCAACACGGTGGACGTGGCGAAAGGCATCCGCGCCGTGATGGCCCAGCTCTCCTCCGAGCTGCCGCCGGGCGTGCGCCTGGAGGTGGTCCGCGACAACTCGACCTGGATCCAGGAGTCGCTGGCGGACGTGCAGCTCGCGCTGGTGCTGGGCGCGCTGCTCACGGTCCTGATCGTCTTCCTGTTCCTCAACTCCTGGCGCTCCACGGTCATCACCGGTCTCACGCTCCCGGTCTCGATCATCTCGGCGTTCCTCGTGATCTACGCGATGCATTTCACGATCAACACCCTGACGCTGATGGCCCTGTCGCTCGCGGTCGGCATCCTCATTGACGACGCCATCGTGGTGCGCGAGAACATCGTGCGGCACGTGGAGCGGGGCGAGGACCACTACACCGCCGCCGGTGCGGCCACCAGCGAGATCGGCTTCGCCGTGCTGGCCACCACCCTGTCCATCCTCGCGGTGTTCGTGCCCGTGGGGTTCATGGGCGGGATCGTGGGGCGGTTCTTCTACCAGTTCGGCATCACGGTGGCCTTCGCCGTGGCGGTGTCGCTGTTCGTGTCCTTCACCCTGGATCCGATGCTCTCGTCGCTGTGGTACGACCCCCAGGCCGCGGGCCACGCCGAGCGCGGCCCGGTCGGCAAGCGGCTGGAGCGGTTCAACGCCCGGGTGCGGGCGGCCGGCCGATGGTACCGGGGCGTGATCGCCTGGGCGCTGGACCACCGGGGCCGCGTGCTGGGCATGGCCCTGGCCGCGTTCGCGGCGGCGATCCTGCTGATGGGCGTCGGGGCGGTGGGCGGCGGGTTCTTCCCCGTCAGCGACCGCAGCGAGATGCTGGTCACGATCCAGACGCCGGTGGGCTCGTCGCTGGCGTACACGCGGGCGCGGGGGGAGGAGATTGACCGCTACCTGCGCTCGCGGCCGGAGGTGGCGTACACCTACTTCACCATCGGCGGCGGCTTCTCGCCCAGCGTGACCGACGGCCAGATCTACGTGCGGCTGAAGCCCAAGAGCGAGCGGGCCCTGAGCCAGGCGAAGTTCCAGATCGCGCTGCGCCGGGTGCTGCCCTCGTTCCAGGGGGTGAGGACCGGGATCCTGGACGCCGGCGGGATGGGCGGGGGCCAGCTCCCGGTGCAGGTCAACATCCTCGGGCCGGACATGAACCGCCTGCAGGAGCTGAACGACCGGATGGTGGCGGCGATCCGGGATGTGCCGGGCCTGGTGGACCTGAAGTCGAGCCTGGAGGGGCGCAAGCCGGAGTACGTGATCCGGGTGAACCGCGACCTCGCGACCAACGTGGGCCTGTCGGTGGGCTCGATCTCCAGCACGCTCCGGACGGTGCTGGCGGGCCAGACGGCCACGACCTTCGAGGACACGTCGGGGCTGACGCACGACGTGGTGGTGCAGGTCGCGCCGGAGTACCGGACCTCGTACGCCGACCTGGCGAAGATCCCGATCGCGACCGCCTCGCTGGCGCCCGGCAGCTTCGCGCCCGTCATGGTGCCGCTGGGCCAGGTGGCGGAGATCACGCCCTCGGGCGCGCCGGCGGAGATCAAGCGGCTCTCCCTGGAGCGCATGGCGAGGATCGAGGGCAACTACGAGGGCCGGCCGCTCACCGGCGTCATGAAGGACATCTCCAAGCGCCTGGCCACGATCCCGCTGCCGCCCGGCTACCGGCTGGACATCGGCGGCGAGCAGAAGGACTTCGCCGAAACCACGGGGTACGTGCTCGAGTCGCTGACCCTGGCGATCATCTTCGTGTACCTGATCCTGGCGTCGCAGTTCGGGTCGTTCCTGCAGCCGCTGGCGATCATGTTGTCGCTGCCGCTCTCGATCGTCGGGGTGATCGTGGCGCTGATGCTCACCGGCGACACGTTCAACATCCTCAGCATGATCGGCGTGATCATGCTGATGGGGCTGGTGACCAAGAACGCGATCCTGCTGGTGGACTTCACCAACAAGGCGCGGGAGCAGGGGGCCGGCCGGCGGGACGCGCTCATCCAGGCGGGCGAGATCCGCTTCCGCCCGATCATGATGACCACGTGCTCGATGATCTTCGGCATGCTGCCGACGGCGCTGGCCATCGGCGAGGGCGGCGAGTTCCGGGCGCCGATGGCGCGGGCGGTGATCGGCGGCCTGATCACGTCCACGCTGCTGACCCTGATCGTGGTGCCGGTGGTCTATACCTACCTGGACGACTTCGGCGGGCGGGTGGTGGGGCTCCTGACGCGCCCCGGTTCCCGGACGGCAAGTTTCCAGGCGGCGGTAGCTCCCAGCCCCAAGTGATCAGAGGGCAGCCCCGTTGTCGGTACCGGCGGCGGCTCCGAACGCTCTTGGCTGGTGACTGGTAACCACGGCCGACGGGCAGCTTGCCGTCTGGCAACTAGCCTTTGAGATCGGTCATGCGGGTGCCGCCCACGTAGGTCGTGGCGCGCTCGCGGTCCAGCTCCCTCAGGCGCCTCAGCAGCTCGGCGATCCGGCCGACCTGGCTGCGCGCCACCTCGAGCGCCGCGCGGCCGGCCGGTGGGAGGCGCTCCTCGTCCAGCCGCATCAGGTCGAGCTGGGCGCTCAGGGCCATGAGCGGGTTGTTGATCTCGTGCGACAGCGCGACCACGATCTCGCCGATGGCGGCGCGGCGCTCGGCGCGGATCAGGCTGTCCTGGGCGGCGGCCAACGCCCGCTCGACCTCCCGTACCCGGATCACCCGGCGCAGCACCTGCGGCAGCAGGTCGGCGAACGTCTCGTCCTTGATGATGTAGTCCTCGGCGCCGAGGTGCAGGGCCTCGGCCGCGACCCGCTCGCTCCCGTGCGCGGTCATCACGATGACGGCGACCGGCAGCCCCCGGGCGCGGAGCTCCCGCAACGCGTCCAGGCCGGTGCCCGATCCCTCCAGCCGGTAGTCCACCAGCACGACGTCGGCGGCAGGCGCCTGTTCGACGGCTGCGGAGGCCGAAGCGGCCACGCCCGCGCACGCCAGGCCGGCCTGGGCCAGGAGCAACTGCACCAGGCGCGCCTGGTCCGGGTCGTCCTCGACGACCAGGATCCTGGCCGGAGGCGAAGCAGGGGTGAGGGAGCTCGCCGGCGGAGCCCCGGAGGAGGGGGGCGCCGGGGGACTCACGCCGCTACGAACTCGGCGGCCACGCGGGCGGAGAGGACGCCGGCGCTGTGACCCTCGTCCAGCAGGCGCTGAACGGCGCGCCGGCCGGTGGCGCCCAGGTCCACCGTGTAGGCGTTCACGTACATCCCGACGAACTCGTCGGTGCGCGCGGCGTCCATGCCCCGCGCGAAGCCCAGGGCGTGGGCGAGGGCCTCGGCGCGGTGCGCGAGTCCCCACTCGATGGACGCCTTGAGGTCGCGGGCCACCGCGCGCGTCACCTCCGGCCCCAGCGCCTTGCGCACCACGTTGCCCCCGAGGGGCAGCGGCAGGCCCGTCTCGCCATTCCACCACTCGCCCAGGTCCGCCCAGCGGTGCAGCCCCCGGTCGCCGTAGGTGAGCTGGCCCTCGTGGATCAGCAGCCCGACTTCGACCTCGCCGCGCAGCACGGCGTCCTCGATGGTGTCGAACGGCAGGATCTTCGTCCGCGCGGCGGGCTGATAGAGGCGCAGGGCGAGCATCGCCGTCGTCAGCGCGCCCGGCACGCCGACCAGCCGGCCGCCCAGCGCGGCGCGCGGGTCCTCGGGCTTCGGCTCGCGGGCCACCAGCCGGGGCCCGTAGCGGTCGCCCACGGAGGCGCCGTGCGCCAGCAGGGCGTACTGCCCGGCCAGGTGGGCGTAGGCGTGGAACGACACCGCGGTGACGTCCAGCTCGCCGGCCACCGCGCGGCGGTTCAGGGTCTCGATGTCGGCCAGCTCATGGGTGTACTCGCGGTCGCCGGTGTCGATCTTCCCCGCCGCGAGCGCGTAGAACATGAAAGCGTCGTCGGAATCCGGACTGTGCGCGAGCCGGACGCGCTGGCGGCTCAGCGGGCCGTCCCTCCGGCGGCGCCCCCCCCTCCGCCACCGGCGGCAAGCTGCTGGGCCCGGGTGCGCGCCTGCTCCAGGAGCTGCGCGTGCTCCTGGTACTCGGGGCGCTTCTTGGCCATCTCGGCGCTGTAGTTCTTGAGGAACGACGCGTACGCGCGCCGCGCCGCGGGCATGTTCCCTTCCGCCTCCGCCGCCTGGGCCCTGAGGAGCCAGCCGAACAGGTGCGTGGGCGAGGTCTTGAGGATGGTGTCGCCCTGGGCCTCGGCGGACTGGGGCGCCCCGATGGCCAGCTCGATCAGGCCGACGTGCAGCCGCGCGTCGGGATCCAGGTCGGCGCCGAGGTTGGCGTAGGCCTGGAGCGCCATGGGCGCGAAGAAGTTGACCGAGTCGGCCTGTCCCGCCTCGTGCAGCGTCATGATCTTGTTGTACAGCAGGTCCGCGGCCTGGCGCGGCGTCATGGTCGAGAGGTCGGTGCTCGCGCGCACCGCGCCCGGCATGCCCTCGGGGGCCGCCGCGGCGGCCGCCGGGGCCGGCGGTCCGCTCTTGCGGGCGATGATCACCACCAGCACCACGAGCAGGGCGAGTACCGCCACGCCCGCGACGTACCAGGCGAGCCGGTCCTTCCCCATGCCGCGGGGCAGCGGCACCGCCCCCGGCCTCGGAGGGGGAGCGGGCGCGGCCGCCGCGCCGATCGGCGTCCCGCACTCCGGGCAGAACTTGGCGCGCGCCGAGAGCTTCGCGCCGCAGGAGCGGCAGGTCGCGTCGCCGACCGGCGCGCCGCACTCCGCGCAGAACTTGCCCGAAACCGGGGCGCCGCAATTGGGACACTTCTGGGGCACTGGACTCATGAGGGAAACGTTACCCCGGACAGAAGCCAGTGCCAAGACTGCCGGGTCAGGGCCACGGTTCCGATATCTGGCCCCCTGAAACCCCGCGCGCTAATTTCAGACGATGTCATTGGTCAGTCAGGCCTACCGCGACGCGGGGGACGCGATCCTCGCGCACGTGGCCGAGATCGCGCGGAACTGGCGGGACGCGGTGCGCGCGGACGAGACCATGGAGGGCGGCGCCCGCCTGCCGGACCTGCTCCTGACGAATCAGGTGCCCGCCATCCTCACCGACATCGCCGAGGCCCTCAAGGAGGGCGAGGACGGGCCCTCGCCCGATCGCTCCTTCGCCCGCCGCCGCCGCGGCCTCAGGTTCGGCAAGCTCCGCGGCCTGGCGCACTACGACGCCGCCGATCTGTACCGCGAGTTCCGTCATCTCCGCCACGCCATCTGGCGCTTCCTGCGTGGCGCTCTGGAGTGGCAGCGCGGCGACGCGTTCGAGGTCATGCTGGCGATAGACCAGTACCTGGACGAGGTCATCGGGGCGAGCCTCCGGGGCTACGTCGAAGTCGCGGAGCGCCCGGGCCCGCCCCGCTCGCCCACCCCCGCCGGACCCGCCCCGGAGTGAGCGCCCGGGCGCCCATGGAGCCGTTCCCCCGCGCTCCCGGCATGGCCGGGGCCATGCCCCTCCGGCGGCTGGCCCGCGGCCGGGCGACGTGGGACGTCTATCTCGAGGCGGAGCCGCACCCCGACATCGGGGCGATCCGCGGCCGCCTGCACTTCCTGTGTGACGACCGCCACCACGTCAGCACCTGGATCTTCCTGGAGTGGACCGAGAAGGAAGTGGTGGACCGCGCCCGCCGTTTCACCACCGGCGAGTTGACCGCCTTCCTCGACGCCCTGACGGCCTGACCGCCACACCTGTCGCGCTTCACCGCACACTGTGCACTGAATTGAGGGTTCGTCCGCCTCGGCAGGCATGTGGCGTGCAACTTGTACAAGAATTTCTTGACATCTTGCACAAGCCTGGGTAGTTTCGCTGCCCGAGACCTCAACCGGACCCTGCCGATGACCGCCACCCTGCCCGCCCGCGCGACCACCAGGAAGAACGGCGTCACCAAGTCGTCCACGCCCGCCGCCGCCACCAGCCCCGCGGAGGTGATCCGCCGGGCCCGGGAGACCGGCGTGCAGGTGGTGGACGTGCGGTTCACCGACCTGCCCGGCAGCTGGCAGCACTTCTCCATCCCCCTGGGGGCGCTGACCGAGGACGTGTTCGAGGAGGGGCTGGGCTTCGACGGCTCGAGCATCCGCGGCTTCCAGGCCATCAACGAGAGCGACATGCTCCTGATCCCGGACGCGGCGTCGGCGTTCGTGGACCCGTGCCTCAAGGTGCCGACGCTGGTGCTGACCTGCGACATCAAGGACCCGATCACCGGCGAGTGGTACACGCGGGACCCGCGCTACGTGGCGCGGAAGGCCGAGCAGCACCTCGCGAAGAGCGGGATCGCGACGACGTCGTACTGGGGGCCGGAGGCGGAGTTCTACATCTTCAACTCGGTGCGCTTCGACCAGAACGCGCACGAGGGCTATTACCACATTGATTCCGACGAGGGCATCTGGAACTCCGGCCGGGACGGCGGGCAGCCCAACCACGGGTTCCGGCCGCGGCACAAGGAGGGCTATTTCCCGGTGCCGCCGGTGGACCAGCTCCAGGACCTGCGCTCGCGCATCATGCTGGCGCTCGAGGCGTCCGGGATCGCCGTCGAGGTGCAGCACCACGAGGTCGGCACGGCGGGCCAGGCCGAGATTGACATGCGCTACGGCACGCTGGTCCGGATGGCCGACCAGGTCATGATGTACAAGTACATCGTCAGGGGCGTGTGCCTGGAGCACGGCTACACGGCGACCTTCATGCCCAAGCCGATGTTCGGCGACAACGGCTCCGGCATGCACGTGCACCAGAGCCTGTGGAAGAACGGCGAGAACCTGTTCTTCTCGCCGCGCGGCTACGCGCAGCTCTCCGACATGGCGCGCTTCTACATCGGCGGGCTGATCAAGCACGCGCCCGCGCTGCTGGCCTTCGCGGCGCCCACCACCAACTCGTACCGCCGGCTGGTGCCGGGCTACGAGGCGCCGATCAACCTGATCTATTCGCAGCGCAACCGCAGCGCGGTGTGCCGGATCCCGATGTACTCCCGCTCGCCCAAGACCAAGCGGATCGAGTTCCGGGCGCCCGACCCCTCGAGCAACCCGTACCTCACCTTCGCGGCGCTGCTGATGGCCGGCCTGGACGGCGTCAAGAACCGCCTCGAGCCGCCGGCCCCGATTGACAAGGACCTGTACGACCTGGACGTGGCCGAACGGAAGCGTGTCAAGAACACCCCGGGCTCGCTGGCCGAAGTGCTCGACGCGCTCGGGAAGGACAGCCAATTCCTACTCCAGGGCGGGGTGTTCACCCAGGACCTGCTGGACACGTGGGTGGAGTACAAGACGAAGAAGGAGCTGGAGCCAGTGGCGCTCCGGCCCCATCCGTACGAGTTTTTCCTGTACTACGACGTGTGAGCCGTTCCACGTTCACCCGGGAGCCGTGATGCCGTCTCGTGTACGCACGACGCGCGGCACGGAAACGAGGGAGGCGGGCGCGGCGGTGGCCGCGCCCGCTTCTTCTCATGCCGTGATGCGCCCCCTGCCGATGACCATGGACGCCGACTACCGCGCACTGCTCGCCAGGAAGGGCGCGTCGCAGCGCGACATCCTCGAGATGTGCGACCGGCTGGACGTGCGGTTCCTGCGGCTCCAGTTCACCGACATCCTCGGCGTGGTGAAGAACGTCGAGGTCCCCCGGAGCCAGTTCGAGAAGGCCCTGGACGGGCAGATCATGTTCGACGGCTCCTCGATCGAGGGCTTCGTGCGCATCGAGGAGTCGGACATGCTCCTGGCCCCGGACCTCGACACCTTCCGGATCTTCCCCTGGGGGAACGAGGGCGGGCTGGTGGCGCGGCTGATCTGCGACATCCACAACACCGACGACTCCGAGTTCGCGGGGTGCCCGCGCCTGGCGCTGAAGCGGCAGGTCGCGCGCGCCCGCGAGCTGGGCTACGAGATGATGGCCGGCGTCGAGGCCGAGTTCTTCCTGTTCTACAAGGACGCGCACGGCGACCCGACGACGGAGGTGCACGACGTCGCGGGCTACTTCGACGTGGGGCCGGTGGACCGCGGGGAGCTGGCGCGCCGGGTGATCGTGAGCGACCTGGAGGAGATGGGCTTCGAGGTCGAGGCCGCGCACCACGAGGTGGCCCCCGGCCAGCACGAGGTGGACTTCCGCTACGCCGACGCGCTCCGGACGGCCGACGACCTCTCGACCTTCCGGGTGGTGGTCCGCGGCGCCGCGGAGCGCTACGACCTGGTGGCGAGCTTCATGCCCAAGCCGATCTTCGGCCAGAACGGCTCGGGGATGCACACCCACCAGAGCCTGTTCCGGGACGGGAAGAACGCCTTCTACGACCCGAAGACCGAGTGGCAGCTCTCCAAGGTGGCGCTGCACTACATCGGAGGCCTGCTGGAGCATGCGCGCGGCTTCTGCGCCGTGACCAACCCGCTGGTCAACAGCTTCAAGCGGCTGGTGCCCGGCTACGAGGCGCCGGTCAACATCGCGTGGAGCATGAAGAACCGCTCGCCGATGATCCGCATCCCGGACCGGCGCGGCGCGGGCACCCGCTGCGAGCTCCGCATGCCGGACCCCTCGGCCAACGCCTACCTGGCGCTGGCGGTGCAGCTCGCGGCCGGCCTGGACGGAATCGAGCGCAAGGTGACGCCGCCGGACCCGGTGAACAAGAACATCTTCACCATGACCTACCGGGAGCGCCGCCATCACCGCATTGACGACCTGCCGCGCGACCTGCACGAGGCTCTGGACTGCCTGGAGAAGGATCCGGTGATTCTGGCGGCCCTCGGGGAGCACATCGCCAGCCGCTACGTGGAGGCCAAGCGCTCGGAGTGGGCGGAATACATCTCGCAGGTCTCGGAATGGGAGATCAAGAAGTATCTGGGGCAATACTAGGCTCGAGAGGTCCGGAGTGAGCGGTGAGAAGGGCGGGGGGCGCGGGGCGGCCGGCAGCCCGCGCGCGTTCCTGTTCGATCTGGACGGCACGCTGTACACCGACGCCGGCGCGATCCCGGGCGCGGTGGCGGCGATCGCGGAGCTGCGGCGGCGGGGCCTTCCCGTCCGCTTCGTCACCAACACCACGCGCCGCTCGCGGCGCCTGCTGGCCGAGCGGCTGGCGGGCTACGGGATTCCGGCCCGGCCCGAGGACGTGACCACGTCGGTCATGGGCGGCGTGGCGCTGCTCCGGGAGCGGGGCATCCGGCGCGTGGCCGCGTTCGTCGCCGACGCCACGCTCGAGGACCTGAAGGATTTCGACCTGGCCAGCCCGGATCCCCAGGCCGTCATGGTCGGCGACCTGGGCGACGAGTGGGACTTCGCCAGGCTCAACCGCGCGTTCCACTTCCTGATGGACGGCGCGGAGCTGATCGCGCTGCACCGCGACCGCTATTGGCTGCGGGGCGACGGCCTCGCCCTCGACGCGGGGCCGTTCGTCGTCGCGCTGGAGTTCGCCACCGGGAAGACCGCCGCGGTCTGCGGCAAACCCTCCGCGGCGTTCTACCGGGCCGCGGTGGCCGCGCTGGGGAACAGGGCGCCGGCCTCGCTGCGGGACGTGGTGATGGTGGGCGACGATTTGTGGGGCGACGTCCAGGGCGCACAGGCCGCCGGCCTCACGGCCTGGATGGTCGGGACGGGCAAGTTCCGCGAGGACGCGCTGCGGGAATCGGGTATCACGCCTGATCGCATCGTGAGCTCCGTGGCCGAGCTGCCAGGCCTATGCTGAGTTCTCGGAGCTCGGATCTGGTAACCCCTCGAGGCATGCCGTCTGGCGACTGTTCCGCGGTCGGATTCCTCGATCCCGCCATCTTCTACAATCCCCGTTTGCGGCGCGCTTCCTTGAGTGCCTCGAGCTCGATCAGGTCCTGCCGATCCTTGCGCCGCCCCGCCGCCCGCTTGGCGGCGATGAGGGCGTCGAGCGCGAGGATTCGGGCCGGCACGCCCGTGACCCGCGTTTCGACGGAGGCGGCCTTCACGGCCGGATAGTCGCCGACCCCCGCGACGCGGTCCATGATGTCCACGTCGCCCACGTCGGTCACCAGCGTCATCACGGGCGCGGTGCGCAGCGTCCGCGGGTCCAGGGTGAAGGGGAGGCCCGGCTCGACTCCGCGCAGGTACGCGTGCCAGCCCGCCAGCAGCCGCGCCAGGCGCTCGAGGTTCTCCGGGGCGGGGTCGTAGCAGATGTCCACGTCCGCGGTGATGCGGGGGGAGCCGTGGACGTTCGCCGCGACGCCGCCCACGACCACGCACTCGACCCTCGCGTCGCGCAACGCCGCCAGGATCTCCGTCAGGCGCATCGTCACCGCGCGCTCCCCCGGGCGTCGCTCCAGAAGGCCATGTCCTCCGCCACCATGCGCATGTGCTGCTCGGGTCCCCGCCGCAGCGCGGAGTCCAGCAGCGTGACATCCACGCCGTACGCCCTGGCCCGCTCGACGGCGCTGCCGCGCCGCCGCGGGCGCCGGCCGCGCACCCGCTCATCGTAGCGGTTCAGGGCCAGGGCGAGCCGCGCCCCGTAGCCGGTGAAGAACCGCGGCATCTCGATCACCAGACTCACCCCGCCGGGGCCCTCCAGCCGCCACTCGCCGTGGGGGTCGGCCTCGGCCAGGGCCCGGCCCGCGAGGGCGAACGCCCGCGCCAGGGGCGTGCCGGCCGCCTCGGCGACGAACCGGGCCAGGGCCAGCCGCCGCGCCAGCGGCTCGCCGTAGCGGCGCGGCAGGCCGAGCCGCGTGAGGGCGTTCAGCACCCAGCGCGGCGTGGCGCCGACGGCGACCGCGAACCGGCCCAGGGTCATGGCAAATAGATATCATGGGAATATCTATTTGTCAAAGGCGCCCGTCAAACAGCTATCTACACGATATCTAAATATGGTGCGGCCGGGCGCCCTCGTGCTCCAGGAGCCATTCCTTGATCGGGAGCCCCCCGCCGTACCCGCCGAGGGAGCCGTCGGTGCGCACCACGCGGTGGCAGGGGACGACGATGGCCACGGGGTTGGTGTGGAGCGCGTTGCCGGCGGCGCGCATGGCCCTCGGGGAGCCGGCGCGGGCCGCGACCTCGGCGTAGGTGCGGACCTCACCGGGCCGGATGCGAGCCGTGGCGTCGAGGACCCGGCGGTGGAAGGGCCCGAGCTCACCGAGGTCCACGGGCAGGTCGAAGGTGAGCCGCTGGCCGGAGAAGTAGCGGTCGAGCTGGCGGCGCGCCGGATCGAGCGCGTCGGAGCGGAGGACGGGCCGGTCGCCGTGGGCGGCCAGCAGGCGGGAGAGGAAGTCGTCCTCGTCCCGGACGTAGCTGAGGTAGCGCAGCCCGCGCTCTCCGGCGGCGAGCCCCAGCACGCCCACCGGCGTGTCGTCCATCATCGCGTACCGGAGCGGCTCGCCGCCGCGGCCGGTGAGGCGCTCGAACGTGTGGAGCACGGCGCGGGTGGCCGCGCGGCGCTCGAGGGTGTCCCGGGTCGTCATGGCGTCTGCGCCTCCCGCTTGAGCCGCCGCGTGGCCTGATAGACGTTGGCGCGGGCGGCGGCGGCCGTTCCGCCGAGGCGGCGCGCGATCTCTTCGTAGTCCAGCTCGTCGGCGAGGCGGAGCGTGAGCGCCAGGCGCTGCCGCGCGGGAAGCCTCCCCACCCGCTCCCACAGCGCCTCATGGCGGTCGCGGCCCCCGCCGGCGTCGGGCGGGGGCGCGCTGCGGCCCGCGACCTCGGCGGCGTGCCGCGCCAGGGCGGCGCGCTCGCGCGAGCGGGCGCGCAGATGGTTGAGGGTGACGTTGGTGGCGATGCGGTACAGCCAGGCGCGGACGTTGGCGTCCGGCGCGAGGCCGGCCAGCGCCCGGTGCGCGCGCAGCATCGTGTCCTGGAGCAGGTCCGCGGTGGCCTCGTCGTCCCCCCGCACCATGCGCCGGATGTGCACCGCCAGCTCCTGGCCGTGCCTGGCCAGCAGCGCCGCGATGGAGCGGGGCCCGGTGTCGCGAGCCGGGGCGGAAGGACCGTCGTGGGCCGTCATGGTTCGCTCACGTGTGACCCCGGCGGCGCGGGAACGTGAAATCGGCGCGGGCCGCGAGGCCGCCCGCGCGGCTACTGGACCAGGTCGCCGTGGTGGCAATCCGAGCAGAGCATGGCCTGCCAGACGCCCCCGATGTCCACCGGGTGCTTGAAGGGGAGTCCGGCGGCGCTGAGGGTGGCGGCCGCGCCCGGGCCCTGGGCGAGGATGACGTGGCAGGTGCCGCAGTCGTGCGGGATGACGCGTCCGTCCGCGCTCACGTGATTGCCGTCGTGGCAGCGGAAGCAGCCGGGAAAGTTCTTGTGCCCGATGTTGTCGGGGTACACCCGCCAGCTCACCCGCATGTGCGGGAAGAAGTTGTGCCGGTAGAGGCGCTGCACGGCGGCGAT
>JAJYLI010000185.1 GCA_021787855.1 bacterium | reverse complement strand
CTTCCGTCGCGAGGCGGGCGCGGCCGGCAAGGACACCCGCGGCATCCTGCGCGTCCACCAGTTCGACAAGGTCGAGATGGTGCTGTTCGAGCGGCCGGCCGACTCGGGCGACGCGCTGGAGTGGCTGACCCGGGCCGCGGAGACGCTGCTGCAGCGGCTCGGGCTGGCCTACCGGGTCAAGCTCATGGCCACCGGCGACATGGGCTTCGTGCAGGCCAAGAAGTATGATCTCGAGGTCTGGGCGCCGGGCGTCGAGCGCTGGCTCGAGGTCAGCTCGGTGTCCAACTTCCGCGACTATCAGGCTCGCCGCATGAACATCCGCTGGCGCCCCGAACCCGGCGCGAAACCAGAGATCCTGCACACGCTCAACGGCTCGGGGCTCGCGCTGGCCCGGACCTTCGCCGCGATCCTGGAGGTCTACCAGCAGCCCGACGGGTCGGTGGTGGTGCCGCAGGTGCTCCGCCCGTTCCTGGGCGATCGCATCGGCCCGGCGGCCTGAGCGCGCCATGGGGCCTCCCGCCGTCGGCGACCACGCGCCCGACTTCACGCTCCGTGACCAGGACAAGGAGCCGGTGACGCTGAGCGACCTGCGGGGCGGTCCCGTGATGCTGGTGTTCTTCCCGCTGGCGTTCAGCTCCACCTGCACGCGCGAGCTGTGCGAGATCCGGGACGACTTCGGCGCGTACGAGCGGCGCGGTGTCACCGTGCTCGGGATCAGCGTCGATTCCACCAACGCGCTGCGGGCGTGGCGCCAGGACCAGGGCTACCGGAACCGGTTCCTCTCGGACCGCTGGCCGGTGGGCGCCGTGGCGAAGCTCTACGGCGTCTGGAACGAGAAGGAAGGACAGGCGGATCGCGGGACGTTCATCCTGGACGCCGATGGCGTGGTGCGCTACGCGGTGCACAACCCCTCGAGCCAGGCACGCGACGAGGCTGCGTACGTGGCCGCGCTCGATGCGATGGTCCGGCGCGGGGGGTCCGCCTAGCAGCGCTCCCGCCCGGCGCACCGACCCGGCGGCGCCCCCCGGCGCTCCCGCCCTGCGGCGCACCGTCGGCCCACCCGATCGAGCAGGGCCGTCTGGTCCCGCGCCGTACCGCTCCCGTGACCTTCGGCCCTGTCGAGTGCTGTTGCCCACTGCGGAGACTGCGTCCTCGATGACAGCCGCCGTCGCCCCGGTCATGCGCGCACCCCGGCGCCGTTCCGTCGAGGAAACCTCCACCGACCACCTGATCCGCCGCATCCGCTGGCACCGCGCGGTCAAGCACGCCAACCCGCCGGGATCGGCGGCATGGCAGGCGGCCGACGCCCGCGAGCGCTGGCTGATCGCGGTGCTGCATCGACGGTTCGGCGTCACCACGATCACGCCGGACGGCCTCGACTGGCTGATCCTCTGGGAGCACCAGGCGGACCGGCCCGCCTGAACCTCGTACGGGCCGCCGGGCATGGTGGAGGCCGGACGCGCCTCCGGCATGCCGGGCCGCGTCGCGGCCCGCCGCGGCCCTCACGCGACGAGCGAATCACCCGGATGCGGTACGCTCTCGGCCAATCGAACGCGCGATGAAGCTCGCGCCTGCTCCCGCCGCTGCGGGTGATGGCTTCTGGTCGGTGACCGGGAGCCGTCTTCTCTTTCCCGGCGTGTGCTCCCGGCGCCAGGGAGGCGGGGGAGCCGGCGGGCGATGCCGGCGACTCCGGGGGACCTGCAGGCGATGGCGATGGCAGACAGGGACGATGCTCCGCGGACGGGCGCCCGCGCGGGGCATCCGCTGGCGGATGACGAGATCCGGTACCTCGGCTGGTTCGGGGCGGGGCCCATCGACGAGCCGGAGACCCAGGTGCGGCTGTGGGAGTCGTGGGGGATGTGCCGGCGCCACGCGCTGGGGTTCCTGGCGGTCGAGTCATCCCTGGGCGATGCTGGCGTCTTCCGCCCCGTGGTGGTGTACGACAATGTCATCGATCGGGCCGCGATCGCCCTCGCGCCGCGCCGGATCCTGGAACGCCCAAGGATCGCGGCCGCCCTGCGCACGGCGGAGCCGTGCCCCATCTGCGACCCGGGTCGTTCCGGCCGCCGGCAGGCGGTGCTCACGGCCCCGAACATCGTGGAACGGGGACGCAGTCTCGAGCCGCTCCGCCTGCTCGCCGACCAGACCAGCGAGCACTGGCAGGCGTGGGTCTGCGGGCTGTGCGCCGGGACCGCTTCTCCGGCACGCTGTCGCCTGCACCTCGCCGAGGACCTTCGCCGGGGGATCGGTGTGGATCTGTGGCACCAGCGGGAGCTGGTGGACGAGCTGTCGCGCCGCCTGCGCGCCTACACGCGGTCCTTCGGCTGGGCGAACCGGGGCACGGAGACCCCGGCCGATCGGGCCGGCCTGTTCGGCGCGATCGGGTGGTGCGGCGGCTGGCGGAGCATCCTGGAGGTTCTGGGCTGAAGCCCTCAGGCCACCCGCCGTTTCGCGTCCTCGGCGGCATCGTTCGGGACCGGCCCGGCGGAGGCCCGGTCGGCCCACGCACGGCGGAGCACCCGCAGGAGCGTGGTGGCCCCCGACGACATCGTGGCCGGGTACGAGAACGTCGTGGTCCGTGCCGCGTCCGACGATGAGGGCTGGGTGAACTCCACGCGCCCCACCAGCGGCGACAGGGTGATCGAGATGTCGCGCAGGACCGCGAGGTCGACCACGCGCAGCTCTCCGCGTCGCAGGACTCCGATCCGCGACGGGGTCACCCCGGCCACCAGCGCTTCCGGGTGGCCCTCGCGCCGAGGGGTGTAGAAGGCCGCCAGCACGTCCTCGGGTGCCAGCGCGGCCCGCAGCGCCGCGACCTCGCGCGCGGCCTCCGGCCCCTGCCGGAACAGCGCCGCCGGCGCGGGGTCGAACTCCACCGCGGCCGGCGCGTACCGGCGCAGGAGGGAGGCCATCCCCTCGACCGGCAGGAACCGCGCCGCCAGATCCCGCAGCACCTCGGCCTCCGCCCGCAACTCCCCGGGCAGGGCGAACACGGCGCCCCCGCCACGCGTCTGCACGTGCAGTTCGAGCGTCTCGTCGCCCGTCAGCCGCACCTCGCGCAGCGCCTCCAGCGCGACCAGCCGGGCGTCCACGCCCCAGTCGAGGAGGTACCGGTCGGGTGGCATGTGGTCGACCATCCAGATCAGCTGGCGATCGGTCAGGAGCAGCAACCCGGCACGGCGCTCCGCCGCACGTCGCGGCAGGCCCAGCCGGCCGCCCCGCAGCGATTCCGGCGGCCGCTCGATGGCGTACAGCAGCCGCTCGTCCACGTCGAGCAGCCCCTCGAGGCCCCGGCCGAAGCGTGGAGGGAGCCGATCCAGTCGATACTCCGCACGGGAGTACGGCGTGGTGAAGCGGCGCTGTGCCGGATCGTTGCCGCCGGCCTGCCAGGCCCGCCCGCCGTGGACGCGTCCGGCCTGCCGTCGCACGCGGAAGCGCTGCCGGGCCTCGCGGGCCACGCGATCGGCCGCCACCGCGTCCAGCCACCGTCCGCCCTGGATGCGCGCCACCGTGCGCACCATCGCGTCCGGCGGGAGGGCCTGGCCCGGCAGGTGCGCCACGAGCACCACGCGGTCGCCGTCCTGCAGCGCACCGGCCAGCTCGGCTTCCACCCGGCATCCGGCAAAGCTCGAGGCCGGCAGCGCGACCACCGCCGGGACTTCTGTTCCGTTGCCGTTGTCGGAGTCCAGCAGGTGGGCCCGGTCAAGTCCCAGCCAGAGCCGCCCCTCCCGGCCCCCGACGACGCGCGCCGCGCCGGCGTCCACGATCACGTCGATCCCAGGCCCGAGCGCCTCGTCGACGGCAAGTTCGACGGTGGTCACGGCTCGCCTCCAGGGCCGCCTTCCCCGGGCTCCGACGCGGCCCGTCGAACGATCACCGACGGGTGGCTGCGTGCGGCGGCCAGGTGCGCGTCCGCGATCGGGTCCCCGGCGAACGCCCGCAGCGCCCGTACCGCGGCGGCGGCACGGTACGGATCGCCGTCGCGCCGCGACAGCCGCGCGAGTGGCTCGATTGCCTGGCGCTGCCGCCGCTCCCCGAGGAGCCGCGCGGCCAGGATCGCGGTTCCGGTGTCCGGGTGCTCCAGCGCCCAGATCAGCCCGGCGTCGAAGTCGCGCGCCGTCTCGAGCGTCGATCCGCACCGCCGGCACGCCGTGTCGGACCAGGCGTTGATCCCGTAACAGGCGGGGCAGACACGGGAGGGGCCCTCGCCGGTCAACACGTTTGACCCAGCCCGGGGCCCGCCGGTGCCCCGGGGCTCGCCGTTGACGCGGGGCTCGCCGGCGACGGGCCCGGGTGCGCTCACGGGTGCCCGGCCAGCCGGGTCCGTGGCCTGTTGAGGCATGCTCCACCTCTCGCAGCCGCGCGATCGAGGTAGAAGCCGTCAGCGGAACCGCAAATCGTCGCCGTCGCGACAGGCGGGCTTCATCGCCTGGGGCGATTCTATCGTTTCGCCGCTGCTCGGACCCTCTGCGCGGCCATTCGACCCGTCCCCTGACCATGCCGCCCACCGGCCCGTGCCGTCCGGCCGGTGACAACCGGCGTCGGGCGGGTAACCTGACGGGGATTCTGCGGCCGTGTTGCAGCGAGGGGCGGTGAGCCCCGGATGGCATGCGACCCACGGCCGACCACGGAGGCTTGTTCCATGACCGCCATTGCCTCGGTTCACGCCCGCGAGATCCTCGACTCGCGCGGCAATCCCACCGTCGAGGTCGACGTCGAGCTCGATGACGG
>JAJYLI010000184.1 GCA_021787855.1 bacterium | reverse complement strand
CAGCGCTCTCCTCAGGCCCGACCGGCTCGCCTGCCAGCGCGGAACCTCGCCGCCTCGCGGTCGCGCGCCTGGCGAGCTCCTCGAGCGTGCCGTACCCACCCTCGCGGCGGTTGGGCGCGGAGCAAGTTCGGACCCGAACGATTGCGGATCGCCCATCAAACGGAGCGCTGCGTGAAGGCCGACGGAACGCTACGTTGCCCGCAAGGTCTCCACGGGTTTGCGCTGGTCAGGTCGCGCGCAGGATCGCGATGGGGTCGGCGCGCATGGCGCGGAAGGCGGGCGCCAGGCAGGCAGCCATCGAGACGGCCACCAGGATCGCTTCCACCGCGACGAGCGTGATGGCGTCCGTGGGATACACACCCGCGAGCGCCATGGAGACCGTCCCCGCCGCGGCCATCGCCGCGAAGGCCCCGATCCCGGTGCCGGCCAGCGCCATGACCAGGCCGTCGTGGAGCACCAGTCTCAGCATGTCCTCCCTCTGCGCCCCCAGCGCGATCCGCACGGCGAACTCCCTGAGCCGCCTGCTCACGGCGTATGCCAGGACGCCATACACCCCCACGGCGGCCAGCGCGAGAGCAAACGCGGCCATGGTAACGAAGAGGTCCGCGAGCATCCGGTGCGCCAGGAGAGTGGTCTCGTAGTCGCTCAGGTAGGACCCGAAGCCGCCGAAGAACTGAGGATTGAGCGTCTTCACGGCCCGGGTGAGCGCTAGCGCGATGCCGCGATCGTCGCCCGCGGTTCGCACCATCACGGTCAAGCGTCGGTCGGCGTCGGCGGCCCGCACGACGTAGATCTCCGGGTTCAACCAGGCCGTGGAGGGATCGTCGAGACTGCGGGACACCGCGGCGCGGGAGACGCCAACGACAGGAACCCAGGCCGCCCCTGAATTCGCTCCGCCGAGCTTGATCATGTGCCCCACGGCCGACTCATGCGGATAGAGGTGCGCGGCGGCCGTGGTATTGAGGATCACGGCGCCATTGCCCGCGAGGTCGCCGTCCGTGAAGTCGCGCCCGTTGACGATGGGCAAGCCCATGGTGCGCAGGTAGCCCGGACTCACGACGGGGTAGTACATCATGGTGAGCACGCGGTTGGAATCACCGCTCAGCTCGGCCGTGATGGCCGCGCCCGGCGCGGGGGCATCCCCGACGGTGGCGGCGTCGAGCACCCCCGTCACGCCGCGCGCGGCGCCCAGGACGCTCTGCTGGAAACGAAGCCGGTCGGCGGGTGTCCTGGCGTCGGCCAATCTCGCCTGGGCCCAGCCGGAAAGCAGGTGCCGCGTGGGGAAGTTGAACTCGAAGACGGCGAGCTTGTGCACACTCCTCACCAGGAGTCCCGCCTGCATGAGGAGAACGAGCGACAGCCCGACCTCGGAGATGACCAGCGCGCTGTAGCGGTGCCGCACCCGTCCGGTGGTGCCCGCCCCGTCCTTGAGCGGCTCGTCGAGGCTCACGGAGCGCGCGACGCGGATCGCCGGAAGCAGCCCGAAGACGACGGCGGAAGCCACCGCCGCGAGCAGCGCGAGGGCGAAGACGCGCCAGCTCAGCTGGGGCTCCACGATCCCCAGCCACCAGGTGCTGCGTGCCACCCGGGTGGGCAGGATCTCCGCGCCCCAGATGCTGGCTGCCGCCCCGAGGACGGCGCCGGCGGCGGTGATGACGGCGCACTCCGCGAACATCTGGCGGACCACGGCGGCCCGACTCGCGCCGATGGCGAGCCGCAGCGCCAGCTCCCGGCGTTTTGCCAGGCCCCGCGCCAGCATCAGGTTGGCGAGGTTGACGCAGACGATGAGCAGCACCGCCAGGGACGCGCCCAGCATGGCCACGTCCACGCCGCTCAGCTGGTCCGGGTACACCCGCATGGGCCCGCCCCCGATCGAGAACGGGCCGGACTGCGCGTGGTAGCGGGCGGTCAGCGATCGCGCCAGGACCGCGAGCTCGGTGTCGGCCACCGCCGGCGTGATCCGCGGCTCGAGCCGGATCACGCCGAACACGCTGCCGAGTCCGGCGCCGCTGCGCTCGGATGCCGCCGACATCGCCAGCCAGACATCGGACCCATACCCGAAGGCCATCCCTCTGGGCATCACGCCGGCTACGGCGTAGATCTGGCCGTCCAGGGCGATCGTCGCCCCCTGCACGAATCGCCGCCCGGCGAAGTACTGGCGCCACACGTCGTGGCTGACGACCGCGACGTTCTGGTCCGCGTCGGCGTCGGTCAGGGCGCGGCCGAGCTCGGGCCGGACCCCGAGCACGGCGAGGGCGCGCGCCGGCAGCTTCGCCACGCGTACCTGCTCGGTCTCTCCGCCGACCTGGAGCGTCCGGCGATCGGTGGTCACGGGAAGCACGCCGCGGAACGACCGCGTCTCGTCGCGCACGGCGCGCAGGACGTCGAAGGACTTGATGGGCAGGTGAAGGTCGTACCGCCACCCGATGGTCCACAGCCGGGCGGGGTCCCGGTACGGCATGGCCGGGTGCCGCACGGCGTCCAGGAGCGAGAACATCGTGGTGGCGAGGCCGAGCCCGAAGGCAAGGGAGACCACCGCGATCGCGACGAAGCCGGGGCTGCGCCGCAACGAGCGCAGCGCGTAGCGCAGCTCGCGACGCCACGCGTCGAGCCAGGGCCAGGTCCACGCGTCGCGCGTCAGCTCCTTGACGTGCGTGGCGTTCCCGAATTCCCGCCGCGCCGCGTAGGCCGCCTGCTCCGGCGGCTCCCCGCGCGCCTCGCGCTCGCGCGCCGCCATCGCCAGGTGGCCGGCGATCTCCTCGTCCAGCTCCGCCTCGCGGTGGCGCCGGCGCCAGAACGGAGTCACGCCGTGCCTCGCGCCGGGAACACCCCTCGCTCTCGCGGCCCCAGCGCGCTCGGGCTCCGGACATTCCGCGACGCGCGATCACTCATACCGGAGGCTCCGCAGCGGATCCACCCGGGCAGCGCGGACGGCCGGCACGGCGCTCGCCAGCAGAACGGCCAGGAAGAGCAGCAGCGCGGCGAGCCCGTACACCTGCGGCTGCAGCGGCCCGACGCCGTACAGCCGGCTCGCCACCAGGCGCGAGAGTCCCGCACCACCCGTGAGGCCGAGCGCCACGCCCAGGCCGCCGACGAGCGCACCGCCGCCGAGCACCGACAGCATGATCCGCAGGGACGGTGCCCCGAGGGCGATGCGGATGCCGAGCTCGCGCGTGCGCTCGCCCACGGAGAACGCCACCACGGAGTAGAGCCCGACCACCGCCAGGAGTGTCGCCAGCCCGGCGAAGACCGAGAGCAAGCGGCCGAGCAGGCGATCCTCCCAGAGGGACTGATTGATCCGGTCCTGCAGCAGGCCCATGTCGAGCACCGGCACGGCCGGTGCGACATCGCTGACGGCGGCCTGCACGGCTCGGTGAAGCGCCGAGCCGATCATTCGCGACCGCACCAGCAGCACCGCGACCTCGCCGCTGATGCTGGGGAGCGCCATGTAGTAGAGCGGCCCCATGCCCTCACCCGCCAGCGCTGCCCAATGGCTGTCACCCACGACGCCGACGATGCGGTCCGGTGGTCCCTGGGTCCTTTCCGACACCAGGCGACCGACGGCCGGCGCGGGTCCGAAGAGCCGGCGGGCCAGTGTCGCCGAGAGAATCACGTCCCGCCCGACGACTCCGGCGCCGAACGTCCAGAACATCGCCGCGTTGCGGAACGTGTCGCCCGCCAGGAGCGGGATGCCCATGGTTCGGAAGTAGCTCGGCGAGACCCACGCCTCTGTGGCCGGCACGGCGCCTGGGCCCGTGCGCGAATCGGCCGCCCGCACCCGGGCGCCGATATCCCCGAACGAGAACGGCGCCGCGGCGGCCAAGGCTGCGGCCTCGATCCCCGGAGTGGCCTCCACGCGATCCACGACCTCCCGTAGGACCGCCTGGCCTTGCTGCCGGCTGTACCCGGAGTAGGCGGGCGAAACCAGAAACGCCGACACGCGGCCGGCGTCGAATCCGACGTTCACCGCCCGCAGGTGGCGAAGGGTGCTCACCATCAGGATGGTGACCACCAGGAGCGACAGAGAGAGCCCCAGCTGCCCCGTCGCCAACCAGCTACGGAGGCGGCTTGGCGAGCGCCAGGGCGTGGCGGCGGTTTCGCGGAGCCCGGTGATGGGTTCCGGCCGGAGCGAGGCCAGGGCCGGGACGAGGCCCGCGAGCACCCCCGCCCCAACGGACAGAGCCACCGCGAACCCCACGACCGTGCCATCCATCGGCACGCGTCCGGCGCCGTCTCCCCACAGGGTCTTCGGAAGGACGGCTCCGCGGAACAGGCTCGTGAGCCAGAGGCAAAGCAGGATCGCCGGTACGATACCCAGGCTGGACACGACCAACGATTGCGTCACCTGGAGCCGGATGAGGCGCCCCGCGCCCGCTCCCAGTGCCCGGCGGATGGCCCACTCAATGCGGCGGCCGAGGTTTCGCAGGATGAAGAGGTTTCCGACGTTGAGCACCGCGATCAGGAGCACCAGAAACCCCACGACGCCAAGAACGCTCACCGCTCGGGCCACGTCCGAACGGCTCTCGGTCGGCACACCGAGTCCGCCATAGAGGATCGGGGACGCAAGCTCCGCATCCTCGGCCGGGTACGCCGCGTGCAGAGCGGCAAGCGCCGCGGGAAACTGACTTCGAACCCGGCCGGCCGTCTGTCCGGGCGCCACCCGTCCAATCAGTTCCAGGAAGATCTCGTTCTGGCGGTCATGCGGATTGGAGCCGACGTTGAGGTGCGCGACCGCGAAGAACGCCGAGCCCGGCACCCAGATGT
>JAJYLI010000183.1 GCA_021787855.1 bacterium | reverse complement strand
CCTGGGTGCGGCGGGTGGTGGCGCTCGAGCGCCGATTCCCGGTGACCGTGGCCGAGGGGCCGGAGATCACCATCCAGGCCGACGGCGACCAGCTCGATCAGCTGCTGATCAACCTGGTGGACAACGCGGTGGACGCCGCGCTCGAAGCGGGGGGTGGCGGCGGCTCGGTGGAGGTGAGCTGGGCGAAGGACCGGCGGTTCGTCGAGGTGTGGGTGCGCGACCAGGGCCTGGGCGTGGCCGACACGGGCAACCTGTTCGTGCCGTTCTTCACCACCAAGCCCGAGGGCTCCGGCATCGGCCTGGTGCTCTCGCGCCAGATCGCCGAAGTCCACGGCGGCACGCTGTCGCTGGGCAACCGGAAGGAAGGGAAGGGCGCCGAGGCGCGCCTGCGCCTGCCGCTGGCGCGGGGGTAGGCCGCCGCGCGCCGGTCGGCTTGACAGCGGAGCCCCGGGATGCAAATTGAATTTATGAAATTCAATTTGCACGGCCCGCGATGATCCCCCGTGACCTGGCGCCCCGGCTGCGCGAGGCCGCGCGTCGCTACCCCGTGGTTACCGTGACCGGCCCCCGGCAGTCGGGGAAGACCACGCTCGTCCGGTCCGCCCTGCGGGGCTGGCGCTATGTCTCGCTCGAGGACCCGGACACGCGCGCCTTCGCCCTCGCCGACCCGCGAGGGTTCCTCGGCCAGTCTCGGGGCCGCACCGTGTTGGACGAGGTCCAGCGCGCGCCAGCGCTGTTCTCGTACATTCAGGGGATCGTGGATGCGCAGCGGCGCCCGGGGCAGTTCGTGCTGAGCGGGTCGCGCAACTTCCTCCTCGCGGCCGGGGTGTCCCAGACCCTGGCCGGGCGCACCCGCATCCTGCACCTGCTGCCGCTGGCGCGGAGCGAGCTCACCGGCCGGAAGCCCCTCGCGCCGGACCGGTTGGGGGAGGCGCCGAATCGCGGCGTGGGGCCGCCAGCCGAGTCGCTGGAGACCGTGCTGTGGACGGGAGGTTACCCGGCGATCCACGGAGCCGGTCTCCCGGCGCGCCAGTGGCTGGCGGACTACTACCAGACGTATCTGCAGCGGGACGTCCGCGACGTCGTGAACGTCGGAGATCTCGAGGCCTTTGACCGGTTCATGCGTCTGTCGGCGGGGCGGGTCGGACAACTCCTCAATCTCTCGTCCCTCGCCAGCGACTGCGGCGTCACTCACAGCACGGCTCGCCGCTGGATGTCGGTGCTCGAGGTGAGCTTCATCGTGCTGCGGCTGCAGCCCTGGTACCGGAACCTCGGCAAGCGGCTGGTCAAGAGCCCCAAGCTCTACTTCCTCGACACCGGGCTGCTGTGCTATCTGCTCGGTATCCGGCGGCCGGACGAGCTGGCGCATCACGCACTTCGCGGGGCGGTGTTCGAGAGCTTCGTCGTAAGCGAGGTGCTGAAGGCGTTCGTCCACTCGGGCGAGGTGCCGGCGATGGGCTTCTTCCGTGACGCGACGGGGCACGAGGTGGATCTTCTAGTCGAGACCCGGACGCCGCCGGTGGCTGTCGAGATCAAGTCGGGGCGGACGGTGGCGGGCGACTTCCTCGACGGGCTGCGCTACTGGCGCACTCTGAAGGGCAACGCCGGTGGGGGTGCCGCGTTGGTCTATGGCGGAGACCAGGCAGCGCGCCGAGACGACGTGGCGGTTCGGCCGTGGTTCGCGCTCTGACTGAACCTACACCGCCCGCAGGATATCGAGCGGGTTGGCGCGCACCGCGCGGCGGGCCGGCGTCAGCGCGGCGGCCAGGCCCACGACGAGCAGGACCGCCTCGGAGGCCACCAGGCTCAGGGCGTCGGTGGGATAGACGCCGATCAGGACTGCGTTGAGCAGGTAGGAGGAGACCAGCGCCAGGAACGCGCCGGCGCCCGTGCCCGCCAGCAGCATCACCAGGCCGTCGTGCATCACCATCCCGTACAGGACGCGCGGCTCCGCGCCGAGCGCGATCCGCACGGCGAACTCCCGCATCCGGCGCGTCACGGCGTAAGCCAGTACGCCGTACAGGCCCAGCGCCGCGAGGGCGAGACCCACGCCTCCCATCGCCACGAACACGGTCGCCAGGAAGTCGCGCGAGGCGATCTCGGCGTCCCGTTGCCAGTCGAAGGGCTCCACGCCCACGGATCGCGCGTTCGGCAACCCCCGGAGGGTCTGGCGCAGCGCGATGAGCACCTGCGGGGTGCGACGCTCGGTTCGAATGAGCAGCGTGGCGGACGGCCAGTGGCTCGGCGGCCGCACCACCCAGAAGACGGGGTCGCCGCCCGTGAGACTGGATTCCCGCCACGGGAAGATCGGGGTTCGGGCCACGCCCACAATGGGAATCCACGGCGCCGCGGCACGCGGACTGCCGAGCTTGAGCATGTGGCCGACGGGGTTCTCTTTCGGGTACAGCCGCGCCGCGGCCACGGTGCTCAGGATCGCGACGCCGCTCCCGGCCACGTCGCCGGCGGCGAAGTCGCGGCCCTTGAGGACGGGAAGCCCGTACACGCGCAAGAACGACGGCGAAACGACATCGTAGCTCAGGCCGTTGATCACACGCGTGGTGTCGCTGGTCAGCTCGGCCGTGACCGCGCCGCCCCTGGTCCGGTCCTGGCCCTCGATGGCGGCGTCCTGCACACCCGAGACAGAGCGCGCCGCCGCCAGCGCGGCTCCCCAATCCACCGCGACGGTGTCCGTCGCCCTGCTCCCAGGCCTCCCCCGAATCGTGAAGCTTGAGTAGATGTCCGCCTGGATGAGCGTTGCGGCGTCGAATCCCTGGGGCGTGCTCCGGAGCTGGCGCACGGAGCGCAGCAGCAGGCCGCCGGCCATCAGGAGCGCGAGCGCCAGCGCCACCTCGGTGATCACGAGCGGGCTGTAGCGCCAGCGCCGCTGGCCGGTGGTCGTGCCGCTCTCGGTCTTGAGTGGATCGGTGAGGTCCACGCTCGTGGCGATGCGGATCGCCGGCAGCAGCCCGAACAGGACGCCCGCGACGATTGCGGCCGCCGCCCCGAGGGCGAACACGCGCCAGCTCAACTGGAACTGGATCCCGCTCACCCAGCTGATGTCGGCGGGCAAAGCGTTCTCCGCCACGTGTGACGCCCACGTTGCCCCGAGGGCGCCCAGCGCCACGCCGCCCGCGAGCACCATGGCGCTCTCGGCGAGGACGAGCCGAACGGCGGCCGCCCGCCGCGCACCCAGGGCCATGCGGATGGCCAGCTCGCGGCGCCTGGCGTGGCCGCGCGCCAGCATCAGATGGGCCAGGTTCACGCAGGCGATCAGCAACACCGTCAGCGCGGCCAGGACCATGGCCTTGTGCACGTCGTCCACCTGCTGCGCCGGTCGCCACAAAGAGTGAAGGTTCAGGCTCCACGGCGCGTCCGGCGAGCCGTAGCGGGCCGTCAGGGTTCGGGCCAGCGCGCTCAGCTCGGCCCGGGCGCGCTCATCCGTCACGCCGGGGGCCAGGCGGAACTCCGGCAGGCCTTGGAGCGATCGCGCGTCCGCCGGCGAGAGAGGGACCACGACGGGCGGGGCGCCCCGCGGCAGCACGCCAAGCACCCGGACGATCCCGCCCCCGACCACGATGTGGGCGCCGGCCAGGGTGCGTCGGCCGCCCGAGATGACGTGCCACACGCCCTCGTTGACCAGCGCGACCCGATCACCGTCCGCCGGCGCGAATGTGCGGCCAAGGAGCGGGCGCACGCCGACGATTCCGAACCACTCCGGCTCCACGGCGGTCGTGGGGAACTCGCGGGCGCCGGGCCCCACCGAAGCGGGCACCCCGGTGGATCGCTCGACGAGCGACGCGTCGAACACGTTCGTCTGCTGCCGGATGATGGCGGCCATCTCCGACGGGTTGAAGGATCGCGTGCCGTAGCTCATGCGGTAGCTCACCCAGCGCAGCCGATCGGCGTTGCGGTACGGCGACTGCGGGTTCAGGACCGCGTCAATCACCCCGAACATCGTGGTCGAGAGGGCGAGGCCGAGACCGAGCGCGAGGATCGCCACGGCGGCGAAACCGGGGCTCTTGAGGAGCGAGCGCCAGGCGGCCTTGAGGTCGGCGAGCATGGCGAGCTAAGGTGCGACGGGCACGTCCACTTCGAAAGGTCGCCGTGCCGGCGGCACGCCGGGCGGGTGCGCGCCGACCAGCACGCCGGTCAGGCGGCCGGGCGGCGGCCCACTGAGGACCGCGCGGGGCAGTGAGATCATCACGCCGGTGTCGGCCGCCCGCGCCTCGGCCACCACCGAGGTCTGGCCCGGCTCGAGGGGGAACCAGGTCACCCACGAGCCGGCCGCGGGCGCCAGGGGCAGGCCGCTGATCACCAGCCGCACGCTGTCACCACTGGCGCCGGCGCGCACCCGTCGATCGTTCACCGCGACCGGCACGGCGCGCTCGGCCAGCGCCACGGCGTTCCATTCGGCCGTGGGCTCCTCGCCCGGCCGGTGCCGCAGGGGCAGCACCACCGCCACCGTGCGCTCCACGCGCACGCACTGCACCCGGCACATCCCCACCACCAGGTCGGCGGCGAGGCGCACGGGGCCCGCGAGATGGGGCGCGGAAGTGAAGGAAGAGAAGAGCACGACTGTACCACGATAGACATTCGAGCCCTCGGCCCCCGCGCCCTCGGTCTCGGGATAGGGCCAGGCGGTGGTGCCGCCCCGGATGCCCTCGGGCAGCTTCCAGCTGAGCGTGGTCGCCATGCCGCCGGCGCCGGGATTGATCCAGTAGATGTGCCACCCGGCGGGCACGTCGAGCCGCACCGCGACGCGGAACGGGGCGCTCGAGCGGACGGCCGCGAATTCCGGGATCGCCCGCAGGCCCAAGTC
>JAJYLI010000022.1 GCA_021787855.1 bacterium | reverse complement strand
TTCCAATATGCGGGGCGGCCCATGGGGACGCCAGCCGAGGCCGGCGGGCGCCGCCGGGAGCCGGGCGAGGACCGGAAGCCCGTGCCGGACCACCACTTGCGCGCCGGCCACGGGCGGCCATGCGCGGCCGGCCATCGCTTGATCGGCCGCCGGCCGCCCGCGATATTGCGGCGTGACGCCGTGCCGCAGGGCCCCGCCGCTCGCCGCCAGGCTCGCCGTCCTGCTGCCGCTCGCGCTCGCCGCCCTTCCGGCCCGCCTCGCCGCGCAGACCTGGGACTCCCCGCTGGTGGACTCGATCGTCGCGCGCGCCATCACCCGGCGCGAAGCGATGCTGGCCGACACCGCGCTGCGGGATTTCACGGCCCGGGCCCACGGCTTCCTGTTCTTCCTGGGGCAGATGGGCGAGGGGCTCGCCGAGCCGCCGCGCCTCATCAAGGCGGACCAGCTCGAGCTGCGGGTGTACTGGAAGGCCCCCGACCTCAGCCGGCAGGTCATCATCGGCTGGCGCGACCGCAAGACGCTGCCGACCGACATCGAGTACCACAACGACCATCTGGGCATCGCGCTCAACAACTTCCCGGACCGCATCCGGATCGGGCAGGGCGACGAGGTGCGGGACATCCCGCATCCGCTGGCGCCCAACGGCCCGGCCATCTACCGGTACGCGCTCCAGGACTCGCTCACCATCCAGCTTCCCGGCCGCGCCCTGCGGGTCTACGAGGTGCTGGTCCAGCCGCGCGACTTCCACGCGCCCCGCATGGTCGGCTCGATGCTGCTCGACGCCGACGACGGCGACCTGGTCCGGATGTCGTTCGAGTTCACCCGCTCGGCGTACCGCGACCCGGAGCTGGAGGACATCACCGTCTCGATCGAGAACAGCCTCCAGGAGGGCCGCTTCTGGCTGCCGTGGCGCCAGGAGATCTCGATCCGCCGGCGCGCCACCTGGCTCGACTTCCCGGTGCGCGGCATCATCCAGGGCCACTGGGAGATCGGCGACTACCACATCAACCAGGGCATCAGCGACAGCGTCTTCTACGTGCCCGGGCCCCCGATCATCCCGGCGCCGCTGGCGCAGCGGGCGCAGTACCGCTGGCCGGATTCCCTTGGCGCGGCCATCCAGGGCGTGGCCGTGGCGCCCGGCATGCGCGATCTGGCGGCCATCCGGGCGCGGGTGGAGGCCGTGGCGATGGGACACGCCATCAACGGCCTCAAGCAGACCCAGCTGTTCGGCGCGGCGGTGTCGGACTTCGCCCACTACGACCGCGTGGAGGGCCTGGCCCTGGGCACGGGCCTCACCCTGCGGGGCGGGAACGACGCCAACGTGCTGCGGCTCAACGCGGGGGCAGCCACCGCCACCACGTTGTTCACCGGCGGGCTGGACCTCGAGGCGCGGCGCGGGACGTGGACCTGGCGCGTGGACGCGCGGCGGGCGGTGCGCGATCTGGGGGACGTGCCGGTCATCTCCGGCGTGATGAATTCGCTGTCCGCGCAGGAGACCGGGGCGGACTTCGGCGACTACTACCTGGCGACCGGCGGCACGGCGGGCGGAACCCTGGACCTGGGCGGGCGGGCGACCCTCGGCGCCTCGCTCGGGTGGGAGCGGATCGGCTCGCTGGCCACGCACGCGCGCTGGGCGCGGGGCACCTTCGGCCCCAACCCGTCCGTGGGCGGGGGCCAGTGGACCCTGGCGCGGGTCACGCTCAGCAGCCCGTCGCCGTCGTTCACGATGGTGCCGGGCTTCTCCGGCCGTGTGGACCTCGAGGGCGGCGCGGGCAGCAGCGCGTACCTGCGCGCCTTCAGCGACGCGAGCTGGCACGTCCCGGTCGGGCACGCCTGGCTGGTGGCGCGCGCCAGCGCGGGCGCGGGCACGCGCGACCTGCCCGCCCACCGCGCCTTCGTGCTGGGGGGCCGGGGCACGCTGCTGGGCGAGGGCTTCCGGGCCTACGCGGGCCGCGTGTCGCTGTGGGGCTCGCTCGAGGCGCGGCTGCCGGTGCCCATCCCGGAGCTGTCCCTCGGCTCCTTCGCGGGCACCGGGCCGACGCTGACGCTGATCCCCTTCGCGGCCGCCGGATGGGTGGGAGAGCCCACGCCGCTCCTCCTGGGGGGGCCGTCGCGGGGCGTCCGGCCGGTCGTGGGGCTGGGGGTCGCGTGGTTCCACGACCTGGTCCGGCTGGACGCCGGCTGGGGCCTCGCGACCCACCGGCTGGGCTGGGCGGTGGACGTCACGCGCGAGTTCTGGAGCATTCTCTAGTGGGCGCGCCATCGCATTGCCGAGCCGGCCCGAACGGAGCCATATTCTCGCGTGCCCGGCGGCGGCG
This sequence comes from bacterium, assembly GCA_021787855.1. Classification (GTDB taxonomy): domain Bacteria; phylum Gemmatimonadota; class Gemmatimonadetes; order Gemmatimonadales; family JACORV01; genus Fen-1245. Next base: position 21,604 of record JAJYLI010000022.1, on the reverse strand, counting down.
GAGAAGGAGCACGGGTGGCTGAACGGGTCTTCCCGGACGAGTGGCTGGTCCCCACGATCTCGGCGATGATCACGGCCGAGGCGGTGGCCGGATTGCGCGATGCCGCCGAGCCGACCTCCACGCTGTGGGATCTGGTCACCGGCAAGGGCTACGCCACCGACGAGCAGATCCTGGCCGCGCTCAGCAAGCGCTGCCGGGTGCCCGTGGCCGAGCAGCCCAAGCCCGACGGCAAGGTCAAGGAGATCATCCCCGAGGCGGTCGCCCGGCGCTATCACGTCCTGCCGCTCAGGGCGACGGACTCGGTGCTCGAGATCGCCACCGCGAACCCGTTCGACATTGACGCCGAGAAGGGACTGGCCTTCGCCTCCGGGCGCGAGGTCCGGATGCAGCTGCTCTCCCCCGCGCGGATCGCGGCGCTGACCGACGAGATCTACCGGCCCGAGAACGTCATTGACAAGCTGCTCGAGGGCATGGAGGGGAGCAGCCAGGTCCAGCAGCTCGAGGACGAGGCGCCGCCCGACGAGTTCCAGGTCAGCGCCGAGGAGGCGTCGCAGCGGCCGGTGGTGCGCCTGGTGGACCTGATCCTCTCCGAGGGCATCCTGGCGCGGGCGAGCGACATCCACATCGAGCCGGAAGAGGGCGGCTTCGCGGTCCGCTACCGGATTGACGGCGTGCTGCGGCAGGTGATGAAGATCCCGCGCGCCGCCGGCTTCCCGCTCGTCTCGCGCATCAAGATCATCTCCAGCCTGGACATCGCCGACCGGCTGCGGCCGCAGGACGGCCGGGCGCGCGTGGCCGTCAACGGCGTGCCGGTGGACCTCCGGGTCTCGACCCTCCCCGCCTCGATGGGCGAGAAGGTCGTGATCCGGGTGCTCGACTCGCGGGCCACGGTGCTGTCGCTGGACGCGCTGGGGCTCAATCCCGACGAGTTCAGCGCCTTCAAGGCGCTGCTGACCCACCACGAGGGCATCATCCTGGTGACCGGCCCGACCGGCTCGGGCAAGACGACCACCCTGTACTCGGCCATCCGCAGCATCCAGACGGGCAAGACCAACATCGTGACGGTGGAAGACCCGGTCGAGTACCGGCTGCAGGGCATCGTGCAGGTGCAGGTGCACGAGAAGGCGGGGCTGACGTTCGCGAGCGCGTTGCGCTCGATCCTGCGCCAGGATCCCGACGTGGTGCTGGTGGGCGAGATCCGGGACAAGGAGACGGCCACGGTCGCCGTGCAGGCGTCGCTGACCGGCCACCTGGTGCTCTCGACCCTGCACACCAACGACGCCGCGAACGCGGTGACCCGCCTGGTGGACGTGGGGGTGGAGCCGTACAAGATCGCGGCCAGCCTGCGGGGCGTGGTGGCGCAGCGGCTGATGCGGAAGCTGTGCCCGGCGTGCAAGGAGGTGTGGGTCGAGTCGGTGCCGGAGAAGATGGCGAAGTGGGTGCCCCGGGGCACGCCGCTCTACCGGGCGGTGGGGTGCTCGGACTGCGCGATGACCGGCTACCGCGGCCGGTTCTCCATCGTCGAGGTGCTGACGGTGACGCCGGAGGTGGAGCGGGCCATCGGCTCCGGGGCCACCGCCGACAAGATCGCGGACGCGGCGCGCGCGGCGGGCATGAACGGGCTGTGGGAGAGCGGCATCTCCCACGTGCTGCGCGGCGAGTCCAGCCTGGACGAGCTGATGCGGGTGGTGGACGTGCCCTTCGAGGGGGGCGCGGAACCGGTGCTTCCGGCCTCGCCCGCGCCCGCCGCCGCGTCGGGGCGGGCGGCGGCCGCGTCAGCGGCCCGCGGCCGCGCGGCGGAGCCGGCGGCCCCGGAGGGCGGCGCGCCCGCCGCGCAGGGCGCGCCCGGGGGCTTCGACCTGCTGGAGAGCCTCGACGCGGCGCCCAAGGTGACGCGGCTCAAGCGCAAAGTGCTGCTGGTGGACGACGAGGACGCGCTGCGGCGGGTGATGAAGGATCTGCTGGAGCGCGACGGGTTCATCGTGTCCGAGGCGCGCGACGGCGTCCAGGCCCTGGACCAGGTGGACCGCACCGGGCCGGACGTGATCGTGCTGGACCTCAACCTGCCGGGGCTGGACGGGTACGGGGTGCTGTCGCACCTGCGCTCGCGCCCCGCCACCGCCGACATTCCCGTGGTGGTCCTCACCGCCAAGGGCGACGAGGACAACGAGGTGCGCGTCTTCGAGCTGGGGGCCGACGACTTCCTCACCAAGCCGTTCCGGGCGCGCGCGCTGTCGGCGCGTCTGGATGCCGTGCTCGGCCGCCGCCACCCCGGCACCTGATCTCCCCGACCATGCCCGCCCGGTGAGCCGGACCGCCCGAGGGCCGGGACGGTGACGGAAGTCCGGGTCGCGATCGTGGACGTGTACGTCCTGCGCTTCGGGGACGGCGCCGGCCGGAAGGGGCGGGAGGAGCCGCGGGTGCTGGTGCTGCGGCGCGCCCCGGGGCTCCGGAGCCCCGGCACCTGGGAGTCGGTGCACGGGCACATCGCTCCCGGCGAGACCCCGGTCGAGGCCGCGCGGCGCGAGCTGCGCGAGGAGACCGGGCTGGACCCCGTCCGGTTGTACAACCTGAGCCGGGTCGAGAGCCTCTACCTGCACCGCCGCGACCTGCTCGCCCTGAGCCCCGCCTTCTGCGCCGTGGTGGCGCCCGACGCCGCCGTCCGTACGGCCGTGGAGCACGATCTGAGCGAATGGGTGGCGCCGGCGGAGGCCGAGCGGAGGCTGTTCTGGCCGCGGGAGCGGCGGGCGCTCGCCGACGTGATGGAGCTCTTCGCAGGCGGTGACGCCGGCGGGGCGGAGGACGTGCTCCGTATTCTCTGAGTCCACCAGTCTGGTACCGCCCGACCGCCAACCGGGAGCCGCTGGCCCCTGGCCGTCCGGGAACTATCTGTGTTGCGCCGCGCGGGCCATCACCCGGGCGCGCTCGCTCTGAAGCAGCATCACCGAGTTGTCGAAGCTGCCGGTGTACCGGCCGGCGTAGGAGACGGTGAAGCTCTGCATCACCTGGATCGAGGGATCGAACAGGTAGATGGCGGAGGCCTGCTGCCGCTGATCCAGCCGGGCGTCGTTCCACAGCGGGGACAGCGGCAGGATGGCCAGCGGCCGGTAGAAGATGCCCTGGTACTGGATGGTGACCTGGTCGGGTACGAAGTTGGCCTGCGGCTGCAGGGCGAAGAAGGTGACGAAGAACGCCTGGGCGCTGTCCTGCCCCACGCTCTGCGCCGCGGCGGCGATGGCCGAGTCCCGGCTCTGGACCAGGGCGTGGAGCGAACTGTAGGCGTCGGGGGCGAGCAGGCGGATGACGCGCTCGTCCAGCGGCAGGACGCGGACCAGGAGGTTCTGGGTCGTCAGCGTGACGGCGACCTGGTCCTGCCGCAGCGATCCGTAGCCGGCGGGGGGCAGGTCGCCGGTCTGGGCGGCCAGGCGGGCGGGACTCGCGGCGGCCAGGGCCGCCAGCGCGGCCGCTTCAGCCAGGATCCGGTATGCGCTCACGGCGAGCCTCCGGAAGGGAGGGGGAGGCCTCAGGCCTCCTTCTTGGCGCGTTGCCGGCCGGTCACCAGCAGCGGCTGGCGGTCCTCCACGACACACTCGCGCGTGATCGCCACCTCGGTCACGTCCTCGCGGGCCGGCAGGTCGAACATGATGTCGGTCATCACCCGCTCGAGGATGGCCCGCAGCCCGCGGGCGCCGGCCCCGCGCTTCAGGGCGAGCTGCGCCACGGCGCGCAGGGCCTCCTGCTCGAAGCTGAGCCGCACGTCCTCCAGCTCGAACAGCTTCTTGTACTGCTTGGTGAGGGCGTTCTTGGGCTCCACCAGGATCCGGACCAGCGCCTCCTCGTCCAGGTTCTCGAGCGGCACGGTGACCGGGAGGCGGCCGATCAGCTCGGGGATCAGCCCGTAGCGCAGCAGGTCGTCGGGCTCGACCTCCCCGAAGGGGTTGCGGCGCTCGTGGGCCGGCACCCCGCGCTCGACCTCGTCCTTGGTGAAGCCGATGCGCCGGCGCCCGGTCCGCGCCTCGATGATCTTGTCCAGCCCGTCGAACGCCCCGCCGCAGATGAACAGGATGTCCTTGGTGTTGATCTGGATGTATTCCTGCTGCGGGTGCTTGCGGCCGCCCTGGGGCGGCACCGACGCGACGGTCCCCTCGAGGATCTTGAGGAGCGCCTGCTGCACGCCCTCGCCCGAGACGTCGCGGGTGATGCTGGGGTTCTCGCTCTTGCGCGCGATCTTGTCGATCTCGTCGATGTACACGATCCCGCGCTCGCACTCGGCGACGTTGAAGTCGCCGGCCTGCAGCAGCCGCACCAGGATGTTCTCCACGTCCTCGCCGACGTAGCCGGCCTCGGTGAGGGTGGTGGCGTCGGCGATCGTGAAGGGGACGTCCAGCAGGCGGGCGAGCGTCTGGGCGAGCAGCGTCTTGCCCACGCCGGTCGGCCCGATCAGCAGGATGTTGGATTTTTCCAGCTCGACGTCGTTGTCCTTGAGGGACTGGGAGTTGATGCGCTTGTAGTGGTTATAGACGGCGACGGCGAGCGCCTTCTTGGCCTGCTCCTGTCCGATCACGTACTGGTCCAGGACCTCCTTGATCTCGACGGGGGTCGGGACCTGGGTGACCGCATCGGCGACCTCGCGCTCCTCGTCCTCGGCGAGGATCTCATTGCACAGCGCGATGCACTCGTTGCAGATGTAGACGGACGGGCCGGAGATGAACTTCCGGACCGAGTCCTTCGACTTGCCGCAGAAGGAACAACGCAGGTGGCGGTCGTTGGACATGGGTCGCGGGCCTGGTCAGGGGTGGCTACGGCGAATATGCCGGGCCGCGGCTCCGGGCGTCAAGCGCGCCGGCCCCTCGAGCCGGGCCGGGCGCGGGTTCCACCGCCGCTCAGCCGTGGGCGTTGCCGCCGCCCACGTCGAGCACGGCGCCGGGGGCCAGGACGTGGTCAATCAGGCCGTACTGCTTGGCCTCCTCGGCCGACATGAAGCGGTCGCGGTCCATGTCCTTCTCGATCTGCTCCACGGTCTGGCCGGTGTGCTTGGCGTACAGCTCGTTGAGCTTGCCCCGCAGGTAGAGGATCTCCTTGGCCTGGATCTCGATGTCCGCGGCGGTGCCCTGGGCCCCGCCCGACGGCTGGTGCATCATGATCCGGGAGTGCGGCAGGGCGCTGCGCTTGCCCTTGCGGCCCGCCGCCAGCAGGAACGACCCCATCGAGGCGGCCATGCCCATGCAGATGGTGTTCACCGGCGCGCTGATGTGCTGCATGGTGTCGTAGATCGCCATGCCGCTGGAGACCAGCCCGCCCGGGGAGTTGACGTAGACGTAGATGTCCTTCTCCGGGCTGTCGGCCTGGAGGAACAGCAGCTGGGCGATGACGATGTTGGACACGTCGTCGTTGATGGGCACGCCGAGGAAGATGATCCGGTCCATCAGCAGCCGGGAGAAGATGTCGTAGGTGCGCTCCCCGCGGCTGGAGCGCTCGATGATGTACGGCGGATACAGCGTTGACTCGTCTCGGTTTCCCACGGGTCCGTCCTGCCTCAGCGGGTGGAGGGGCCTTCCTCGACGGTGCACTGGGCGAGGAGGTGCGTGAACACGTTGTCTTCCGTGATGGAGCGTTCGACTTCGCGCAGCCGGCCGGCCTGCTCCAGCGCCGAGCGCACCGCGGCGGGGCTCTCGCCCCGGCGCTGCGCGATCTCCGCGAGGTGGGCGGCGACCGCCTCCTCGGTGGCGGCGAGCTTCTGGCTCTCGGCGATCCCGCCGACGATCAGGTCGCGCCGCACCCCGGCCTCGGCCACGGCCCGGAACTCGTTGAGGAACCGGCCGCGTTGCTGGTCGGGGATGCCGTAGGCGTCCGCGTACGCGGCCAGCGCGCGGTCCAGCAGCGAGGGCGGCACCGCCACGTTGTTCGCGGCGGCGATCTGATCAATCAGGTCGGCGCGCAGCTTGGCGTCCGCCTCCCGCCGGGCTTCCGCCTCGAGGTCGCTCCGGACGGCCGCCCGCAGGGCCTCGAGCGATTCGAACTCGCCCACTTCGCGCGCGAAGGCGTCGGTGAGCTCGGGCAGGGCCATGCGCTTGACCTCGCCGAGGGTGACGCGGACCCGGCGGCTCTGCCCGCGCTTGGCGGCGTCGGGATGGTCGTCGGGGAACGTGAGGGTGCCCTCCCAGGAGCCGCCCGGCTCCAGCTCCATGAGCCGCGTTTCCAGATCGGGGAGGGCGCGGCCCTGGCCCAGGACGAACCGCACCGGCTCGCCGGCCCCGCTCTCGCCCTCGAGGTAGGCGATGGTGGCCTCCACCAGGTCGCCCGGCTTGGCCTTGTCGGGGGCCGGCGTCCACGGCGCGCGCTGCTCCCGGAGCGAGGTGAGCTGCGCCTCGACCATCTCTCCGGTCACGGGCGGCACCTGGCGGGTGAGGCGGAAGCCGCTCACGCGCTCCAGCGCGATCTCGGGCTTGACGTCCACCAGCAGCTCGAAGGTCAGCGGCGCGCCGTCCTCGAACTTGACGTTCCGGACCTGCGGGTCGGCCACCGGCTTGAGGGCGTCCTGCTCCCGGGCCACCTCCCAGGAGGCGCGCAGCAGTTCCTCGATCACGGACTGGCGGATGGCGTCGCCGAAGCGGCGCCGGACCACCATCGGCGGAGCCTTGCCCTTGCGGAACCCCGGGACCCGGAGCTGCCGGGCGTAGCGGGCCGTGGTCTCGGCCTCGGCGGCCTGGACGCGCTCGGGGCTCACGGCCACCTGGTAGGTGCGGCGGGCGGCGTCGTGGGTGCCGGGGGTGATCGCGATACCGGTGTCGGTCATAGTGCGAAAGGGGGGATTCGAACCCCCACGGGTTGCCCCACGGGCTCCTAAGGCCCGCGCGTCTACCGATTCCGCCACTTTCGCGCGCTGCGCGCGCCCCGAAAGGTAACCGCTGCAGGCCGAGACGACGAGCGCCCGCGGATGCGGGCGCTCGAGGTCCGGCGGGGACGCGGCGGCTACCGCACCAGGACGCGGACCAGCCGCGGCCCGGTGGCCTGGTCGCCCAGGTTGGCCACGATCAGGGTGGCGATGTCGCCCTTCTTGAGCTGCGCGACCGCGTGCTCGAATTCCTCCACGGTGCGGGTCCGCGCGCCGTCGACCTTGAGGACCACGTCGGGGCTGCTGCCGGGGCCCGCCGCGACCAGTTGCCCGTACGACGGCCCGTCCTCCTGCACGTCGGACACCACGGGGCCGCGCAGGTCGGCGCTCACGTGGGCGGCGTCCTGCGGGCTGAGGCTCTGGACGGTGATCCCCAGCTTGTTCGAGGCGGCGTCCGCGGAGGCCGAGTCGCCGCCGCCGCTGCCGCCGGCGCTCGCCATCTGGACGCTGTCCGGGGCCGCGGCGAGGCGGACGTTGAAGGTCTGCTCGTGGCCGCCGGAGCGGACCACCGTCACGTGCACCAGGTCGCCGGGCCGGCGGAAGCCCACCATGGTCTGCAGCTGCGCCACGTGGGTCACCGCGGTGTCGTCGAGCGCGACGATCACGTCGCCGAGCTGGATGCCCGCCTTCCTGGCCGGCGAGTCCTCGCCGCTGTACGCGCTCACCACCACGCCCTGGATCTTGCTGAGCCCCACCGCCTGCGCGTCCACCGGGGTGACCTCGCGGATGGCCACGCCCAGCACCGCGCGCTCCACGTGGCCGGTGGCGATGAGGTCGTTCATCACCTTGCGCGCGAGGTTGATCGGGACCGCGAAGCCGTAGCCCTCGTAGTAGCCCGTCTGGGAGGCGATGGCCGCGTTGATGCCGATCGCCTGGCCCTGCATGTTCACCAGCGGACCGCCGGAGTTGCCCGGGTTGATCGCCGCGTCGGTCTGGATGTAGTCCTGGATCTGGTAGCGGTCGTTCGGGTCGAGCAGCCCGTCGAGCCGCCGCCCCTTGGCGCTGACGATGCCCGCGGTCACGGTGAACTGGAAGTTCAGCGGGTTGCCGATCGCCAGGACCCAGTCGCCCACGCGCGCCTCGTCCGAGTTGCCGAGCGGCAGCGGCGTCAGGCCGGTGGCGTCAATCTTGATGACCGCGATGTCGGTGTTCGGGTCGCGGCCGACCACGCGGGCGGTGAACACCCGGTTGTCGAACAGCGTGACCTTGACCTGGTCCGCGCCGGCCACCACGTGGTTGTTGGTCAGGATGTACCCGTCCGGCGAGACGATGAAGCCGGAGCCCGACGCGTGCTCGATCCGCGGGATCCGCGGGTGCTGCTGGTAGGGCCCGAAGAAGAACTGGAAGCCCGGGGGCATGCCTGGCGCCTGGTTGCCGGAGACTTTGGTCTGCGTCTGCACGTACACGACGGAGGGGCGCACGCGCTGCGCGATGTCCGCGAAGCTCGGCAGCACCCCGTCGGCCGTGGGCACGGCGGCCGGCGTCTGGTTCACGTACTTGAGGGCGCTGAGCGTCTCGGCCCGGCCCGGCCGCGGCAGATTCACCGCGGACGCGAAGCCCAGCCCGCCGGCGAACGCGACGGCGATGATGGCCACCATTTTGAGCAAGTCACGACTGCGCGACGACATGCCGATCCCTCCGCCTGTGACGGTTCCGACCGCTAATACCCGCGACTCCCGTCCCGGTTTCTACTTGCCCGGCTTGGAGTCGTCCACGATTTCGTAGTCGGCCTCGACGGCCTCGTCCTTCTTGCCGCCCGCCCCCTCCGGGCCTCCGGCGGCCGGGCCCGCGCCCGGCTCGGCGGTGCCGCCGGCGCCGGCGGTCTGATTCTGGTACAGAGACCGCCCGGCCTCGCTGTAGGCGCCCTGGAGCGCCTCGGCCGCCTTCTTGATGCCGTCGGCGTCGCCGGCCCGGAGCGCCTTCTTGGCGCCGTCCACGGCCTCCTCGAGCCGCTGCTTCGCCGCCGGCTCGAGCTTGTCCGCCCACTCCTTGGAGTTCTTCTCGACGTCGTAAACCAGCGCGTCGAGCCGGTTCCGGGTCTCGATCTCCTCGCGCCGGCGCTTGTCGTCGGAGGCGTGCTCCTCGGCGGCCTTCACCATCTTGTCGATTTCCTTGTCCGACAGGCCGCTGGACGCCTCGATCCGGATCTTCTGCTCCTTGCCCGTGGCCTTGTCCTTCGCCGCCACGTGCAGGATGCCGTTGGCGTCAATGTCGAAGGTCACCTCGATCTGCGGCATGCCGCGCGGGGCCGGCGGAATCCCGGTGAGCTGGAACTTGCCGATCGTGCGGTTGTCCAGCGCCATCTCCCGCTCGCCCTGCAGCACGTGGATCTCGACCGTGGTCTGGTTGTCGTCCGCCGTGGAGAAGACCTCCGAGCGCTTGGTCGGGATCGTGGTGTTCCGCGGGATCAGGACCGTGGTCACGCCGCCCAGCGTCTCGATGCCGAGCGACAGCGGCGTCACGTCGAGCAGCAGGATGTCCTTCACCTCGCCGGCCAGCACGCCGCCCTGGATCGCGGCGCCGATCGCCACCACCTCGTCGGGGTTCACGCCCCGGTGCGGATCCTTGCCGAAGAACTCCTTCACGATCTCCTGCACCTTCGGCATCCGCGTCTGGCCGCCGACCAGGATCACCTCGTTCACGTCGCCCGGCTTCAGATTCGCGTCGGCCAGCGCCTTCTTCATCGGCTCCAGCGTGCGCTGCAGCAGGTCGTCCACCAGCGCCTCGAGCTTGGCGCGGGTGAGGGTGATGTTGAGATGCTTCGGCCCCGACTGGTCCGCCGTGATGAACGGCAGGTTGATCTCCGTCTGCATCACGGTCGAAAGCTCGCACTTGGCCTTCTCCGCGGCCTCCTTGAGCCGCTGCAGGGCCATGGGATCCTTGGAGAGATCTATGCCCTGGTCCTTCTTGAACTCCGCAACCAGCCACTCGATCACCCGCTGGTCCAGGTCGTCCCCGCCCAGGTGCGTGTCCCCGTTGGTGCTCTTGACCTCGAACACCCCCTCGGCCAGCTCCAGGATCGAGATGTCGTAGGTACCGCCGCCCAGGTCGTAGACGGCGACCTTCTCCTCCTTCTTCTTGTCCAGCCCGTAGGCCAGCGCCGACGCGGTGGGCTCGTTGATGATCCGCACCACGTCCAGCCCCGCGATCTTGCCCGCGTCCTTGGTCGCCTGCCGCTGCGAGTCGTTGAAGTAGGCCGGGACCGTGATCACCGCCTTCTCGACCTTGTGGCCCAGATAGTCCTCGGCCGTCTGCCTCATCTTCTGCAGGATCATCGCCGAGATCTCGGGCGGCGTGTACCGCTTGCCGCTGATCTCCACCGACGCGAGGTCGTTCTGCCCGGCGGCCACCTTGTAGGGCACCCGCCTCGTCTCCTCCGTGACCTCGCCGATCCGCCGGCCCATGAACCGCTTGATGGAGAAGACGGTGTTGAGCGGGTTGGTGACCGCCTGCCGCTTGGCCACCTGGCCCACCAGCCGCTCGCCGTCCTTCGTGAACGCGACCACCGACGGCGTGGTGCGCCCGCCCTCCGCATTCGGGATCACGACCGGGTCGCCGCCCTCCATGACGGCAACGACGGAGTTGGTCGTCCCCAGGTCTATGCCGATGATCTTCTCAGCCATGGCTCAATCTCCGAATGCATTGGTGGTAGATGCTCAGGGTACGCTCTTGGTCGCAGGAGCAAGGGGCGTGCCCGCCCCCAGGGCCGTTTTCCTGCCAAATCGGCAGCGATCAGGGAGGCGGCGCGCTCCAACGGCCCGCGTTGACACGCCCTTGGGACAGGTTAGGTTGCGCGCGTGATCCCGTTCCGGGACGAGAACCCCACCATTCACATCCCCGTCGTTACCTACGCCATCGTTGCGGTGAACGTGGCGGTGTGGCTGCTGGTCGAGCGGATGGGAGCCAGCTATCCCCTGGCGCAGGCGATCTGCTCGTACGGGCTGATCCCGGGGCAGCTCACGGGGCACGTCGCCGCCGGTGCGGCGATCGAGCTGGGGCCGGGCCTGTACTGCCCGATCGGCCACGGCCCGGCCTACGCGAGAATCGTGACGTCGATGTTCCTGCACGGCTCCTGGATGCACATCATCATGAACATGTGGTTCTTCTGGATCTTCGGGAACAACATCGAGGACTCGATGGGGCGCGGGCGGTTCGCCGCGTTCTATCTGATGTGCGGGATCGTCGCGGCCCTGGCCCAGGTGGCGATGGACCCCGCCTCGCCGGTGCCGATCGTCGGCGCCTCGGGCGCGATCAGCGGCGTGATGGGAGCGTACCTGGTGCTCTACCCCAGGGTGCGGGTCTATACGTTCGTGCCGCTGGGATTCTTCCTGACGCCCATCGCGCTCCCCGCCTGGGCGATGCTCGGCTACTGGATCGCGCTGCAGCTGTTCAGCGCGCTGCCCCAGGTCGCGGGGGTGCAGAGCAATGGCGGCGTGGCGTTCTGGGCGCATATTGGAGGCTTCGCGATGGGCGCCGCGACGATCAAGCTGTTCGCGAACCCGGCGTACCTCGCGTCGCGGGGACAGAATCCGTGGGCGCCCCAGCATCTCGGGTGGCGCCGGGACCGATGACGGGGAGGTGACGCGGTGATGACGTGATGAGGGGATCGCCCCCATCACCGCGTCACCTCCCCGCGGGGGAAGAGGATGTATCTGGCGAAGATCGTCGGACGCGTCGTGAGCACGGTGAAGCAGGATACCCTGGCGGCCATCCCCCTGCAGTGGCTGCAGCCGGTGGATGCCCGGGGGCGGGAGCACGGCGCGCCGCTGGTCGCGGCGGACACCTTCGGGCTCGGCCCCGGCGAGCTGTGCTACTACATCACGGCGCGGGAAGCCTCCATCGCGCTGTGGAAGCTCGACGTCGCGGTGGATGCGGCGGTGGTGGGGAAGGTGGAACGAATAGACCTGGGTGAGACCGGGGAGAAGTGAGTGGTCTGACCGGAGCGTCTCACTCCTCGCGCCTCACCCCTCGCGGAGGCGGCATTGTACCTCGCGACCGTCGTCGGTGACGTCGTCAGCACCCACAAGAACGAGCGCCTCCAGGGCAAGAAGCTCCTCCTGGTCCGCCGCCTCGATCTCGACCTCGAGCCCGAGGGGGTGGAGGTCATCGCGCTGGACGTGGTGGACGCCGGCGTGGGGGACCGGGTGCTGGTCGTGCAGGAAGGCTCGTCCGCGCGGAAGATCTTCGACGATCCCTGGATCCCCGTCCAGGCGGTGATCGTCGGCGTGCTCGATCGGGTGGATATCCGGGGAAAGCGGGTCCTATGAACGACGCGGAGCTGGACGCCATAGCCGACGCAGTGGTCAGAAGGCTGAAGCGGAATCCAGCGCGGTTGCCGGACGGCGGGTTGCGAGTGGTTAGCGGAGGGGAGAAGGGCGGGACCGGAGCCTGCGCCGCCCCGCTCCCCGCCGCGCCCGCGGGTCCGCGCCCGGATGGGGTGGGGAGGCCCCTGGAGGACTTGTCCTGGCGGGGGCCGAAGCCGCAGCTGGCCGCGTGGACGCCGGCGGCGGGGCCGCGGCGGGTGGCGGACTTCGTGGACCACACCCTGCTCAAGGCCGAGGCGACGCGGGCCGACATCCTCAAGTTGTGCGGCGAGGCCCGCGAGCATCGCTTCGCCGCGGTGTGCGTCAATCCCGTGTGGGTGGAGCTGTGCGCGCGGGAGCTGGCGGGCACCGGCGTCGCCGTCGCCAGCGTGTGCGGCTTTCCGCTCGGCGCCACCCCGTCCACCGTGAAGGCCATGGAGGCGGCCGAGGCGGCCGCGCGCGGCGCCACCGAGGTGGACATGGTCGCGGCCATCGGCCACCTCCGGGGCGGCGAGTGGGCGTACGTGGAGGACGACATCAGGGCCGTGGTGGAGGCGGCGCCCCGGGCGCTGGTCAAGGTGATTCTCGAGACGGCGGTGCTCGCCTCCGAGGAGATCGTGAAGGCGTCCGCGGTGGCGAAGCTGGCGGGGGCTCACTTCGTCAAGACGTCCACCGGCTTCCACGCTGCGGGCGGCGCGACGACGGAGGCCGTGCGGCTCATGCGGCTGACGGTGGGCGACGACCTCGGGGTGAAGGCGGCGGGCGGGGTGCGGGACTGCGCCACGGCGCTGGCGATGATCGGGGCGGGCGCGAGCCGCATCGGCACCTCGAGCGGCGTGGCGTTCGTGGGCTGCCTGGGGCCGGCGCCGCTGTCGCTCGCGGAGCTGCTGGCGAAACCGGAAGAACATGCCGCCGCCTGCAAGACCGGAACGTGTGCGGTGGCGGCCCCCGGCGGGGTGCAGGCGTATTGATCGTGCCGGTGAGGGGTTCCCGCCCCTCACCGCTCACGGGGCTTCGCGGCTTCCCCCTCGAGGGAGGCCGCCCGCACCACCACCTCCCGTCCCAGCATCTTCCCCAGCAGCCTGGCCTTCCGCTGCGCTCCCCACAGCTCGAGCTTGAGGTCCGTCGTCACCAGGCGCGGCGCGGCGTCAATGACCAGGCGATCGGGCAGCAGCTTCAGGCGCAGGTCCTCGACGGCCGAGACGTGTCCGCGGTCGAGGCCGCAGGCCACCCGCAGCAGGGCGGCGATGCGGCGCACGCGCGCGCGGTCCTCGGGCTCGAGCCGGGCGTACTCCGGGTGCTTCTTGGTCGGGGGACGCTTGCGGTGGTAGCGGCTCGCGAGCGCGATCACCAGCCGCTCGCGCGGCGCGAAGGGCAGCGACTCCGCGTGGGCGATCAGGTGGTAGCTGTGCTTGTGGTGGCTGCGGTAGGAGACGATCTGGCCCACGTCGTGCAGCAGGCACGCCGCCTCCAGCAGCTCCCAGTCGTCGGGGGTGCCCCCCAGGCGCTTGCCCAGGCGGTCGAACAGCACGCGGGCGAGCCGGGCCGTCTGCTCGCCGTGGCGGCGGTCGGCCCGGCAGCGCTCGGCGAAGCGCCGCAGGGCCGTGGCCCTGGCCGGGGCCTGGCCCGCGGCGGGCCGCGCGAGATGGATCAGCAGCCCCTCGCGCAGGCCGAAGGCCGACACCGTGACCTTGGGGGCGTCGAACAGCTCCAGCACCTCGGCGGCCACCGCCAGGCCGGCGACGATGATGTCGGCGCGCTGGGCGTTCAGCCCCTTCACCCGGCGGCGCTCCTCGACGTTCATCGCGCCGAGCCACTCCAGGATGCGCTGCAGCTCGGGGAGGGCGACGGCGGAGCCGTGGATGCCGCCGGGCGGGATGGTGCCGTGGTCCCGCGCCGCCGCGATGCGGGCCAGGTTGGTGAACGTGCCGCCGGAGCCGAACAGCTTCGCTCCCGCCCAGTCGCGTCCCGGCACCGCCCGGCGCAGCTTCTGCCGCACCGCCGCGCGCAGCCGGCGCACCCCGTCGCCCACGTCGCCGGCCAGGTACTGCTCGGTCAGCCGCACGGCGCCGAAGGGCAGGGACACCACCTGATCCACCAGCCCGCCGACGGCGAGCACCAGCTCCAGGCTGCCGCCGCCGATGTCGGCCACCGCGGCCCGGGCGCGGCCGATGGCGAAGTGCTCCGACACGGACAGGAAGGCGAGCCGCGCCTCGGTCTCGCCGTCAATCACCTCCAGGGGGATGCCCAGCTCGCGCTTGACGCGCTCGGCGAACTCGGCGCCGTTGCCCGCGTCGCGCACCGCCGAGGTCGCCACCAGCGCCAGCCGGGCGACCCCGCGCCGCTCGGAGGCCTGGATCATGCGCCCCAGCGACTCCAGCGCCCGCGCCATGGACTCCTCGGCCAGAACCCCGCTGGCCGACAGGCCGCGCGCCAGGCGCGGCTGGTCCTTGAGCTCGTCCACGACGTTGAGGTGCCCGTCCTCGCCGCGCTCGGCGATGAGGCACCGGATGGAGTTGGAGCCGACGTCAATGGCGGCGAACCGCTCAGTCATCGGCGACGTCGAGCGGGGGGGCGGGCGCGAGCAGGGACGGGTCGAGCAGGTTGGCGACCTCGCGCCGCAGGTCCGCCTGCACCTCCTCGACGGTCCGCGACGCGTCAATGGTGGTGAAGCCGAACAGCGGCGCCATGCGGTCGAACTCCTTGAGAATCAGCGTCTGGTACTGGTGGAAGGAGCTGTACAGGTCCGGCGCCAGGCCGATATCGCGCCCGGCCTCCCAGTAGTCCAGCTCCGCGCCGCGCCGCAGGGTGCGGCGAATCAGCTCGTCGGGGTCCAGGCGCAGGAAGAACACGCGCCGCGGCGCCAGAGCGAACCCGTACAGCCGCCCCAGCCACTCGCGGTCCAGGCCGCGGGCCGCGCCGCGCGCCATGGTGGTGTAGATGTAGCGGTCGGCCAGGACGACGAACCCGCTCCGCAGCGCCGGAATGATCTCGTGCTCGATGCGGTCCGCGAGATCGGTGGCGTAGAACAGCGCCATGGTCGTGCGGTCGAACGAGTGGCCTTCCTTGGCCGACTGGATGCCGCGGCGGGTGAGCGCGGAGCGCACCAGGCCGGTGGAGGAGACGGCGAAGCCCTGGCCCTCCAGCCAGCCCTGCAGCAGCCCGATGTGGGTGGAGCGGCCCACGCCGTCCGCGCCCTCGATGACGATCAGGTTGCCCGGCAGCTCGCTGCCCAGCTCCAGCTTGGCCAGGCCGGCCCCGTAGAACTTCGCGTCCATCATGGCGCGCTCACCTCGGGCTCGCGGCGGGCGCCCGCGGCGGGGACGCTGGCGGCCGGCGCCCGCGGCGCCAGGGTGCGCCGCAGGCCCTTGAGGATCGGCCGCACCAGGCGGCGCATCTCCCGCTGCTGCTCCACCACCGAGCGGGCGCCGTCCAGCACCGTGAGGCCGAACTCCTCGGCGACCCGGCCGTATTCCTCCAGGACCCGGCTCTGGAAGATGCGGAACGAGGTGATCGGGTCGGACGAGAGCCCCAGGTCCATCCCCGCCTCGTGGAACTTGAGCTGAATGCGGCCGCCCGTGATCCGCGCGACCGCGGTGTCAATGTCCACCTTGAAGTACAGCGCCAGGTCGGGCCGCGTGGCGAAGGCGTAGAGGTTGCGCAGCCAGTCGCGGTCGCAGCCGCGCGCCGAGTCCCGCGCGAACGCCGTGTAGGCGTAGCGGTCCGCCAGCACGATCAGCCCCGCCTGGAGCGGCGGCAGGATGGAGCGCTCGTGGCGGTCGGCGAAGTCGGTGGCGTGGATCAGCGAGAAGGTGGTGGGCGAGAACAGGTTCTTCTTCTTGCCGCGCTTGGTCGTGTTCTTCACCACCGGGCTGGAGTTCCACTCGGTGAACGACACGTCGTAGCCTTCCGAGACCAGGAACGTCTGCAGCAGCGACAGCTGGGTGGACTTGCCCGAGCCGTCAATGCCCTCGACGACGATCAGCCGTCCGGGAAAGCCGTGCGGATCGTGGGTCCCCATGGTCCCTTCACGCGGTGGCGCCCGCCGGAGGCCGCTCGTCTTCGGCGTGGTGCTTGATGGTCCTGCCCTCCATCAGGAAAACTACGTCTTCGGCGACGTTCGTGGCGAGGTCGGCCACCCGCTCGAGGTTGCGGGAGACCAGCAGCAGCTCCATCCCCGAGCCGATAACCCGTTGATCCTCCATCATATGCGTCAGCAGAATGCGGAACACCGAATCGTTCAGCGCGTCCACCGCGTCGTCCCGCCGGCACACGTCACGGGCCAGGCCCGCGTCGCCTTTGACGAAGGCCGACAGGGCGTCGGCGAGCATGCGGCGGGCCAGTCGGGCCATCTCGACGATCTCCGGCTCGGGCACGATGTGCGGGTACCCGGCGAGGCGCTCCGCGGACTGCGCGATGTTCACCGCGTGATCGCCGACGCGCTCGAGGTCCTTCACGATCTGGATGGCGGCGAACAGCAGCCGCAGATCGCGGGCCATCGGCTGATGCAGCGCGATGAGCTGGAACGCCTGCTCCTCGACGCCGCTCTCGAGGCGGTTGATCGTCCGGTCGCCCTGGATGACGGCCTGCGCCTTCGCGTCATCGCGCTCGAGCAGCGACTCGACGGCCTTGCCGACCGCTTCCTCCGCGTCGGCGGACAGCTCCACCAGGCTCTGCTTGAGGCGCGCGAGCTCCTCGTGGAAGTGCTTCTGGGGCTCCAGCGGGGTGGTCATCCGAATCTCCCCGTGATGTAGGCTTCGGTGCGTTCGTCCCTGGGACTCGTGAAGATCTGCTGGGTGGTGCCGAACTCCACCAGGCGGCCCAGGAAGAAGAAGCCGGTGTAGTCGGACACCCGGGCGGCCTGCTGCATGTTGTGGGTCACCAGCACGATGGTGTACTCGCGTTTCAGGTCCACGATCAGCTCCTCGATCTTCTGCGTGGCGATGGGATCGAGGGCCGAGCAGGGCTCGTCCATCAGGAGGACCTCCGGCTCGTGGGCCAGGGCGCGGGCGATGCACAGCCGCTGCTGCTGGCCGCCGGAGAGCGAGGTGCCGAGATCGTCGAGCCGGTCCTTCACCTCGTCCCACAGGGCGGCGTGCGTCAGCGCGCGCTCCACGATGCGGGGCAGGTCGCGCTCGCGGGCCGCGCCGGTGACGCGCGGGCCGTAGGCCACGTTGTCGAACACGCTCTTGGGGAACGGGTTGGGGCGCTGGAACACCATCCCGATGCGGCGCCGCAGCTCGACCGGGTCCACCGACCGGGCGAACACCGACTCGCCGTCGAAGGCGATGTCCCCGGTGTGCCGCGTGCGGGGCGACAGCTCCTGCAGCCGGTTGATGGAGCGCAGGAAGGTGGACTTGCCGCAGCCCGACGGCCCGATCAGCGCCGTCACGGCGTTCGGCTTGGCCTCGACCGTGATGTCGTGCAGGGCCTGATTCGGCCCGTACCAGAACGAGTAGTTGGTGGCCAGCAGGGTACCGATGACGCGCACCGTGCCGCCGGGCGTGACGCGGGTGCGGGGCGGCGCCGGGACGATGGCGGGCCGCGGCTTCGGGGCCGCGCTCATCCGAACCGTCCGGTGATGTAGGCTTCCGTCTGGGACCGGAGGGGCGCCGTGAACATCCGCGCGGTGGGCCCCACCTCGATCAGCTCGCCGAGGTAGAGGAACGCGGTCACATCGGAGACCCGCGCCGCCTGCTGGAGGTTGTGCGTCACGATCACCACCGTGAACTCGCGCTTCAGCTCCTGGACCAGCTCCTCGATGTGGGCGGTGCCGGCGGGGTCGAGGGACGCCGTCGGCTCGTCGAGCAGCAGCACCTCCGGCTCGGGGGCCACGGTGCGGGCGACGCACAGCCGCTGCTGCTGGCCGCCCGAGAGGGTGAGCGGCGAATCGGCGAGCCGGTCCTTGACCTCGTCCCACAGCGCCGCCCGGCGCAGGGCGTGCTCCACGATCTCGGCCCGGCGCGCGCGGCTCAGGCTCGGGCCGACCTTGAGGCCCGCCGCCACGTTCTCGGCGATGGTCATGGTGGGGAACGGCGTCGGCCGCTGGAAGACCATGCCGATGGTGCGGCGCACCCGGACCGGGTTCACGCCCGGCTCGTAGATGTCGTAACCGTCGAGCAGCACCCGGCCGGTGACCCGCGCGCCGGGCACCAGCTCGTGCATCCGGTTGAGCGAGCGCAGCAGCGTGGACTTCCCGCAGCCCGAGGGCCCGATGAGCGCGGTCACGGCGTTGGGCGCGCAGGCGAGCGTCACGTTGCGCACCCCGGTGCTCGCGCCGTACCACGCGGTCAGGCTCTCGGCCGCCAGCCGGGGCACCGGCGCCGCGGCCGGGGCGGGCGCCGCGCCACTCGCCGCTCCCGGCTGAGGCGTCCGGGACCGCGGCGCGCCCGGCTGCTGCGGCGCGGGGGAGGGCGCCGGGTTCACGGGGCGCCGCTCACGCGTGCCGGCGGGCGCCACGTCCCACCACCAGCCTGGCCACCAGGCTCAGGACCAGCACCAGGCCGATCAGGACCAGGGCCCCCGCCCACGCCAGCCGGTGCCAGTCGTCGTAGGGGCCGACCGCGTAGTCGTAGATCTGCAGGGGCAGCGCCGCCATCGGTTGCAGGATGCGGGTCGAGAAGAACTGGTTGCCGAAGGCCGTGAACAGCAGCGGCGCGGTCTCGCCCGCGACGCGCGCCACCGCCACCAGGCAGCCGGTGACGATGGCGGCCCTCGCGGTCCGTACCACCACGAACAGCGAGGTGCGCCAGCGCGGGTAGCCC
Organism: bacterium; assembly: GCA_021787855.1. GTDB lineage: Bacteria > Gemmatimonadota > Gemmatimonadetes > Gemmatimonadales > JACORV01 > Fen-1245. The sequence continues at coordinate 2,642 of JAJYLI010000022.1, read as the reverse complement.
AGCGCCAGCGCCGCCTCCCGGAGCGAGTTCGGGACCAGCCGGACCATCTCTTCCGTGGTGCGGGCCACGATGGGCACCAGAATGATGGCCAGGGCGCACCCGCCCGCGAAAGCGGAGAAGTGCCCCATCGGCTTCACCACCAGGCTCCAGACGACGATGCCGATCACGACCGAAGGCGTGCCGTTGAGGATGTCGGCCAAGAACCGCACCGTGAAGCCGAACCAGCCCCCGCCGAACTCCGCCAGGTAGATGCCCGTGCCGACGCCGATGGGGAGGCCCACCAGGCACGCCAGCCCCACGATGATCAGGGTGCCGACGATGGCGTAGGCGAAGCCGCCGCCGCTCTCGCCCAGCGGCACGGCCGACTTGACGAAGAAATCGAGATTGACCGAGCCGGCGCCCTTGACGATCAGCATCCCCAGGATGGCGGCCAGCGGCAGGACCGCGACCGCCGCCGCGCCGTAGGTCAGCCCCGTCATGAGCGAGCCGGTCAGCCGGCGGATCAGGCGGCCCTTCATCAGAGCGCCGTGCTCCCCACCCCGGAGCCGCGCGCGACCCGCCACACCAGGAAGCGGGCCAGCGCGTTGACGACCAGCGTAATGACGAACAGCACCAGCCCGACGTAGAACAGCGACGAGACCTGCAGCCTGGTCACGGATTCCGCGAACTCGTTGGCGATCACCGAGGCGATGGTGTAGCCGGGCTTCAGGACCGAGAGCGCGACCTGGTGGTTGTTCCCGATCACCATCGTCACCGCCATCGTCTCTCCCAGGGCGCGGCCCAGGCCCAGGATCACGGCGCCCATGATCCCCGCCCGGCCGTAGGGCAGGATCACCGTCCACACCGTCTCCCAGCGCGTCGCGCCCAGGGCCAGCCCCGCCTCCCGCTGCGCCGGCGGCACGGCCAGCAGCACCTCGCGGGTCACGGCGGCGATGTAGGGCAGGATCATGATCGCGAGGATCACCCCGGCCGCCAGCATCGAGGGACCGTAGAACACGCCGCTGAAGATCGGCAGCCAGTGCAGCACCGGCTTCACCACCGGCCAGAGGTGGTCCCTCAGCAGCGGGATCAGGACGAAGATGCCCCACAGGCCGTAGATCACGCTGGGCACCGCCGCCAGCAGCTCGATGAGGGTCGCCACCGGCTGGCGCAGCCAGCGGGGCGCGAACTCGGTGAGGAACACCGCGCAGGCCAGGGCCAGCGGCACCGCGATCACCAGGGCGATGGCGGAGGAGTACACCGTGCCGACGATGAGCGGCAGGGCGCCGAACCGGTCGTGGACGGCGTCCCACTCGCTGTGGACCAGGAAGGAAAGGCCCATCGCCCGGATGCCGGGGAGCGCCGCCACCAGCAGCTCCAGCGCGATCACGAGCAGCACGGCCGGGAGGCACAGCGTGAGGAGGGTGAGCAGGGAGCGATACACGACATCGCCCCGGCTCACCGTCCTCAGAGCCCGCCACCGCTCCTCGGCCGTCGGTCTGGGAACGACCTCCGGCTCGAGGCTTGCGGCGGGGACGTCGGTCATGCCGTCAGCCGCCGCGGCGCATCGCGATCGCGAAAGAGCGGCGCGGGCGGCGGGTCACCAACCACCCGTGACATCAGCGGATCGGTCCGCCGCGGTAGCCCCGCGGGAGCACCGGCCGGCCGTCCACCGTGATGGACCGGAGCCGCTCTTCCTCGATCCGCACCACCTTGCGCGGCAGCGGCGCGTACGCCAGGTCGGCGCAGTACTGCTGGCCGTCGTGCAGCCCCCACCACAGGAACTGCAGCAGCGCGCGGGCCTTGGCCAGATCGGTCATCTGCTTGCGCACCAGGATCCAGGTGAACGACGCGATCGGGTAGGCGTCCGCGCCCGCCGGATTCGTGATCGAGATCCGGAAGTCCGTGTTCGGGTCGAGGTTCGCCAGCGCCGCCGCCGCCGCGTTGGTCGTCGTCTGCAAGGTGGCGTTGATATACCTGCCTGCGGCGTTCCGGACCAGTCCGTAGGGAATGTGGTTCTGGATCGCGTAGATCAGCTCGACGTACCCGATGGCGCCGGGCGTCTGCTTGACGATGGCGGTGACGCCGGGGTTGCCCGGGCCGCCGAGGCCGACGGGCCAGTTGACCGAGGTCGAGTGGCCCACCTGCCGGGCCCAGTCCGGGCTCTCCTTGGAGAGGAAGTCCGTCCAGATGTAGGTCGTGCCGGACGCGTCCGAGCGGTGCACCACGATGATGTCGTGATCCGGGAAGTGGATGCCGGGGTTCAGGGCGGCGATGCGGGAGTCGTTCCAGTTGGTGATCTGGCCGAGGTAGATCGCCGCCAGGACCTGCCCCGTGAACTTGAGCTGTCCGGTGACCCCCGGGATGTTGTACGTGGGCATCACCGACCCGAGCGTGGTGGGCAGGTGGTACACGTTGCCCTGCGCGGCCGCGATCTGCGCGTCCGTCATCGGACCGTCGGTGGCGCCGAAGTCCGTGATGCCCTGCGTGAACTGCAGGATGCCGGCCCCCGAGCCGACGCCCTGGTAGTTGACTTCCACGTCGGGGTGCAGCCGGTGGTACTCGATCGCCCACTTCGAGTACAGCGGGTAGGCGAAGGTGGATCCCGAGCCCGTCAGGCGCATGGTGCCCTGGGCCAGGGCCGGGCCGGCCAGAAGCGCGGC
>JAJYLI010000021.1 GCA_021787855.1 bacterium | reverse complement strand
GCGGCGCGGCGGCCGCCGGGCCCTGGCCGGTCGCCGGCGGCGGCGCGGCCGCGCCCGGCGCGTCCTTCGCGCCGCCCTCGTCGGTCGTCGTCAGCTCGTCAATCAACGCCAGCAGCCGGTCGGCCATCTCGGGCGCCATCCCCGGAATCACCCGCACCTCCTCGGGCTCCAGGTCCAGGATGTCGGAGAAGGTCCGGTAGCCGGCCGTGTCCAGCACCGCCAGCAGGTCCTGCGTGATCCCGCCCAGCTCCGCCAACGGCACCGCCGCCACGTCCTCCCCTTCCCCTTCCGCCTCCGCCGGCTCCGGCGGCAGCGGCGCGAACAGCGGCCGCTCCCCGCCCCGCTCCAGCCACTCGCGGCTCGAGTACAGATCGATCTTCCAGCCCGTCAGCTCCGAGGCCAGCCGCACGTTCTGCCCGTTGCGGCCGATGGCCAGGCTGAGCTGGTCCTCGTCCACGATGGCCTGGATGGTCTTGGTCTCCGGATCCGAGAACACCCGCGCCACCCGCGCCGGCGCCAGGGCCAGCCGCGCGAACCGCTCGGGATCGGGGCTCCACGGCACGATGTCAATCCGCTCCCCGCTCAGCTCGTTCACCACCGCCTGCACCCGGCTGCCCTTGAGCCCCACGCACGCGCCCACCGGATCAATCCCGTCGTCGCGGCTGAACACCGCGATCTTGGTGCGGCTCCCCACCTCGCGCGCCGTCGCCCGGATGTCCACCACCCCCTGCTGGATCTCCGGCACCTCCAGCTTGAACAGCGCCTTCACGAACAGCGGGTCCCCGCGGGAGAGGATCAGCCGCGGCCCCTTGGGCGTCTCCTCGAGCTTCTTGAGGACCGCGCGAATGGTGTCGCCCTGGTGAAAGTGCTCGCGGTGGTTCTGCTCGCGGTACGGGATGATCGCTTCCGCCTCGCGGAACTTGTTCAGCATGATCACGATCTTGCCGCGCTCGATCTGCTGCACCTCGCCCGACAGCAGCTCGCCCACCCGGTCGGCGAACTCCTCGCGGATCCGCGACCGCTCGCCCTCGCGCACCCGCTGGATGATCCGCTGCTTGGCCGCCTGCACCGCGTTGCGCCCGAACTCGGCGAAGTCCACGTCCTCCTCCAGGACGTCGCCGACCTGGAACGCCTCGTCGTTCCAGCGCGCCTCCTCCAGCGTGACCTGGCGGCTCGGGTCCTCGACGGCCTCCACCACCTCGCGCAGCACGGTGATGCGGATCGCGCCCGACATCTCGTCAATCGCGATCTCCGCCCGCACGTTGGGCCCGTACTTCTTGGTCAGCGCCGCCATCACGCCGTCGCGGATCAGGTCCCTGAGCTCGGTGCGCTCGAGCTGCTTCAGCGACGCCAGCTCCCGGAACGCCGACAGCACATCGGTACCAGCCATGGTTCACTCCACTCTCGCGCGCCCCCGCCCCCGCCCCCCTAGCCTTCGAAGACGAGGCGCGCCTCCTTGATCGCCGCCAGGGGCAGCGTGCGCCGCACGCCGCCCGGGAACTCCAGCTCCACCGCGGGCTCGGCCCCCTCCACCACCGCCACCGCCCGCACCCGGAACCGCCCGTGCAGCTCCGGCACCAGCACTTCCGCCGGCTCCCCCAGGAACCGGCGCCACTCGTCCGGCCGCCGCAGCGGCCGGTCCAGGCCGGGCGACGACACCTCCAGCAGGTAGCGCCCCTCGGCGAACGGCCCGGCGTCCAGCCACGGCTCCAGCGCCCGGCTCACCGCCGCGCACTCGTCCACGGTGATCCCGTGGCCGGGGCCCGCGTCGGGCCGGTCGATGCGGAGCACGAGGTGCGGGTGCCGGCGGCTGCCGCCGATCCTGCACTCCACCACCTCGTAGCCCAGCGCCGCGACCCGGTCCGTCAGCTCGCGTTGGAGATCGGCTGGCTGCGACACGAACGCCCCGAAAATGAAAAGATGTGGGGCGCGCAACCCCACATCCGAGAACCGCGAACCGACCCCCCGGCCCGCGTTACGACCCGTGGAACCTAGGCCCCGCCCGCGGTCCCGTCAAGCGGGCGCCCCAGATACGCCACCATCCGCCCGTCCCGGCCCCCGGAGCGCCGATGAGAAAAGAACCGGTCGGCGTCGCACGAGCTGCAGAACGGCGAGCGGGTGATCGCCCCCACCCCCAGCCGCGCGGCCCGCGCCGCCAGGGCGTCCCGCAAGTCCAGGTGCGTCGCCCGCGCGACCGCCCGCCCCTCCACCGCCCGCGCCACCTCCGGCCCTACCTCGTAGCACTCCCCGCAGATGCCCACGCCCAGGTGGACGAGCAGGTCGCCCGCCGTCAGGCCGGCGCGGGAGGCCAGCAGCCCCACGCCCCGCTCCAGGATCCCCGCGGCGACGCCCCGCCACCCCGCGTGCACCAGCGCGCAGGCGCGGCCGTCCCTCGCCGCCAGATAGACGGGCACGCAGTCGGCGACGGTCACCGCGAGCAGCAGCCCCGCCTGGGCCGTGGCGTGGCCGTCGAGATCCCCGCTCAGGTGCCAGCCCGGGCCCACCCCCTCGTGCCAGGCCACCGTGGCCGAATGCACCTGGCGCCCCAGCGCGACGGCGGGGAACCCGGGCCCCATCACGTGGTGGAAGGCGCGCCACCGCCCCATCACCTGCCCCACCGGCTCCTCGGTCGCCAGGCCGAGCGAGAAGCCGCCGTTGCCGGCGCCTCCCCGCAGCGTGAGGCCCGCCACCAGGCCGAGGCGCTCGCGCCATTCGGCCAGCTCCGCGCGCGGCACCATCGGGTCGGCGCCCGGGGTCTCGCCCGCGATCCGGGCGCCGGCCTCGCTCATCGCTCTTCGCGCCGGATGACGGCCCCCAGGGCGCTCAGCCGCTCGTGGATGCGCTCGTAGCCCCGCTCGATCTGCCCCACGTTGTGGATCGTGCTGGTTCCCTCGGCCGCGAGCGCCGCCAGCAGGATGGCCATGCCCGCGCGGATGTCCGGGCTCTCCACCGCCCCGGCCCGGAGCGGCGACGGGCCCGCCACCACCGCGCGGTGCGGGTCGCACAGCACGATGCGCGCGCCCATCCCGATCAGCTTGTCCACGAAGAACAGCCGCGACTCGAACATCTTCTCGAACAGCAGGATCAGGCCCTCGCACTGCGTGGCCGTCACCAGCGCGATGCTCATCAGGTCGGCGGGGAACGCCGGCCACGGCCCGTCCTCGAGCTTGGAGACGTGCCCGCCCAGGTCGTCGCGGATCCGGCGCGCCTGGCCCGCCGCCACCACCAGGCGGCCGCCGTCGAGCCGCGGCGCCACGCCCAGGCGCTCGAAGCCCAGCAGCGCCGCGCGCAGGTCCTCCGGCCGCACGCCCTCGATGGTGATGGCCGAGTTGGTCACCGCGGCGAGCCCCACGAACGAGCCGACCTCGATGTGGTCCGGGCCGATGGCGTAGCGCCCCCCCGACAGCGTGCGGCCGCCCTCGATGGTGAGCGTGTTGGTGCCGACGCCCTCGATGTGCGCCCCCAGCACGCCGAGGAACCTCGCCAGGTCCTGCACGTGCGGCTCGGACGCCGCGTTGCGCAGCACGGTGGTCCCCTTCGCGGCCACCGCCGCCATCAGCGCGTTCTCCGTGCCCGTCACGCTGGCCTCGTCCAGGAACACCTCGGCCCCGGTCAGCGCGCGCGCCTCGAAGTCGTAGCTGGCACCGACCTCGATCCGGGCGCCCAGCCGCTCCAGGGCCAGCAGGTGCGTGTCAATCCGCCGCCGGCCGATCACGTCGCCGCCCGGCGGCGGCAGGCGCACCCGGCCGAACCGCGCCAGCAGCGGGCCGGCCAGCAGCACCGAGGCGCGGATCCGCCGGCACAGCGCGGGGTCGGGATCGCCGCCCCGGGCCCCGCGGGCATCCACGGCGAGCGTGTGCTCCCCCTCCCACGCCGCCGTCACCCCGAGCGAGGCGAGCAGCTCGACCATGGTCTCGACGTCGCGGATACGCGGCATGTTGTCGAGCACACAGGGACCGTCGGCCAGGAGCGTGGCGGCGAGGATGGGAAGCGCGGCGTTCTTGTTCCCGGCGGGCCGCACCGTGCCGGAGAGGCGGTGCCCGCCTTCCACCACGAAGATGGGAGCCATCGCACCAACAATGCAGGCGCGCCGCGCGCAGCGTCAAGCGGATCCGCCCGGGCCGCCGCCGGATCGCGCGGGCGCGCGGCGGACGCTTCGTTGCTTGACACCTCCGCGCGCCCGGCCGATGTTGCAGCCGCCATGACTCCCGTGCCGGATTGGGTCGGCCCGACCATCGCCATCTCGCTGGCGATCATCGCGCTCGCCGCCGTGGTGGCGGGCGCGGTCACGGTCGCCATCGGCCTCGGCCTGCGGCGCCGGACTCGCGACCTCGCGCGCCAGCTCGGCACGGTCACCGGGGACGCCCGGGCCCTCGCCGCGCGCCTGCGGGGCGAGGTCGAGGGGTTCGCCGACCTCTCGGGCGACGCCCGCGCGCGGCTCCGCGGCGCCCTGTCCACGGTCCAGCAACGCCTCGAGGATCTCGACGCCCTCGCCGAAGTGGTGCAGGAGGAAGTCGAGGAGACCGCCCTGGGCGCGGCCGTGCTGATGCGCTCCGTGCGGCGCTCCGGCCGGGTGCTCGGCGTGGCCCGCCGCGCGCTGTCGCGCCGCCGGCGGGACGGAGGGAAGGGCTGACGCGCGTCGCCGCGCGGATGGCGATCGTCGCCGGACTGGTGCTGGGGCTGCTGGTCGCGCTGCCGCACGCGGCCTGGGCCTGGTCCCCGGGCACCCACATCTTCCTCGGCGAATCGGTCCTCGCCAACCTCCGCTTCCTGCCGGGCTGGCTCGCCGAGCTGCTCCAGGACCATCCCTTCCACTTCCTGTACGGCTCCATCGCCGCCGACACGTCGTTCGCCAAGAAGTACGCCCCGGTCGGGCGCCACAGCCACGCGTGGCACGTCGGCCAGGAGATCGTCGAGCTGGCGGGCCGCGCGCCGCTCCGCGCGTTCGGGTTCGGCTACCTGGCGCACCTCGCGGCCGACGTGGTGGCGCACAACTTCTTCGTCCCCCGCCAGCTGGTGCTGACCTCCTCCACCCGCGCCCTCGGCCATTCCTACTGGGAAGGCCGGTTCGACATGCACGTGGGCGACGCCGCCGCCAGCACCGCGCGCGCGGTGCTCGAGGGCGACCACGCCGCCGACGACGAGCACCTCGACCGCATCATCTCGCCCACCATCTTCAGCGTGCGCACCAACCGCCGGCTGTTCCGCGGCATGGTCACGCTCAGCGACTGGGCCAACTGGCGTCGCGTGGTGCAGCTCGCCGCCGACGCCAGCCGCTGGGACCTCACGGACCGCGACGTCGAGCGGCACGTGGCGGCGTCGTTCGACTACGTGATGGACCTGTTCAACGCGGATCGCGACGCACAGGCGCGGCGCTTCGAGCCCTCGGGCAGCCGCGCGCTGGCCGAGGCCAAGCGCATCCGCCGCCTCGCCCTCACCAACGGCGGCCGCAAGGACGCCGACCGCGTCGCGGAGGTCGCCGAGGCGCACTTCGGCCTGCGCCCGACCAACCTGGGATACTGGGAGCAATACGACGTGACCCCGCCGTGGCGCCGGGCGGGCGCGGCCTGAGCGACGCTACCTGAGCGCCACCGCCAGCGCCGCGCTCACCGCCTTGGGATCGGCCGTGCCCCCGGAGCGCTTCACCACCTGCCCCACGAGGAAGCCCAGCACCTTCGCCTCCCCGGCCCGGTAGCGCGCCACTTCGGCGGGATGCGCCGCCAGCGTCTCGCGCACCCAGCCCTCGATGGCCCCCGCGTCCGACACCTGCACCACGCCCAGCCCCGCCGCGAGCGCTTCGGCGGATGCCGCGGGATGCCGCAGCATCTCGGGCAGCAGCCGCCTGGCCGCCAGGCGCGACACCTTCCCCGCGCGCACCAGCGCCCGAGCCTCCACCGCGCGCCCCACCGGCAGCGGGATGCTCTCGCCGTCCGCGCTCAGCGCGAGCAGGTCGTTCGCGACCCAGTTCCACGCGTCCTTGCCGTCGCCGGTGGCCCTGGCGAACGCCTCGAAGTAGTCGCCCAGCGCCGCGGTCGCCGTCACCACCGCGCTCTCCGGCGCCGAGAGCCGGAACTCCGCCTGGAACCGCTCCCGCTTGGCCGCGGGCAGCTCGGGCAGCGCCTTCCGCTCGGCGGCGAGCCACGCGTCCTTCAGCACCAGGGGCGGGATGTCGGGCTCCGGGAAGTACCGGTAGTCATGGGCTTCCTCCTTGGAGCGCGTCGGACGCACCTCGCCCGAGGCCGGGTCGAACAGCATCGTGCGCTGCTCGATCCCCTCGCCCCGCGCGGCCGCCGCGATCTGCCGGTCCCGCTCGAACGCGAGCGCGCGCTCGACGCCGGAGAAGGAATTCAGGTTCTTGACCTCGGTCCTCGTCCGCAGCTCGGGCGAGCCGGCCGGCCGGATGGACAGGTTGGCGTCCACCCGGAGGCTCCCCTCCTCCATGTTGCAGTTGGAGACCGCCAGGTAGCCGGGCCCGAGCAGCCGTTTCAGCACCGTGAGGTACGCCCGGGCCTCCGCCGGCGAGCGCAGGTCCGGCTCGCTCACGATCTCGATCAGGGGCACACCGGCGCGGTTGAAGTCCACCGCCGTCCTGCCGGGCACGCGGTCGTGGAAGCTCTTCCCCGCGTCCTCCTCGAGGTGGAGCCGCTTGATCCGCACCGCGATCGGTCCCCGCTCCGGCGAGGCGCACTCCAGCGCGCCGCCGGTGGCGAGCGGCTCCTCGAACTGGCTGATCTGGTAGCCCTTCGGCAGGTCGGGATAGAAGTAGTGCTTCCGCGCGAACCCGCTCCGCGGATGGACCGTGCAGCCCAGCGCGTACGCCGCGCGCGCCGCCAGCCGCACCGCCCGCTCGTTGGGCACCGGCAGCGCGCCCGGCAGGCCGAGGCACACCGGGCACACGTGGGTGTTGGGCGGATCGCCGAACCGGGCCGAGCAGCCGCAGAACATCTTGGAGCGCGTGAGGAGCTGGACGTGCACCTCCAGCCCGATCACCGCCTCCCAGCCCGCCGCGCCGCTCTGACGCCGACCGGGCTCCGCCGCGGTCCGCGCGCCGGCCGCCGGATCCCCGCCCCGGCCCGGTGTCACCGGACCTCGGCCGTGCCGTCGAGCGCGCGCTCCAGCGCCAGCGCGACGCGGATGATCGTGCCCTCCCCCTCCAGCGGCCCGATGAGCTGGCCGCCGATGGGCAGCCCCTGGTCGCGCCCGACGGGGAGCGACAGCGCCGGCACCCACGCCAGGTTCGCCGTGCACACGTACACGTCGCTGAGGTACATGGCGAGCGGGTCGGCCAGGTTCGCGCCGAACGTGAACGCGGGTGTGGGAGTGGTCGGCGTGAAGAGGGCGTGCACGCCGGACGCGAACACCCGGGCGAAGTCCGCCCGGATCAGCGCCCGCACGCGCTGGGCCTTCCGGTAATAGGCGTCGTAATAGCCGGCCGAGAGCACGTAGGTGCCCAGCAGGATGCGGCGCCGCACCTCGGCGCCGAAGCCGCGACCCCGCGTGGCGCGGTACATCGCGCGCAGGTCGGCCAGGCCTCCATCGGCCCGCGCGCCGTAGCGCGCCCCGTCGTAGCGCGCCAGGTTGCTGGAGGCCTCCGCGGGCGCCACGATGCAGTACGCCGGCACCGCGTACCGGGTGTGGGGCAGCGTCACCTCGCGGAGCTCGGCGCCCAGTCCGCGGAGCGCCGCCAGCGCGCGCTCGCACCCGGCGCGCACGCCCGGGTGCAGCCCCGCCGGGAAGTACTCGCGCGGCACGCCGATCACCGTGCCCGCGAGGGAACCGGGCGCCGGTCCGGGCTCGCCCAGCGGCACCCGGTCCAGCGTGGTCGCGTCGCGGTCGTCGCGCCCGCTGATCGCCGCCAGCAGCCGCGCCGCGCTCGCCACGTCCCGGCCGAGCGTGCCGATCTGGTCGAGCGAGGAGCCGAACGCCACCAGCCCGTAGCGGCTCACCCGCCCGTAGGTCGGCTTGATCCCCACCACGCCGCAGAACGCCGCCGGCTGGCGCACCGACCCGCCGGTCTCGCTCCCCAGAGCCATCGTCACGGCGCCCGCCGCCACCGCGGCGGCCGAGCCGCCGGAGGAACCCCCCGGCACGCGCGCCGGGTCCGCCGGGTTGAGGCTCGGGCCCCAGGCGCACCACTCGGTCGAGGAGCCCATCGCGAACTCGTCGCAGGTGGTCTTGCCCGCGATCAGCGCGCCGGCCTCCCGCAGCCGCCGCACCGCCGTCGCCTCGAACGGCGAGCGCCAGCCTTCCAGGATCCTGGAGCCGCAGGTGGTGGGGAACGTCAGGTCGGCGATCACGTCCTTCACCGCGACCGCCTCGCCCGCCAGGGCGCCCGCGGCGGCGCCGGGATCGGCGGCCAGCGACTCCGCCTGCGCCAGCAGCGCCTCCTCGGACCAGGCGAGGAAGGCGTGGGTCCCCTTCGCCTCGCAGGCGGCGATGCGCCGGGCCGCCGCGCGCGCCGAGGCCCGGACGTCGGTCAGGCCGAGCCCTCCGCGCCCCCGCCCTCGCCCCCGTCGAGCGCGCCCAGCCGCGGCACGGTGAACAGGCCCTCCGCGAACGCGGGCGCGATCTCCGCCGGCCGCCGCGCCAGCCGGTCGGGCGCCACCTCGTCGCGCCGCAGCCGCGCCGCGCGATCGTCCGGCCCTCCCGGCGCGGCGGGGTCGTCCGCGACTCCGGAGAGCTGCGCCACGTAGTCCAGGATCCGCGAGAGCTGCCCCTCGAGCTCGGCCGCCGCCGCGTCGTCCACCGCCAGCTCCGCGAGGGCCGCGATCCGCTCGACGTCCTTCCGGCTCACGCCCACGCGCTCACTCCCACGCCTTCTCCAGCCCGGCGTAGGCCGCGAGCAGCTGCTTCACGCCGACCTCCGCGTCGTCGAACTCCACCGCCACCTTGAGGTCGCGACCCCGGCCCTCGACCCGGCGGATCACGCCGCTGCCGAACCGGCGGTGCCGCACGCGCTCGCCGGCCCGGAACAGCGGCGTCACGTCGCTGATCCCGGCGGCCGCCGCCATCTCGTCCACCACCAGCTCCAGCGACCGCGTGCCCGGCCGGGGGTGCCGCCGTGGCTCGCGCGCCACGCCCCAGGACGGCCGCGTGACCCGCGCCTCGATGAGCGCCGGCGGCACGTCGTCCAGGAACCGCGACGGCTGCGAGGGCCGCAGCTCCCCGCCCCGCCGCCGCGCGGTGGCGTAGGACAGCAGCACCTTGTCCTTGGCCCGCGTGATCCCGACGTAGCACAGCCGCCGCTCCTCCTCCAGCGCCTCCGGCGTGTCGGCGCGCGACAGCGGGAACAGACCCTCCTCGAGCCCCGCGACGGCCACCACCGCGAACTCGAGCCCCTTGGCGGCGTGCAGCGTCATCAGCGTGACCCCGCCCTCGCCGCGCTCGGTCTCCGCGCTGGTGGTGAGCGCCGCCTGCGCCAGGAACCGCTCGATCGGGCTGCCCTCGCCCTCCGCCTCGGCCCCCTCCGGCAACGGGGTGGCCGGGCCTTCCCCCTGGCCGTCCGGGCCGTCCGGCGACTGGTCGAGCACGGCCCCGTATTCCTCGGTCCACGCCGCGGCCGCGTTGATCAGCTCGGCCACGTTCTCCGCCCGCTCCGGTCCGGTCTCGTCCTCCTCCAGCAGGAACTGCTCGAAGCCGGTGCGCGCGGCGATCGCCCGCAGGGCCTCCGCGGGCTGGAGGTCCTTCAGCTCCGCGCGCGCCGCCGCCAGCTCGGCGGCGAACGTCTCCAGCAGCTCCCGCGCCTTGGGCCGCAGCTCCGGCACGCGGCCCGCCGCGGCCGCCGCCCGGCTCAGCGACCAGCCCCACTGCGCCGCCCAGCGACCCAGCGTCTCCAGGCTCTGCTCCCCGATCCCCCGGCGCGGCGCCGCCACCGCCCGCCGGAACGCCGCGTCGTCCGCCGGATTCACCACCAGCCGGAGGTGCGCCAGCAGGTCCTTCACCTCGCGCCGCTCGTAGAAGCTCACCGCGCCCACCACGCGGTACGGCACCCCGCGGCGGCGCAGCTCCTCCTCGAAGGCGCGCGTCTGCGCGTTGGTGCGCATGAGCACCGCCATCTCGTCGAAGGCGTGCTCCGCCCGCCGCGCCCGGTCCGCGAACTCCCGCACCAGCCACTCCGCCTCGTCCCGCTCGTCGGCCGCGGTCAGCACCGTCAGCGGCTCGCCGCCCAGGCGCCGCGTGAACAGGGTCTTGCCCAGCCGGCCCGTGTTGGGCGCGATCACGCTGTTGGCGGCCTCGAGGATCCCGCCGGTCGAACGGTAGTTCTCCTCCAGCCGCACCAGCCGCGCGCCGGGGAAGTCCTTCTGGAACTCGAGGATGTTGCGGATGTCGGCCCCGCGCCACCCGTAGATGGACTGGTCGTCGTCACCCACGACGAACAGGTTCCCGGCGTCTCCGGCCAGCGCCTTGAGGAGCAGGTACTGCGCCCGGTTGGTGTCCTGGTACTCGTCCACCAGCAGGAAGCGGAACCGCGCCCGCCACCGCTCCAGGATCGCGGGCTGCGCCTGGAACAGCGCCAGCGGGTGGAGCAGCAGGTCGTCGAAGTCCATCGCGTTGGCGCGCTTCAGGGCCGCGCCCATCGCCGCGTACACCCGCCCCACGTTGGCGTGCCAGGGATCGGCGGCCTCCTGCGCATAGGCCTCCGGCCCCGCCATCGCGTTCTTGGCGCGGGAGATCTCGTGGCGCACGCCCCGCGCGCCGTACAGCTTGGCCGGCAGGCCGAGGTCGTCCACCAGGCGCCGCACCAGGGCCTCGGTGTCGTCCTCGTCGTAGATGGTGAACTCGCGGGTGAACCCCAGCGCCGCCGCCTCGCGCCGCAGCAGCCGCGCGCACACCGCGTGGAACGTGCCGATCCACAGCCCGCCGGGCTCGCGGTCCAGCAGCTGCGCCACCCGCGCGCGCATCTCGCCGGCCGCCTTGTTGGTGAAGGTCACGGCGAGGATGTGCCGCGGGTCCACGCCGTGCTCGTCCACCAGCCGCGCCGCCCGCACCGTGAGCACGCGGGTCTTGCCCGACCCGGCGCCCGCCAGCACCAGCATGGGCCCGGTCACGTGCTCGACCGCCTCGCGCTGGGCGTCGTTCAGCGGCACGGCGATCACGCCGGCGCCTCCCCCTCCAGCGCGCGCGGCAGCCGCACGGCGAACCGCGCCCCGGTCGCCGAGGGCTCCAGCGTCACCCGCCCGCCGTGCCCCTCCTCCACCACCCGCCGCGCCAGCGCCAGCCCCAGGCCCCAGCCGCGTTCCTTGGTGGTGACCCCCGCGTCGAACAGCCGGTGGCGCATCCGCCACGGCACGCCCGGGCCGTCGTCCGCCACCGTCACCACCACCGCGTCGGGCTCGTTCGCCACCGCCACCTCGATGCGGCCTCCGCGCCCGCTCAGGGCGTCCACCGCGTTGCGCACCAGCGCCTCCAGCGCCCACTCCAGCAGCAGCGCGTCCCCGCGCACCGTCGCGCCGGCCCCGTCGTCCTCGACCTCCAGCACGATGCGCCGGGCCAGCGTCGGCAGCCGCGGCCGGAAATACGCGCCCACCGCCGCCGCCACCGCCGCCACGTCCACGTTGTCGCGGCGCGGCGGCTGTCCGATGCGCTCGAACCGCCGCGCCACCCGGTCCAGCCGCTCGTAGTCCGCCGCCAGGTGCCCGGCCACCTCCGCCGGGTCGTCGGCTCCCTCCCGCAGCCGGTCCACCCACCCCGCCATCGAGGTCAGGGGCGTGCCGAGCTGGTGCGCGGACTCGCGCGCCATGGCCACCCACACCCGGTCCCGCGCCCGTCCCACCGAGGCGCGGTGCGCCAGCACCGCCACCCCCGCCAGGCCCGCCACCGTGGCCAGCTCCAGCACGAAGACCACCTCCAGGTGCGTCCGCAGCGGCAGCGCCCCGACGTGCACCGTCCCCAGGCCCGGCTCCTCCAGGGGCGGCGTGTCGCGATCCAGCCGCGCCACGAACGCCCTCAGCTCCGGCGAGTCGAGCCCCATGCGCCGCGGCAGGTTGGCCGTGTCCGTGGCCACGCCCCGCGCGTCGGTCACCACCAGCGGAATGCCCTGGCGGCGGATCAGGTCGGCGAGCGCCAGCAGCGCGTCGGTGGCGCCGCTCTCGCGGGGATCGGCCAGGCCCGTGAACACCCGGGCGTACAGCTGGGAGGCGCGGCGCGCGTCGTCGGTGAGATGCGCCGCGGTGAGATACGCGGAGACCACGGTGAGCGCGGCGGCCAGCGCGGCGAGCCCCCACACCGCCGCCGGGCTCCTGAGCCAGGCGCCCCGGGAGGGCTCAGCCCCCGCGCGGCTCAAGGCGCTCCAGCCCCAGCGCGCCCGCCAGCACCGGCGGCAGCTCGACCGAGCCGTCGGCGCGCTGCCCCGTCTCCAGCAGCGCGATGACCGTCCGCGGCAGCGCCAGCGCCGAGCCGTTGAGGGTATGCACGAACTCGGGCTTCGCGCCCGGCGCCGGCCGGAACCGGGTGTTCATCCGCCGCGCCTGGAAGTCCCCGTAGGTGCTGCAGCTCGAGACCTCCAGCCACTTCCGCACGCCCGGGGCCCACACCTCCAGGTCGTACTGCCGGTGGTTGGCGAAGCCCATGTCGCCCGCCGCGATCAGCACCACCCGGTAGGCCAGGCCGAGCCGCTGCAGCACCGTCTCGGCGTGCCCCGTCAGCTCCTCGTGCGCGCCGGGACTCGCCTCCGGCCGCTCCAGCCGCACCAGCTCCACCTTGTCGAACTGGTGCACCCGCGTCAGGCCGCGCGTGTCCGCCCCGTGCGCCCCCGCCTCCCGCCGGAAGCACGGGGTGCAGGCCACGTACTTCTTCGGCAGCTCCGCGCCCGCGAGCACCTCGCCGCGATGCAGGTTGGTGACCGGCACCTCGGCGGTCGGGATCAGGTACAGCCCGTCGGTGGTGCGGTACATGTCCTCTTCGTACTTGGGGAGCTGCCCCGTCCCCGTCATGCTGTCGCGGTTCACCACGTACGGCGGCGCGATCTCGGTGTAGCCGTGCTCGCGCGTGTGCAGGTCCAGCATGAAGCCGATGAGCACCCGCTCCAGCCGCGCCCCCAGGCCGGCCAGCAGCGGAAAGCCGGAGCCCGCCAGCAGCGCCCCGCGCTCCAGCTGCATCAGGCCCAGCGCCTTGCCCACCTCCCAGTGCGGCCGGTGCCACGGCTGCGGCGCCACCGGCTCGCCCCAGGTGCGCACCACGCGGTTGTGCGTCGCGTCGCCGGCCGGCACGTCGGCCGCGGGCACGTTGGGCACGAAGGCCAGCGCCTCCAGGAACGCCCCCTCCGCCGCGGCCGCGGCCTGGCCGGCGGCGTCGGCCGTGGCCGACAGCTCGCCCAGACCGGCGCGCAGGGCGGCCACGTCCTCGCCCCGCCGCTTCTTCTCCCCCACCTCCCGGCTGCGGGCGTTGAGCTGGCCCTGCAGCGCGTCCGCCTCGCCGATCGCCGCGCGCCGCCGCTCGGCCAGGTCCGCCAGCCGGTCTAGCAGCGCTTCCAGCTCGGCTCCGGCGCACCGCGCGGCCAGGCGCTCCCGCAGCGCGGCGAGGGCCTCCGCGTCACGGAACGACCGGGGATCGAGCACCGTCAGAAGGTGGGAGGGAGGGAATCGGCCCGCAAGCTGAAATAACCGCAGTTGGTATCAATGAGCAGCTTCAGCGTCACCGTGCGCGCCACCTTGTCGAGGGCCGTGACCTCCAGCTTGCCGTAGATCGGGTACGTGTAGCTGAAATTGCAGGTCACCGAGCGCGAGGCGGCGAGCACCACCGTCCCCACCTGGATCGGCACCGGCAGCGAGTCCTGGTAGCCGCTGGCGGGCGCGTGGGTGATCGAGTCGAACGGCTGGGAGCTCACCTGCAGGCCGCCGTCCATGTACAGGCCCACCGCCCCGCGCGGCAGCAGCACCGCGGCGGTGTCGTGCTTCGTCGTGTCCACCCGCACGTCGAACGCGAAGTCGAACCCCGACGAGCGGTCCGTGCGCACCACGGTGGGCGTGGCGCCGGCGTTGCACGGCTCGCCGCAGACGCTGTAGGCCGAGGGCTCCGTGAGGGTCGTCCCGGTCAGCGCGTACAGCGTCGCCGTGCCCTGCACGTTCGCCAGGATCGCGGGCGGGAGTTGATAGGTCGTGCTGCAGCCCGCCACCAGGGCGGCGGCGGCGAGCGCCAGGGGCGCCAGCAGGGCGGGGATCGCGGAACGTCGGGACACGTGTAACCGGCGAAGAATAGGCGAGTTGCGCGGCCAGTGTCAACGGCGCGGCGCGCTTGACACTGCCTGCCGCGCGGCCTACGTTGGACCGCCGTCCACCGGGGGAGCCAAGGATGCCGACCATTCGCGACGTCGTGCAGGCGCTGGCGCGCCGCGACGGGGTGGACGCGGTCGTGCTGCTGGGCAGCGACGGGCTCCCGATTGACAGCCAGGCCGCGCCGGGAGGGGGCCTGGACGCCGAGGTGGTCGCGGCCCACCTGCCGCCGCTGGTGCACGCGTGCGACGAGCTGGGCCAGCACGCCGGCCGCGGCGCGCTCGCCACCGCGGTCATCGAGTACGCCGCCGGCTACGCGGTGGTCACCGACCTGTCGCGCGACGTGAAGCTGCTGGTGCTGCTCGGGCCGGGCGCCAGCCTCGGCCCCCTGCTGTACGATCTCTCCCGCCACCGCGCGCAGATCGCCGGGCTGCTCTGACGCGGTGCCGACGACGCACCATCTTCTGGTCATTGACGACGAGCCCTTCATCGGGCGCATCGTGCGCCTGGAGTTCGCCGAGCGGACGTGGCAGGTGTCCGTGGCGGCCGACGGCGACGCCGGGCTCGCCTTCCTGCGCGCCCATCCGGACGTGGATCTGGTGCTGCTCGACGTGAACATGCCGGGCCGCTCCGGGCTCGAGGTGCTGGAGGAGGCCCGCCGGGAGCCGCGCCTCGCGCAGCTGCCGTTCATCGTGCTGACGGCGGCCGGCCAGCGCAGCTACGCCGACCGCGCCGCGGAGCTGGGCGCGGTCGCCTTCCTCACCAAGCCGTTCTCGCCCCGGAAGCTGGCCCGCCGCGTGGCGGAGATCCTGGGCGACGAGGCCGGTGATCCGGCCCCGCCCGCGCGGCGCGGCGCCGCGCCGGGCGCGGAGCAGGCCTAGTGCGCTGGGCCGTGGTGCTGGCCGGCGGCGTGGGCTCCCGCTTCTGGCCGCTCTCCACCGCGGCGCGGCCCAAGCAGCTCCTGCCGCTGGCCGGCGCGCGGCCCCTGGTGGTCGAGGCGGTCGCGCGGCTGCTGCCGCTGGTTCCCGCCGAGCGCGTGCTGGTGGTCACCTCGCGCGCGCTCCGCTCGCCGCTGGCCGCCGCGCTGCCGGAGCTGCCGGACGCCAACGTGCTGGCCGAGCCGTTCGCCGCCTCCACCGCGCCGGCCCTGGCCTGGGCCACGGCCCGGGCGGCCGCCGCCGATCCGGCCGCGTGCGTCCTGAGCGTGCACGCCGACTGGACCGTGGGCGACCCGGACGCGTTCCGCGCGGCCGCCGACGCCGCGCTCGCCCTGGCCGCGTCGGCGGGCGCGCTGGTGACCGTGGGCGCGCGCGCCACCCGCCCCGAGATCGGCTACGGGTACATCGTGCCGGGCGCGGAGCTGCCGGGACAGGGGGGCGCCGGCGCCGCCCGCCGCATCGCCCGCTTCGTCGAGAAGCCCGACGCCGCGGCGGCCGCCCGCCTGATCGCGGGCGGCGCGCTCTGGAACACCGGCATGTTCGCCTGGACCGCGCGGCGGTTCCGCGAGGAGTGCGCGCGCCACACCCCGGAGCTGGCCGGCGGCTTCGCCGCGCTGGACCGCGGCGACCCGACCGGCTTCTACGCCGCCGTCACCCCCGTCAGCGTGGACGTGGGCCTGTTCGAGCGCACCGCCGCGGGGGCCGTCGTCGCCGGCGACTTCGGCTGGGACGACGTGGGCTCCTGGGCGGCCCTGCCCCGCGTGCGCGCCGCCGACGGCGCGGGCAACGTGGTGGTGGGTGACGCCCACGCCGTGGACGCCTCCGGCTGCGTGGTCTGGAGCGAAGCCGGCGCCACGGTGGTGGACGGCGTCCGGGACCTCGTGGTGGTGCGGACGCGGGGGATCACGCTGGTGACCACCCGGGAGCGCGCCCCCCGCCTCAAGGAGCTGCTGGCGCGCCTGCCTCCCGCGCTCGCGGGCGGGCCGGGCGCGGCGGACGGCGGCGGCGCGGCCGCGGGGGAGCCGGCGTGAGCGCGCAACTGTGGCTGTACGACACCCCCGAGGACCTCACTCCGTTCCTGCCCTTCTCGCTCTCCCGCCCGCTCGGGGAGTTGCGCTACGGCGCGTTCCTGCTCCGGGAGCGGTGGTCCGCCCGGCTCGACCTCCCGGTGGCCGGCTACCTCTCGCCGCAGGCGCACCTGACCACGTTCGTCGAGCCCGGCGCGCCGCCGGTCGCGCCCGCGCCCGGGGAGCGGCACGAAGCCCGCCTGCTGTTCCGCGCCGTCTTCGTGCCGGCCGGCCCGCCCGGCGAGGCGGAGCGCGGCGACGAGCGGGTGCGGTTCGTGGACGGCGCCGGCGCCACCGTGGGCTACGCCGTGCCGGCGCGCGCCGAGTGGCCCGGCGTCGAAGGCGCCGCCGCCTGGCCCGCGGTGGCCCTCCCCGGCCGGCGGCTGGCCGGTGTGTGGGACCTGATCGGCGACCTCGCCACCACGCTGCCGGCCGATCTCGAGCGGCTCCGCGCCGCGCAGGGCGAGGGACACGTGCCGCGCGGCGCCACCGTGCTGGGCGATCCCGCGCTGGTGGCCGCGGGCGACGCGGCCGTCGAGCCGCAGGTGGTGTTCGACGTGCGCGGCGGCCCGATCGTGCTCGCGCCCGGCGTCGAGGTCCGCGCCTTCACGCGCCTGGTGGGCCCGCTCGCCGCCGCGCGCGACACCCGCCTGCTGGGCGGCCAGATCTCGGGCAGCGCCATCGGCCCGAAGTGCGTGGTCCGCGGCGAGGTGTCCGCCGCCATCTTCCTCGGCTACGCCAACAAGTCCCACGACGGGTTCCTGGGCCACGCCGTGGTCGGACGCTGGGTCAATCTCGGCGCGGGCACCACCAACTCGAACCTCAAGAACACCTACGGCCCCGTGCGCCTGACCCTGGGCGGCCGCCGCTTCGAGACCGGCCTGACCTTCCTCGGCGCGATGATCGGCGACCACGTGAAGACGGCCATCGGCACCATGCTGCCCACCGGCTGCGTGATCGGCGTCGGCGCCAACCTGTTCGGCACCGCCCGGCCGCCGGCGGTCGTGCCGCCGTTCGCCTGGGGACTCGACGAGCCGGGCCGCGTGCTGGAAGTCGGCCGGTTCACCGACATCGCCGCGCGCGTGATGCCGCGCCGCGACGTGCCGGTGGACGACGCCACGCGCCGCTACCTCGCCGCCGTGTGGGGCGCCGCGACCGCCGGGACGCCGTGCGGCTGACCGTCCTCGGCTCCGGCAGCCGGGGCAACGCCGTGCTGGTGGAGTCGGGCGGAGAGGCGCTGCTGGTGGACGCCGGCTTCTCGCTCAAGGATCTCGCGCGGCGGCTCGCCGCGTCGTCCGCCGACCCCGCGCGCCTCACGGGCCTGGTCCTCACCCACGAGCACGGCGACCACGCGCGCGGCGCGCCCGCGGCGGCGGCCGCCTGGAAGGTGCCCGTGCTGGCGAGCGCCGGCACCCTGGCCGCGCTGAACGGGCGCCTCAAGGCGGGCACCGCCACGCGTGCCCTGGCCGCCGGCCGGGCCCAGCGCTGCGGCGGATTCACCGTGCACGCGTTCCCCACCGCCCACGACGCGGCCGACGCGATCATGGTGGTGGTCGAGGACCGCGAGGGCCGCCGCGCCGGCGTCGCCTACGACCTCGGGACGCCGACCGCCGCCCTGGCCCACGCCTGCCGCGAGCTGGACGCCCTGGTGCTGGAAACCAACCACGACGAGGTGATGCTGCGCTCCAGCCGCTACCCGCCCGCGGTGCGCGCCCGCATCGCCGGCACCGGCGGGCACCTCTCCAACCGCGAGGCCGGCCTGCTGGCCGCCCAGGTGGCGCACGCGGGCCTGGCCGTGCTGGTGCTGGCGCACGTGTCGGACCACTGCAACACGCCGGAGCTGGCCCGCGAGACGGTGGCGCGCGCCCTCCGGGGCACCGCGTTCCGCGGCGCGCTGCTGGTGGCCCGGCAGGACGCGCCGCTGCCGCCCGTCGAGGTCGGCGGCGGCGCGCTGGAGCAGCTCGCCCTACCCCTGGGCGGCAGGGGCTGAGCCCGGCGCGGCCGGCGGCGGGGGCGCCAGCGGGGCGGGGGCGTGCGGATCCTCCACCGGCGCCTGCGCCTCGAGCGCGGCCTGCCGCGGCTCCCACTCCGCCATCATCTTGGCGAACCGTCGCGCGATGTCGGGATCGAACTCGGTGCCGGCCCGCTCCTCCACGTAGCTCAGCACCTTCTCCGCCGGCCACGCCGCCCGGTACGGGCGGTTGGTCCTGAGCGCGTCGTACACGTCGCACACGTGCACCAGCTTGGAGGCCTGGTGGCATTCCCGCGGGTAGTCCAGCTTCGGGTAGCCGCCGCCGTTCTGCATGATGTGGTGCTCGTACGCCACCACCGCCGCCAGGTCCAGGTTCTCCTCCGACGCCATGATGATGCGCGCCCCCTCCGCCGGGTGGCGGTTCATGACGTCCCGCTCCTCGGGAGTCAGGCGGCCGGCCTTGTTGAGGATCTCGCTGGGGATCTTCACTTTGCCGATGTCGTGCAGCAGGCCGGCCACGCCGAAGGCGCGCACGTCGCGCGCGCCCATCCCGACCCACTCCGCCAGGCCCATCGCCAGGACGCAGACGTTGAGCGAGTGGGTGGTGGTGTACTCGTCGTACCGGCGCAGCTCCAGCAGCGGCAGCACCACCGCCTGATCGCCGTGCATCGCCGCCGCCAGCGAGCGCACCACCGCCTCCGCTTCGGCCAGCGGCAGCCCGTGGCCGCCCTGCGTCTCCTCGTGCAGCCACTGCACCGCGTCGGCCTCCTCGTGGAGCGACAGCGCGATCGTGGCCGTCTGCAGCGCCGGCTTCGCCTCCAGCTCCTTGATCCCCACGGCGCCGAACCGGATGGGGCCGCCGCGCGCCGCGCCGCCGCCCCCCGCCCCCGCCTGCTGCGCCGCGAACAGCGTGAGCTTGGCGAGGAGCTGGCCGAGGAAGCTGTCGAACTCCTCCCGCGTCACTTCGGTCTCGAACTCGATGCGCTGGATGCCGGCCCCGGCGAGCCGCGCGCTCCAGTCCCAGCCCCGGAGCTGGCGCAGCGGCCGGTCGCCGAACACCACGTCGTCCCCGAGGAAGGAGAACGACACCCGGCGGTCGCCCTTCTGCAGCGCCTCGAGCTGCGCGAACGCCGCCTCGATCACGCCCTCCCGCGCGGGGTGCCCCTCGGGGTAGAGCGACATGGTCGAGAGCGCCTGCACCAGCGCCGTCAGGAACGCCGGGGCGTCGCTCATCGCGCGCCCGCCCCGCCCCGCTCCAGGGCCTCCGCCGCCACCCGCGCCACCACCGGCTCCCGCGACTCGGCGGCCGCCTCCAGCCGCTCGCGGGCGCGGCGGTCCGCGGCGAACCGGCCCAGCGCCTCGAGGGCGGCCAGGTAGACCGGCTCCTCCCCCATCCGCTTCGCCGTGCCGATGATGCTCCGGCGCGCGCGCGTGATCCGCAGCAGCGTCTCCAGCGCCATCGCGCTGCTTTCGGCGCCCAGCGCGCGGACGGCCGCCACCTGCATCTCCGGGTTCTCCTCCTCCGTGGCCAGGTTGACGATCAGCGGCACCGCCGGACCCGGGCAGCCGCCCTCCGCCACCGCCCCCAGGGCCAGCCGCCGCGCGCGCGCGTCCGCGTCGGTCAAGGCCGAGCAGATAGCCCGGCTGCGCAGCGCGGGATCCTTGAACAGCAGCCGCAGCGCCTCCCAGCGCACCCGGAAGTCCGCGTGCTGCGTGAACGACGCCGCGTTCAGCCCCTCCGGTGGCGCGGGCAGCTCGGCCGCAAGGTACAGCAGGTTGCGCACCACGAACCACCGCTCGTCGCCCAGGCGCGCCACCAGGTGCCGCCCCAGCGGCGGGCCCATCTTGATCAGCCGTTCCAGCAGCGCGCGCCGCCCCTGCCGCGACTCCGACTGCGCCAGCACGTCCAGGAGCGGCTCGGCGGCCTCGGCGCCCATCTGCGCCAGCACCCGGTCCAGCAGCGCGTAGTCCGTCGGCAACGTCGCCGCCAGCAGCCGCACCGCCTCCGGCGTCGCCGCCCGGGCCACGATGGCCGTGGTGGCGCGCGACGGCTGCGGCGCCCGCTCCACCACGTCCAGCGCCTCGGCCAGCCGCCCGTCCACCATCAGCCGGTCCACCGCCCGCCCGATGGTCTCGCCGGTGCCGCCGGCCTCGCAGGCCATCTGCAGCAGCCGCACGGCCTCGGGCGCGAACTGCGCCTCGCCGGGCGCCAGCAGCGCGGGCGCGGCCTGCGCCATCTTCTCCAGCGCCTTCCCGTAGCCGCCCGGGTTGGGGTCCGCCAGGGCCCACCCCTGCACCAGCTCCGCCACCTGCTCGCGCAGGTCGGTCTCCGCCGCGGCGCGCCGCGCCACCGGCCCGCGCTCGGCGTGGTGGCCCAGCTTGGTGAGCATCCGCAGCATCGAGCGCGAGATCGGCGCCCCCGTGTCGGAGGCCGCCTTCACCAGGTCCACCACGGCGTCCACCGCCATGCCCTGCGAGGCGTCGAGGATGAACTGGCGCCGCTGCCCCAGATCCCCCCCCATCTCCAGCAGCCGGCCCAGCGTGTGCCGGTCCAGGGCGGAGATCAGCCGGCTCATCCGGCGCTTCAGGGCCGCGGCGCCGGTGGCCCCCGATTGCTTCAGCTCGTCGGCGATCTGCAGCATGTAGCCGACGATCACCTGGTCGTACGCCGTGCCGCGCTCGTGGCTCTCGATGGCCTGCGCGACCACCGCCGGCGAGGCCTCCGCGGCCTGGATGGGCGCCACGGGCTCCACCACGTCGAGCGCCGCGTCAATCTCCGCGTCGGTCAGGGGCGCCGTGACCTCCACGGCGGCCGGCTGCGGGGCCGGCGCGGCCCCGGACGCGGGCTCGACGACCGCCGCCGCCACGTCCCCCGACGCCAGCGCCGCCCGCGCCAGCCCCACCCAGAGCTGCGCCGCCTGCACGCCGCCGGGCGCCGACTCGGCCTCCGCGTCGCCCTCCTCCTCCTCCGGCCCGGGCTCCAGCAATTGCAGCCGGTCGAAGGTGAGCGGATACAACCGGATGTGCGCCCAGGTCGCGATCTTGCTGAGCGGCCTGAGCCCCAGCGGCTCCTTGCCGCCGCGGGTCTCGTCCCCCGCCAGCAGCCGCAGCGACTCCTCGATCTCCCCCGAATCCACGCCCCGCGCGTACGACACCGCGCCCAGGTGGTGCCGGTGCAGCCGCTCCGCCAGGTCCCGCAGCACCGGGTGCTTGGCATCCGTGGCCACCCCCTCGATCACCAGCTGGTCCCGCGCCACGCCCAGCGACAGCGTCGGCCGGTCCGTCAGCAGTCCCGCCAGGCGGCGCGCCACGTGCTCCGCCGCCGGGCCCAGCGTGGGGTGCCCGCCGGGATACATCGCGTGCTTGTGCAGCGCGATCGAGAGATCAATCAGGAAATCGGACAGCTCGCGCGACAGCGCGGCGCGCGGCGGGGAGGCGGCGGCCGGCCGCGGGACGGCGGACGGAGCGGGGGCGCCCGGCTCGGTCATCACCGCGGAAGATAGGACAATCCCCCGGCCGGCGCACCAGACGTGCTCCCGGTGAGCGGCACGGCGGCGGCGAGCGCGCGGGACGGTCGCGAGACCGCGAGTGGCGGGCGGTCGCGAGGTGCCAGGTGTGAGAAGCGGAACAGGCCTCGGGCAGCCAGAAGCCGCCCGAGGCCTGTTCCGTCTCCGCCAACCGACGTCTGCCGACCACTCGCGACGCGGCGTCTCGGAACTGCTCCGAATTCCGACGCCTCGTCACGCCCGTCCGATCAGTACATGCCGCCCATGCCCCCACCGGGCGGCATCGAGGGCGCCGGCTTCTCTTCCTTCTTCTCGACCACCACCGCCTCGGTCGTGAGCATCATCCCGGCGATGGAAGCGGCGTTCTGCAGCGCCGTCCGCGTCACCTTGGTCGGGTCAATCACGCCGGCCGCGACCAGGTCCCCGTACTCGTCGGTCTGCGCGTTGTAGCCGAAATTCTTCTCCTTGGCCTCGCGCACCTTCTCGACCACGATGGAGCCCTCGACGCCCGCGTTCTGCGCGATCATGCGGATCGGCTCCTCCAGGGCGCGGCGCACGATCTCCGCGCCGACCTTCTCGTCGTCGCTCAGCTTCATCCGGGCCACCGCGGCCTGCGCCCGCAGCAGCGCCACGCCGCCGCCCGGCACGATGCCCTCTTCCACCGCCGCGCGGGTGGCGTGCAGCGCGTCCTCGACCCGCGACTTCTTCTCCTTCATCTCCGTCTCGGTCGCGGCGCCCACGTTGATCACCGCCACCCCGCCGGCCAGCTTCGCCAGGCGCTCCTGCAGCTTTTCCTTGTCGTAGTCGGACGTGGACTTCTCGATCTGCGCCCGGATCTCGTTGATCCGGCCCTCGATCTTCTTCCGGTCCCCCGCCCCGTCCACCAGCGTGGTGTTGTCCTTGTCAATCACGATCCGCTTGGCCTTGCCCAGATCCGAGACCACCGCGTTCTCCAGCTTGAAGCCCAGCTCGTCGCTGATCACCTGCCCGCTGGTGAGGATCGCGATGTCCCGCAACATCTCCTTGCGGCGGTCCCCGAAGCCCGGCGCCTTCACGCCGCACACCTTCAGCGTGCCGCGCAGCTTGTTCACCACCAGCGTCGCCAGCGCCTCGCCCTCGATGTCCTCCGCGATGATCAGCAGGGGCTTGCCCATCTGCGCGACCTTCTCCAGCACCGGCAGCAGGTCCTTCATCGAGCTGATCTTCTTGTCGTGGATCAGGATCAGCGCGTCCTCCAGCACCGCCTCCATCTTCTCCGCGTCCGTCACGAAGTAGGGCGACAGGTAGCCGCGGTCGAACTGCATCCCGTCCACCGTCTCCAGCGTGGTCTCCAGGCCCTTCGCCTCCTCGACCGTGATCACGCCGTCCTTGCCCACCTTCTCCATCGCGTCGGCGATGATGTCACCGATCGTCCGGTCGTTGTTCGCCGAGATGGCCCCGACCTGCGCGATCTCCTTCTTCCCCGCCGTCGGCACCGAGAGCTTCTTCAGCTCCTCGAACACCACCTCGGTCGCCCGGTCAATCCCGCGCTTCAGGGCCATCGGGTTCACCCCGCTGGTCACGTTCTTCAGCCCCTCGCGGAAGATCGCCTGCGCCAGCACCGTCGCCGTCGTCGTGCCGTCACCGGCCACGTCCGACGTCTTGGTCGCGACTTCCTTCACCATCTGCGCGCCCATGTTCTCGATCGGATCCGGCAGCTCGACCTCCTTCGCCACCGTCACCCCGTCCTTCGTCACGGTCGGGTTCCCGAACTTCTTGTCGAGCACCACGTTGCGGCCCTTCGGCCCCAACGTCGCCTTCACCGCCTCGGCGAGCTGATCCACGCCCTTCTTCAGCTTCGCCCGGGCATCCACGCCGAACACCAGTTCCTTCGCTGCCATGGATCTCTCTCCTCGATGTCGCGGACGCTCAGCCGATCTTGGCGAGGACGTCCGACTCCTTGATGATCAGAACCGCGTCGTCCTCGATCGTGACCTCGGTGCCGCTGTACTTCCCGTACAGCACCCGGTCCCCCACCTTCAACTCCATCGCGACCCGCTCGCCCTTCTCGAAGCGCCCGGGCCCGACGGCGATGATCTCCCCCTGCTGCGGCTTCTCCTTCGCGGTGTCCGGGATGTACAGCCCGCCCCGCATCTGCTCGGTCTCCTCGAGCGGACGGATCGCCACACGATCAGCCAGGGGATGCAGCTTCATCTTCGCCTTGGTCGTCGTGGCCATGGTTGGTTCTACCTCCCTCTCGCACGTCTCGGATGATGTGTTAGCAGTCAACTCAAACGAGTGCTAATCGCTCGGCGCGAATTCTACCCAGGGCATCGCCCCCTGTCAACGGCCAGCGATCACACGCGCAACATGCTGGAATATAGCAACTTACAAAGCGAGCCCTAGGGCGCTTCCGCCTTCCCGCTTGCCGCTGGCGAACCAGTCGTGATCCACAGGCTGTCGGGCACGCCCGGCGGCGCCGCCCCGACCGCGTGGCACGCGTCGCAGGTGAGCCCGGCACCCAGGATGTGGGGCGCGTGGGTGGTCATGCGGCCCGTCGA
>JAJYLI010000020.1 GCA_021787855.1 bacterium | reverse complement strand
TCGGTCCCGACTACGACCGCACGCTGATGGCGTGGCACGCCAACGTGGAGCGGGCCTGGCCGGAGCTGGGGGAGCGCTACGACGAGCGGTTCCGGCGGATGTGGCGCTACTTCCTGCTCTCGAGCGCAGGCGGGTTCCGGGCGCGGAAGACCCAGCTGTGGCAGCTGGTGCTCTCCCCGCGCGGCGTCGCCGGAGGGTATCGGGCGCCGCGATAGGGCGGCGACCAGGACGGGCGGCACCGCACTCTCCCGACCGCGCCCCGGCCTGTGCCGGTAACATGGGCCCCCTCCGGGACGGGGTTTCCGCCTCAAGCCGACCGCAGTGGAAATGGATGCCTGAGTGCTACGCCGGGCCCCGGCGGAGGGTCGGACCCGCCCCTCGGGATGCGGCACGCCAGGGCCGGTACTAGCCTTGACGCATCGTGACCAGTCGCACCACGGTCGGCGTCGCGGCCGCGTTGGCATCGTTGTGGGCCGGCGCGGCGCAGGCGCAGACGCGCACGCCGGGCCTCCGGTGACCCGGAGGCCCAGTTGCTCGGCTACTACGCCGCGCTGATGGAGTTCACGCCCGTCGGGCTGCCCGACCCGGCCGCCCGGTGGGAAGTGGGTGGCGACGTGACGTATCTGCCGCCGCTCTCCCTGTCCGACCGCCTGGCGGGGTTCGGCGGCACCAAGGCCGAGGACACCAACCTCTGCCCCGTCTTCCCGCGGCTGCGCGCCTCGCTGTCCCTGGGAGCGTGGGCGATCGAGGCCGGTTGGGTGCCGCCGGTCGGGGTGTGCCACGCGCAGGCCGACATGGTTTCGGGGGCGGTGCTGCGGCGCTTCCCGCTCACCGGACCCTGGGGCGCGGGCCTCCGCGCCAGCGTGCACTACGGCACGCTCCGGGCGGCCATCACCTGTGACGCCGCGGCCGTCGCCGACCCGGGGAACGAGACCTGCTTCGGCGGCCGGGTGTCGGACGACCGGATCATCCCCTTCACCCTGGCGCTCGACGGGCTGCTGACGTTCCACGCCGGCGGGGCCGTCGAGCCCTACCTGCTGCTCGGCGTGCGGCGCGACGCGGTCCGCTTCGACGTGCACTACCAGACGCCCTGGGGGCCCCTCGACCAGCAGCGGCTGACGGCGACCCTCACCCGCGTCGAGCTGGCGGCCGGGGCGGCGTGGCGCGCGGCGCCACCGATCCGGCTGGGCGGTGAGCTGTACTACGCGCCCGGCGCGGTGCTCACGGTGCGGTTCCGGGCGGCGTACGCGTTCGGGAGGACGCGGTGAAGCGCCCGCGGGCGAGGAGGGTGGCGGCCGCGGCGCTCGCGGCTGCGGTGGCCGCGCTCGCGGCGGCGTGCAGTGACCTGACCATCACCCGCCCGGTGGACGCGATCTCCACACCGATCGCGAACCCGTCGCTGTCCAGGGACATCCAGCCGATCCTGACGGCGACGTGCGCGTCGAGCTACGCCTGCCACGCCGGTCCGACGCCGCAGGTGGGGCTCTCGCTCGAGCCGGGCCGGAGCTACGCGCACCTGGTGAACGTGCCCGCGGCACTGCTGGCGCCGCTGTTGCGCGTCGCGCCCGGCAACCCCGACTCCTCGGCGCTGATGATCATGCTGGGCAGCGACTCCGCCGCGCGGCGCGGGCTGCCGCGCATGCCGCGGACCAGCTATCCGCTGCCCGACCCGGTGATCCAGACCATCCGCAACTGGATCACCAACGGCGCGCCCGACAACTAGGCTGCGGTCCTATTGGCGCGGGACGAGGAAGTGGTACGTCCCCGCCTCGATCGCGAACACCGCCTCGCCGGCGGGTGCCGGCTCGCGCCGGCCGCCGTCGGCGCGCACCGCCGCCGGGTCCGGGGTCGGGAGCACCACCGTCCCGGTGGTGTTCGCGGGGATCGTGACCGTCACCGCCACGGTGCCGTCCGCTCGGCGCCGCCACGCGCTCGTGATCGGTCCGCGCACCGAGCGGTACACCGCGCGCACCGAGTCCAGGGAAGCGCCCCACCGCGGCCGGATCACGATCCGGCGGAAGCCCGCCGAGCCGGGGGCCTCGGCGATCCCCGCCAGCCAGCCGTACAACCACTGCCCCACCGCGCCGAACGCGTAGTGGTCGTAGGAGTTCATCGAGGGATCGCCGTGGTCCCCGTTCCACCGCTCCCACATCGTGGTCGCGCCGTGCTCGACCTCGTAGAGCCACGACGGATAGGAGGTCTGCAGCAGCAGCCGGAACGCGACACTGTCCTCGCCCGCTTCGGAGAGCACGGGCAGCACGTAGGCGCTGCCCAGGAACCCGGTCGTGAGGTGCCAGCCGTGCGCCGCGACATCCTCCACCAGGTGCCGCGCGGCGGCCGCGCGCAGGCTGTCCGGAACGAGCCCGAAGGCCAGCGCGAGCACGTAGCCGGTCTGCGTGGCGGTCGTCTTCACGCTGTCCGGATTGGTGAACGGCGCGACCACGCGCCCGTCGGGCCTGACCCAGGCGCTGTCGAACGCCGCCCGGACGCGCTCGAACAGGCGATGGTACCGCGCGGCCGCCGTATCCGCGCCCAGCGCGCCGGCCATCCGGGCCATGAGCGCGGCGTCGTACGCCCAGTAGGCGGTGCTGATGAGGTCGGTGTTGGTCTGCCCCCACGACTGGGTGCTGCCGGCCGGGAGCCAGTCGCCGAACTGCACCTGCTTGCCGCGCGTCCAGAGATAGCCCGGGTTGGAGTCCGCGATGAACGCCATGTACCGCTCCATCGCGGGCCAGCCCCGGGCCAGCACCCGCGTGTCGCCGTACTGCTTCCACGCGGTCCACGGGATGATGACGCCGGCGTCGGCCCAGCCGGGCGCGCCGCACGTCAGGACCCCGAGGAAGTTGGGCGCGAAGTTCGGGAAGCAGCCGTCGGCGTCCTGGCCGTCCCGCACGTCGGCCAGCCATTTCTCGCCGAACGCGGCCATGTCCATGTCGTAGCTCGCGGTCCGCCAGAACACCTGCGCGTCGCCCATCCAGCCCAGCCGCTCGTCGCGCTGCGGGCAGTCGGTGGGCACGCTGTAGAGATTGTTCCGCTGGGTCCAGAGGATGTTCTCCCACAGCCGGTTCAGCGCCGCGTCGCCGCTGACGAAGGAGCCGGTCTCGGGCAGCGCGGTGTGCGCCACGATCCCGGTGACGGCCGCGAGGCCGGGCGTGCCGGGGTAGCCCGTGACCTCGACGTAGCGGAAGCCGTGGTAGGTGAAGTGCGGCTCGAAGGTCTCGAGCCCGCGGCCCGCCAGCACGTAGGTGTCGGTCGCCTTGGCGCTCCGCAGGTTGACCTGCGAGATGTTCTTCCCGTCCGGCCCGAGGATCTCGGCGAAGCGCATGCGCACCGTGTCGCCCCGGCGGGCACCGTGTCCCCCGGGGCCCCCCACGACGAGGCGCGCCCAGCCCGCGATGTTCTGGCCGAGGTCGAAGACCCAGGTGCCGGGTGCCGGCGACCAGCGGCGCACCGGCCGGATCCGGGCGGTGCGCTCGATGGGCGGGATGTCCTGCGATTGGAGGACCATCCCGGCCGGCGGCGGCGGCGCGGCGATGGCGGCGCGCCAGCCGTGGTCGTCGAACCCGGCGCGGTCCCAGCCCGGCTGCGCGAGCCGCGCGTCGTACCACTCGCCGTCGTAGATCTCGGAATAGCGGATGGGGCTCGGGGCGGTGCGCCACGACGTGTCGGAGGCGACGATCTGCTCGCGCCCGTCCGGGTACGTGACGACCAGCTCCAGCAGCAGGCGCACCGGCGGCCCGCCGTAGGCCCAGCGCGTCGAGGTGAACCCCATGCGGCTGGCGTACCAGCCGGCGCCCAGCAGGACGCCGATCGCGTTGGCGCCCGGCGTGAGGAGCCGCGTGACGTCGTAGGTCTGGTACGTCAGGCGATGGCGGTAGTCGGTCCAGTCGGGCACCAGCACGCCCGGTCCCGCGGGCCGGCCGTTGATCGTGAGCCGGTAGCTCCCCAGCGCCGTGGCGTAGATCCGCGCGCGCACCGGCGCCCCGCGCAGCGTGAAGCCGCGCCGGAGGTACGGGACGCGCCCGGCGGACGCGGTGTCGGGCGGAGCGCCGGCCGGCACGACGGTGTCGAGCGCCGCGGAGTCGGCCGCGATCCACGCCGCCCGCCACGGCCGGCCCATCAGGCCCGTCTCCCACCAGGCGGGAGCGGCGCACGGCGCCGCTTGGCCCTCCGCGTCCCACAGGCACACGGTCCACCAGTAGCGCGTGCGCGGCGCCAGCGGCGGGCCGCCATAGCCCACGTCCACCGACGAATCGGCGCGCACGATTCCGCTGTCCCACACGTCGGCGCGGCCCGGCGCGAGCCGCCCCGGCGCGCTCGCCACCAGCACGCGGTAGGCGGTCTCGCGCGCGCCGCGCCGCGCGTCCCGCATCAGCCACGAGAACCGGGGCCGCGCGGCGTCGCTGCCGAGCGGGTGGACGAGGTGCTCGACCTCCAGCGCCACGGCACGCACCGGCGAGGGCCGGGCCGGGAGCGCGGCGGGACCGGCCCCGAGAACGAGCGCGAGTGCTGCGAGCGGAGCGACCATCACGCCTCGAGAGGTTGAGGGCTGCCGGAGAAGGTAATCCCCGTGGCCGGTTTCACCATTCCCCGTAGTTCCACGGAACCGCGCCGCGCGGTCGAACGACCGATCGAAGTGCGGCGCGCCGACCGGTATGGTATTTGCGAATGTTCGCAGGTAAGAAATCTCGACCGCGCGGGGAGGCGCCGTGAAGCGGGCCGACATCTTCGAGCTGCACGCCGACGTCTGCAAGACGATCGCGAATCCCAAGCGCCTGAAGATCATCGCGCTGCTGGGCAGCCGCGAGATGAGCGTCGGCGAGCTGGCCGAGATCATCGGCATCAGCCTGCCCAACGCCAGCCAGCACCTCGCCCTCCTCAAGGCCCAGGGCGTGGTCGCCACGCGCAAGCAGGCGCAGACCGTGCGCTACCGGCTCGCCGACCGGCGCATCTTCCAGGCCTGCACCCTCACCCTGGCCGTGCTGCTCGAACGGATGAAGCAGCGCGGCCTGATCGCGCACCGGGCGGACCCGCGCTACCGCGTGTCCGTGCCGGTCGCGCCCCGACCCACGACCGCACGGAGGCGGAAGCATGACGACTGAGACGGTGGACCTCACGACGCTGACGGTGGACAAGACGGTGGACGCCCGGGGCACCTCCTGCCCCGGACCGATCCTCGCGGCGAAGAAGGGCATCCCGGGAGTGAAGGTCGGCGAGATCATGGAGGTCCAGGCGACCGACACCGGCACGCTGAAGGACCTGCCGGCCTGGGCCAAGAAGATGGGCCACGAGTACCTGGGCATGCTCCAGGAGCCCGGCTACATGCGCCTGTTCGTCCGGAAGCTGAAGTGACGGCGGCGCCGGCGGCCGGGGACGGGGCGTTCGCCCCGCGCATCCTGGTCTTCAGCACCAACAACATCTCCGACCCGGGGATTGATCTGGCCGGCAGCTCGCACCTGCACTACTCGCCGGGCGTGACGGTCATCAACCTGCCCTGCACCAGCGGCATCCGGCCCGGCTGGGTGCTGTACGCCATGCAGCAAGGCTTCGACGGCGTGTTCATCGCCGCCGACGGCGAGGAGTGCGCCTACCTGCCCGACTGCGCCCGGCGCACGGCCGGCATCATGACCGACGCGCAGCGGCTGCTCGAGGCCGACGGATTCGCGCCGGAGCGCGTCCGCATGGCCGCCATCTGCTCCGTCTGCGCCGAGCCCTTCACCAACTACATGCACGAGTACTCGAAGGCCCTGGCCGCCCTGGGGCCGGCCCGGAAGGCGACCGCATGAAGTACGACGCGCTGGTGGTCGGCAGCGGCATCGGGGGGATGGAATCGGCCCTCAAGCTGGGCGACATGGGCTACCGGGTGCTCGTGGTGGAGAAGGAGCCGAGCGTGGGCGGGAAGATGATCCTGCTCAGCAAGGTCTTCCCCACCCTGGACTGCGCGAGCTGCATCTCCACCCCCAAGATGGCGGCCACCATCCACCATCCCAACGTCACGGTCCTCACCTATGCCGAGGTGCACGGCATCCGCGGCGACGGGAACGGCGGCTACCACGCCAGCATTCGCCAGAAGCCCAAGTACGTGGACGAGGCCGCCTGCACCGGCTGCCGCCAGTGCGAGATGGCCTGCACCGTCGCCGTCCCCGACGAGTTCAACGCCGACCTGGTCTCGCGCCGCGCGGCCTTCATCGCCTTCCCCCAGGCCGTGCCCAAGAAGGCGGTGATCGAGCGCGCCGGCGTGTCGCCCTGCACCGGCGCCTGCCCCGCGGGCATCAAGGCGCACGGGTACGTGGCGCGCGTGCGCGCCGGCCAGTACGAGGAGGCCTTCGACCTGGTGCTCGAGACCACGCCGCTGGTCGGCAGCCTGGGGCGCGCGTGCTACGCGCCCTGCGAGGAGCAGTGCACCCGCGGCCAGCTCGAGGGCCCGCTGCCGATCCGGCGGCTGAAGCGCTTCATCGCCGACCGCCACTACGGCCGGGCCGGGCGCACAGCCATCCCCAGGCCCCAGCCCAACGGCAAGCGCGTGGCCGTGGTCGGCTCCGGCCCCGCCGGCCTGACCGCCGCCTGGCTGCTCGCCCGCCAGGGCTACGGCGTGAAGATCTTCGAAGCCGCCGCCCAACCGGGCGGCATGCTGCGCCTGGGCATCCCGGCCTACCGGCTGCCGAACGAGGTGGTGGACGACGACATCGCCACCGTGACGGCGATCGGCGTCGAGATCGCCGTCAACACCCGCGTCCAGGACGTCGCCCGGCTCAAGGCCGAGGGCTTCGATGCCGTGCTGCTGGCGACGGGCACGCACCGGGCCGTGCGGCTGCGCGTGCCCGGCGAGGACCTGGACGGCGTCCGGAGCGCCCTCGCGTTCCTGGCCGACGTGAAGCTCGGCCACGCGGTGAACCTCGCCGGCAAGCGCGTGCTCGTCATCGGCGGCGGCAACGTGGCCATGGACGCGGCGCGCACGGCCCGCCGCCTGGGCGCCGGGTCCGTCGAGTTGGCCAGCCTCGAGACCCGCGAGCAGATGCCGGCCCACGACTGGGAGGTCGAAGAGGCCCTGGCCGAGGGCATCACGCTGCGCAACGGCTGGGGCGTGCACCGGCTCGGCGGCGACGGCCGCGTGCGGTCCGCCGAGCTGAAGGCCTGCACCGCCGTCTTCGACGCCGCGGGCCGCTTCGCGCCCCGGTACGACGAGGGCAAGCGCACCACGCTCGCCTGCGACGCCGTGATCGTCGCCGCCGGCATGAGCGCCGACACCGAGGCCTTCGGCCTGCCGACGAACGGCAACCGCACCCTCAAGGCGGACGCCGGCACGTTGCAGACCGCCGCGCCGTACGTGTTCGCCGCCGGCGACGTGGTCACCGGGCCGACGATGATCACCACGGCCGTGGGACAGGGCCGCCGGGCGGCGTTCATGATTGATCGCTTCCTGCAGGGCCTGGCCCTCGACCCCTCGCTCCTCGAGGCGCCGCTGCCGGTGGTGGACCAGGCCGCGGTGCTCAGGCGCCAGCGCGTGTACGACCGCCGCGTCCCGCTGGCGCCCGGCCACGCGATGAGCGCGCCGCCCACCGGCTTCGCCGAGACCGAGACGACCATGACGGAGGAGGAGGCCCACCTCGCCTCCGCCCGGTGCCTCGACTGCGGGGTGTGCTCCGAGTGCCACGCCTGCGTGGACGCCTGCCCCGCCGGCGCGATCCACCTCGACATGCGCGGCCGGGACGTCGAGGTGGACGTCAACGCCGTCGTGCTGGCCACCGGCTTCACGCTGTTCCCGGCCGACGCCAAGCCCGAGTACGGCTACGGCCGCTTCCGGAACGTCATCACCGGCATGCAGATGGACCGGCTGCTCGCGCCGACCCGGCCGTTCAACGCGGTGGTGCGCCCCGGGGACGGCAAGGTGCCGGACCGCATCGCCTACGTGATGTGCACCGGCTCCCGCGACGCGCAGGTCGGCAACCCGCTGTGCTCGCGCATCTGCTGCATGTACTCGATCAAGCACAACCAGCTCATCATGGGCGCCCTGCCGCTGGCCGACGTCACCGTCCACTACATGGACATCCGCGCCGTGGGCAAGGGCTACGACGAGTTCTACCAGCAGGCGAAGGACATGGGCGCCCGGTTCATCAAGGGCCGCGTGGCCGGCATCACCGAGAAGAAGGACGGCAACCTCGTCCTCCGCTACGAGGACATCGAGGGCGACGGCGGCATCGTCGAGGCGGAGTACGACCTGGTCGTGCTCGCCGTCGGCGTGCAGCCGAACCCCGGGGTCGCGCGCCTGTTCGCGGACGGCTCGCTGGCGCTCGACGACTACGCCTGGGTGGGCGAGGCGGACGAGGACCTGGACCCCGGCCGCACCAACCTGCCGGGCGTGTTCGTCGCCGGCACGGCCAGCGGCGCCAAGGACATCCCCGACT
Organism: bacterium; assembly: GCA_021787855.1. Classification (GTDB taxonomy): domain Bacteria; phylum Gemmatimonadota; class Gemmatimonadetes; order Gemmatimonadales; family JACORV01; genus Fen-1245. Next base: position 15,866 of record JAJYLI010000020.1, on the reverse strand, counting down.
CGATCCTGCACGCCGGCGCGGCCGTGGCCCAGGCCGCGGCGCACATCGAGCGCTCCCGGGCCGCCGCCGCACCGGCGCGCGCCGCCGCGGAGCCGAGAGTGCAGGTGACGGCATGAGCGCCGCCCCCCGCAAGATCGGCGTGTACGTGTGCCAGTGCGGCGGCAACATCAGCGACTACGTGGACGTGAACGCCGTCGTGGCCGCCGTGGAGCACGAGCCGGGCGTGACCGTGGCCAAGACGGCCATGTTCACGTGTTCCGACGCCACGCAGCAGGAGATCGTGCAGGACGCGCGGGAGCTCGGCCTGGACGGGCTGGTCGTCGCCTCGTGCTCGCCGAAGCTGCACACCTACACGTTCCGCGACGTCGCCCGGCGCGCGGGCATGAACCCCTTCCAGTACACCCAGGTGAACATCCGCGAGCAATGCTCGTGGACGCACACCGACGACCATGCGGGCGCCACCGCCAAGGCGGTCCGGCTGGTGCGCGCGGGGATCAACCGCACCCGTCTCACGGAGCCGCTCGAGCCCATCGTGGTCGAGACGACGCCCAAGAGCCTGGTCGTCGGCGGCGGCATCGCCGGCCTGCGCGCGGCCCTGGGCCTCGCCGAGGTCGGCCTGGCGGTGTTCCTGGTCGAGAAGGAGGCGAGGCTCGGCGGCTGGGTGGCCGGCTTCGGCGACATGTTCCCGCACGGACGCAGCGGCGCGGAGCTCATCGCGGCCCTCGAGGCGAAGGTCCGCGCCCACCCCGCCATCACCGTGTTCACGAACGCCGAGCTGACCGCCAAGAGCGGCAGCTTCGGCAACTACCGGGTGACGGTGGCCGTGCGCGGCGAGCGGTCCGAAACCATCCAGCTCGTCGTGGGCTCCATCGTCGTGGCCACCGGCTTCGACACGTACCAGCCGGCCGAGGGCGAATTCGGCTACGGGCTCGACGGCGTCGTCACCCTGCCCGAGTTCAAGCGGCTGCTCGACGGGACGACCGGCCCCCTCCAGTACCACGGCCGGCCGGTGGAGACCGTCGCCTACATCTACTGCGTCGGCAGCCGCCAGAGCGAGGACGCCGGGACCGGCCACACCTACTGCTCGCGCTACTGCTGCACGGCGGCGGTGCACGCCGCCGTCAAGGCCGCGGTGATCCCGGCCAAGCCGCACCAGGTCCACTTCTACCGCGACATGCGCACCTACGGGAAGTACGAGCTGCTCTACGCCGAGGCGCTGGCCACGGGGTCGGTGTTCGTCAAGTACCCGGACGAGGAGCCGCCCGCGGTGTCGCGGGACGACGCGACCGGCCGGCTCACCGTCACGGCGCGCGACCGGCTCTGCGGAGGGGACGAGGTGGCGCTGCAGGCCGACCTGGTCGTGCTCGTGACCGGCATGGTCCCGCGCGCCAACGACGACCTCACGAAGGCGCTCAAGCTCCCGGTGGGCACGAGCGGCTTCTACAACGAGATCCACCCCAAGCTGCGGCCGGTGGAGACGGTGGTGGACGGCGCCTACATCTGCGGCGCCTGCCAGGGACCGCGCACCTCGGCCGAGAGCGTCGCCAGCTCTCTGGCGGCGGTGACGCAGAGCGCCGCCGTCCTGAAGCGCGGCACGGCCGCGCTGGACCCGCTGGTGGCCGCCGTGGACCCCGCCGCCTGCGCGTGGTGCGGGGCCTGCGAGACGACCTGCCCGTACGACGCGATCTCCAGGGTCGCCGCGGACGGCAAGGAGATCGCCACCATCGCCAGGACGGCCTGCAAGGGCTGCGGCGGCTGCGTGCCGGTCTGTCCGTCGGGCGCCATTGATCTCCAGGGCTACAGGGACGTCCAGGTGCGGGCGATGATTGACGGCATGCTGGAGGCGGTGACCCCATGAGCCCCGCGATCCGGGACACCCGGGAGATCATCCGGGACGAGCAGGTCATGCGCGCCCCGATCCTCGAGGCGCTCGCCGCGGGGCCGCGGACCATCCCCGAGATCGCGCAGGCGCTCGGCAAGCCCACCCACGAGGTCGTGTTCTGGGTGATGGGCCTGCGCAAGTACGGGTGGGTGAGCGAGATCAAAGAGGTGGGCGACGACGGGTACTTCCGGTACCAGGCGGTGCCGAGGCAGTCCTGACGACCGGCGGCACGGGAGGCCGAGAGTGGCGACGACCAAGAAGACGATCATCCTGTTCAGCGGCGACTTCGACCGGGTCATGGCGGCGCTCATCGTCGCCAACGGCGCGGCCGCCATGGGCGACGACGTCACGATCTTCTGCACCTTCTGGGGCCTGAACATCCTGCGCCGGGAGAAGGTGGCCGCGGCCGCCGGGGCCGGCGGCGGCAAGAGCTTCCTGCAGAAGGCCTTCGGCCGGATGATGCCGAAGGGCACGAAGCGCCTGGGTCTGTCCCGGATGAACTTCGCCGGCGCCGGCGAGCCCCTGATGCGCAAGGTGATGCGCGACCGGAACGCCATGTCGCTCGAGGAGCTGTTCGCGAGCGCCCGCGAGCAGGGCGTGAAGTTCGTCGCCTGCACGCTGTCCATGGACATCCTCGGCTTCACGAAGGAGGAGCTGGTGGACGGCGTCGAGTTCGCCGGCGTCGCCGCCTACCTCGGCGAAGCCGATGAAGCGAACGTCAACCTGTTCATCTAGAGCGGTGCGTCACCCCACCGACCACGGGTGGCTGGGAGAGCTATGACCGCGGTGATGAAGCCCGGGCTCATGGACGACCTGCGGGTGTACGGCGCCGCGGACGTCGCCAAGTGCTTCAACTGCGGCACCTGCTCGGCGGTGTGCGTGCACTCCGAGGCGCCGTACGTCTTTCCGCGGAAGCCCATCCACTACCTGCAGCTCGGCCTGGAGAGCAAGCTCGAGGGCTCGCTCGAGCCCTGGCTCTGCTACGCCTGCGGCGAGTGCTCGGAGCAGTGCCCCAAGAAGGCCGAGCCCGGCGAGACCATGATGAGCCTCCGGCGCTGGCTCACCTCCCGGTACGACTTCACGGGCCTGTCGCGGCTGTTCTACCGCTCCTGGCGGGCCGAGGTGGCGGCCATCGTCCTGGTGGCGCTCGTCACGGCCGCGGGCTTCCTGGCCGTGGGCTTCTCCGCCGGCGACATCCGCCACTACGACGGCCCGCACGCCTTCCTGCCCGCGGGAGGCTGGACGGGCGGTGTGCACCTGTTCGACTGGGGGATGGCGGGGGTCCTGCTCGTCCTGCTGCTCACCAACGCGGCCCGCATGTGGTGGTTCACGCTGGGCCGCGATCGCGACCGGCGCGCGCCGCTCTCGTCGTACCTGGCCGCCCTGTACCTGCTGCCGCTGCACTTCTTCACGCAGCGCAACTACGCGCAGTGCGAGCGCAAGCGGCCGTGGGTCACGCATCTGGTACTGATGCTGAGTTACGTGACGATGCTGGTGCTCATCATGTTCTTCCTGCGCGACATGGCGTCGGGCCCCCGCGTGGACTGGCGCGTGCACGTCCCGGGCCTGGTGGCCGCGACGGGGCTGCTGGCGGCCGTGATCATCAACCTGCGGGGCCGGCTCAGGCGATCGTGGCCGCAGCACGCGCACTCGCACGAGTCGGACTGGATCTTCCTGATCCTGCTGCTCTACGTGACGTTCACCGGCGTGCTGCAGTTCCTCCTGCACCGCGCGGGCCTGGACCTGGCGGCCAACGTCACCTACGTGGCGCACCTGGCGGGCGTGGTCCCCATGCTGGTGCTCGAAGTGCCGTTCGGGAAGTGGTCGCACCTGGCCTACCGGCCGCTCGCCCTGTACTTCGCGCGGGTCCGCCGGCACGCCGCCGCCGCCGCGACGTCCGCCGTCGAGGAGGCCCGCGCGGCCTGAGGGCCCGCGGCTCGACCGGAGCCGGAACGACACACGACGGGCGCCCGGCCGTGGCCGGGCGCCCGTTGGCCGCCCGAGGGGCCGCCGCGCCGCTCAGTGCGCGGCGTGGAGCAGCGGCTCGAGGTCCGCCGCCTTCCACGCCGTCTTCCGCGCCGCGGTCGCCTCCCGCACCGTGTGCACCGCCGCGGCGGTGACCGCGCCCCCCTTGTTGCCCCACGAGCTGCGCACGTAGGTCAGCACGGCCGCCACTTCGGCGTCGTTCATGGGCTGGTTGGTGCCGTAGGCCGGCATCGCGCTGTTGAACTTCTGGCCCTTGACCGTGATCGGGCCCTCGAGGCCGTGCAGCACGATGCGGATCGGCACGCCCGCGTCGGCGGCGCTGGCCCACTCCGAGCCCGCCAGCGGCGGGAAGGCGCCCGGGATCCCCAGCCCCGTGGGCTGATGGCACGTCGCGCAGCGCTGGTAGATCTGCCGGCCGTCGGGCGCGCCGGTGCCGGCGTCCGTCGCCGGGCTCGCGATGCCCGCCGTCTCCACGGTGACCGGCGTCGCCGTCTGGCCCGGGGCCTGCGCCGCCTGGGCACCCTTCTTCCCGCTGCACGCCGCCAGCGCGGCGCCCGCCGCCGCCGCGACCAGCACGAACGCGCCAGCTCGACCTGCTGCCCGCCACTGGATGTGCATCGTCCGGCCCTGCCTTCGGATTGGGAGGTGTACCGATAGCCTACCCCCGCGGTGCCCCGGATGGCAAGGCGTCACGGTGGTGTCGCTTGACACCGCTTCCCGCCTCCGTTAGCGGTTAGCGCAGCAACCGGTTCCCGCATTGCGTATCTCCTGCACACCACTGGCGCCGGCGCGCAGCGCGGCCGGCCGGAGGGCTTGCCGTGCTTTCACGCCGCGACTTCGTGCTCACCGCCGGCCAGGCGGGCCTCGCCATCGGCGTCCTCGGGGACGGCCGCCGGCTGCTGGCCGGCGACGCCGGCCCGGCGGCGGACCGGATCCCCGGGCACGGACCGGCGCAGGCCGGCCCGGTCACGCTGCCCGGCTTCGCGGCGGGCCCGGCGTGGCGAATGCTCGGCCCGTTCCGCGGCGGGCGGGTGGACGCGGTGTGCGGCGTGCCGAGCGAGCCCGACACGTTCTACTTCGGCAGCGTGAACGGCGGCGTCTGGAAGACCATCAACGGCGGCGAGATCTGGAACCCGGTCTTCGACGGCGTGCCGTCGTCGTCCATCGGCGCGCTGGTGGTGGCGCCCTCCGCTTCCGAGGTGGTGTACGTCGGCACGGGCGAGTCCACGCCCCGCGACTCGGCCGGTTTCGGCAGCGGGCTGTACCGCTCGAGCGACGCGGGCGGGACCTGGCGGCACCTCGGCCTCGAGGCCACGCAGCACATCGGCAGGATCGCCGTGCACCCGCGCGATCCCGACGTGGTGTTCGTGGCCGCGATGGGGAACCTGTACGCCGCCAACCCCGAGCGGGGCGTGTACCGCTCGAAGAACGGCGGGCGGACCTGGGATCGGGTGCTGTTCAAGGGCGAGGACGTCGGCGCGGTGGACGTGGTGATGGACCCCGGCGACCCGCGGGTGCTCTACGCGGCGCTGTGGAACACCCGGCGGCCGCCGTGGTTCGTGTACGCCCCCACCAACGGCCCGGGCGGCGGGCTGTGGAAGTCCACCGACGGCGGCGACAGCTGGCACCAGCTGACGCGCGGGCTGCCGCCGGCAGGCATCGGGCGCAGCGGGATCGCCGTGGCGCCGAGCGAGCCGCGGCGCGTGTATGCCGTGGTGGACTGCCTGCTGGAGGAGCCCGGCGCGCCGCCCGAGCACCACGGCGGCTTCGGCGAGGGCCTGGCGCGGCACGGCCAGGGCGGCGTGTTCCGCTCCGACGACGCGGGCGCGAGCTGGCGGCGGGTGTCGGGGGACCCGATGCTGTGGGGCCGCGGGTGGTACTTCGAGAAGATCGCGGTGGACCCGAAGGATCCCGACATCGTGTACGTCCCCAACGTCAACGTGAACCGCACGCGCGACGGCGGCGCGACCTGGCAGGTGCTGCGCGGCTCGCCCGGCGGGGACGATTACCACCAGCTGTGGATCGCGCCCGACGACCCGAACACGCTGATCCAGGCCAGCGACCAGGGCTGCGTCATCACCCGCAACGCGCGGACCGCGGACCCGGCGGCCGTGGAGTGGAGCTCGTGGCTGAACCAGCCCACCGCGCAGATCTACCACGTCTCGGTGGACTACCGCTTCCCGTACTGGGTGACCGGCGCGCAGCAGGACAGCGGCGCCGTGGCCGTGCGGTCGCGCGGCAAGTTCGGCGAGATCTCCATGCGCGACTGGGAGCCCATCGGCGCGGCCGGCGAGAGCGGCTACACGGCCGGTGACCCGCTCGAGCCCGGCATCGTCTTCGGCGGCGCCGGCGCGTGCTGGAACCTGATGGAGAACCTGGCCGTCCCCGGGACGGTGGCGCCGAAGGCCCCGGAGCCCGCCCGGGCGGACTGGACCCAGCCCCTGGTGCGCTCCGTGGCCGACCCGCACGCCCTGTACTACGCCAACCAGTTCCTGTTCAAGACGACCGACGGGGCCCGTTCCTGGACGCGGATCAGCCCCGACCTCACGCGGCCCGATCCCGGCGCGCCGTCGAACCTGGACGCGGCGGCGGCCGCGGACACGGGCGGCAACGGCCAGCGCGGCGTGATCTACACCATCGCGCCCTCGCCGCTGCTGATCCCGATGGTGTGGGTCGGCACCGATGATGGCCTCGTCCAGCTCACCCTGGACGACGGCGGGACCTGGCGCGACGTCACGCCGCCGGCGCTGACACCGTGGAGCATGGTGACCATGCTCGAGGCGTCGCACTTCGACTACCGGGCCGCGTACGCCAGCGTGGACCGGCACCAGCTCAACGACTTCGATCCGTACGTCTATCGCACCCGCGACCTGGGCGCGACCTGGGAGCGGATCACCACCGGCCTGCCGGCCGGCGCGTACGTGCACACGGTGAAGGAGGACCCGCGGCGCCGCGGCCTGCTGGTGGCCGGCACGGAGCGCGGCGCGCATGTCTCGTTCGACGACGGCGGCCACTGGCAGCCGCTGATGCTCAACCTGCCGGTGACCTCGGTGCGCGACTTCCAGTTCCACGGCGACGACCTCGTCGTGGCGACCTTCGGCCGCGGCTTCTGGGTGCTGGACGACATCACGGCGCTGCGGCAGCTCACCGCGGACGTGCTCGCGTCGGACGCGTACCTGTTCAAGCCGGCCACGGCGGTCAACTACATCCAGGGCGGCGACGACGGGACGCCGGTGCAGAAGGACGAGCCCACGGCCGCGAATCCGCCCAACGGCGCGATCCTGGACTACTTCCTGAAGAGCGCGGCCAGCGGCCCCGTGACGATCGAGATTCTCGACGCCGGCGGCACCAGCCTGGCGACGCTGTCGAGCGAGGCCCCCGCGGCGCGGCAGCCCGGCCCGCCCGGCGGCCTGCCGCGCGTGGCGGAGATGTGGATCCCGAAGCCGCAGCTCCTCTCGACGGCGGCGGGCATCCATCGGGCGGTGTGGCTGCCGGTGATGCGGCCGGCGGGGCGTGGCGGCGTCGGCTTCTTCTACGCGGCGGCCGGCCGGCGTCTGACGGGGACCTTCACCGCGAAGCTCACGGTGGACGGGAAGACCTACACCCAGACCTTCGACGTGCTGCCCGACCCGAGGGCGGGGGCGAGGTGAGCCGCCGGCTCGCCGCCGCGTCGCTCCTCGCCGCGGCCCTCGCCGCGGCGCCGCTCCTCGCCGCGCGGGCGGGCGCCCAGACCGTGGCCTCGCCCATCGTGGACCCGGCGGGCGCGGCCGGCGCCGGCCGGCCGATCCCCGGGCCGGTGTTCGAGACGCCGGCCTTCAGCCGCGCGGTGCTCCGGGGCACCCGGACGCGCACCGGCGCGCCGGGGCCGGCCTACTGGGTCCAGCACGCGCGCTACACCATCCACGCCACGCTCGACGTGGCCACGAAGCGCCTGGCGGGCCGGGAGACGGTGATCTATCTCAACCGGTCGCCCGACACCCTGCCCCGCCTGGCGGTCTATCTGCGCCAGAACGTGTTCGCCCCCGGCGTGCCGCGCCGGCAACCGGTCCCGATCACGGGCGGCGTCGCCCTGGGCCGCATCGCGGTGAACGGAACCGTCATCGCGCCCGCGCCCAGGGGCAATCCGGCCATGCCCATCACCGCGCCGCCGCGCCGGCCGCCGCGCCCGGGCGAGTACGCGGTGGACGGCACCGTGATGTGGATCTCGCTGCCGGCGCCCCTCGCCCCCGGCGACAGCCTCCGGCTCGACGCCGCCTGGTCGTACGCGCCCGCGCCCTCCCCCGCCGACGGACGCGACGGCCGCGAGGACGGCGACCTCTTCTTCATGGGCTACTGGTATCCGCAGATCGCCGTCTATGACGACGTGAACGGCTGGGTCACCGACCCCTACCAGCTCGAGGCCGAGTTCTACATGGACCCGGCCGACTACGACGTCCGCGTCACGGTGCCCCACGGCTGGGTCGTGGGCGCGACCGGCACGCTCGAGAACGCCGCCGCGGTGCTCTCGAGGGCCGCGCTCGACAGCCTGGCCGCCGCGCGCGCCACCGGACGCGTGGTACGCATCCTGACCCCGGGGCCCGGAGCGGCCCGCGCCTTCGCGCCGGGAGGCCGCGCGGCGACCTGGCATTTCGTCGCGAAGGAGCTGCGCGACTTCGCCTGGGGCACGAGCGACCGCTACGCCTGGGACGCGACCCGCGCGCTGGTGAACCCGGCCTGGGGCGATACGACGGGCGCCGCGGCGGCGAGCGAGAGCGACACCGCGCTGGGGCCCACGCCCGACACCGTGGACATCTCCAGCTTCTTCCGGCTCACGCCCCGCGCCGCGGCCTGGGCGGCGGGCGGCGCGCGCTACACCCGCGACGCGATCCAGCAGCTCTCGGCGTGGCTGTGGGCGTACCCCTGGCCGAAGATGACCTCGATGGAGGGCGTGCTCACCAGCGGCGGCATGGAATACCCCATGATGACGCTGATGCAGCCGTGGGCCGACACGCTGTCGCTGGCCGGCGACCTGATGCACGAGACCGGCCACATGTGGTTCCCCATGCAGGTCGGGTCGAACGAGACCCGATTCCCCTGGATGGACGAGGGATTCACGCAGTTCGACGTGGCGGTGACGATGCGCCGGCAGTACGGGCCGCATCGCGCCGGCGGGCGCGCCAACGATTCCGAGGCGGGACAGCGGGCCACCTATCTGGCGGCGGTGCGCGCGGGCCGCGACGCGCCGCTGATGACCGCGGGAACGGGGGACGACTACCCGCAGGCCAGCTACTTCTCGATGTACTACGACAAGACCGCCGTGGCCCTGGACGCGCTCGCCCGGATCATCGGCCCGGCGACGCTCCACCGCGCCTTCGTCACCTACGGGCGGCGGTGGGTCAACCGGCACCCGCAGCCCTGGGACTTCTTCAACACCGTCTCCAGCCTGGCGGACCGGAACCTGTCGTGGTTCTGGAACACGTGGTTCTTCGAGGCGTGGCCGCTGGACCAGGCCCTGGCCTCGGTCGTCCCGGAGGCCGACTCGACCGCCGTCACCGTCGTGGACCGCGGCCTGGCGCCGATGCCCATCCTCCTCGCGGTGACGCGCGCGGACGGGAGCGTCCAGCGCGTCGCACGGCCCGTCACCGCGTGGCTGACGGGCGGCCCGGGCGGGGGGAGCACGCGGACGGTGGTGGTGCGCGTGGCGAGCCCGCCGCCGGTCGTGAAGGTCCAGCTCGATCCGGACGGCGCCTTCCCCAGCCTCGCCACCGGCGCCCAGACCTGGACCGCCGCGGCCGGTTTGGCGAGCCCGGTCAGCGGCGGGAGGTGAGCCGGTCCGGCGCCGCCGATCGCCGCGCCGCCGTCAGGGCGCCAGCTGCGAGGTGACGTAGAACGCCTCGTCCACCTCGAGGTCGGCCGCGTGCGGTGAGGTCACCGGCAGCGTGTGCCACGCCTCGGTGGGATGCAGCCACAGTGTGCCGAGCCCGGGCACCTGCACGCGGAGCGGCATGGCGAAGCCGGGTACCACGTTCGCCCACCGGTACGACAGCACCCCGCCCGCGACCCTGTAGTCGAACTCCGGGATCATCGTCGTCGTCAGGTACTGCTCGAACACCTTGCTCAGCCCGCCTCCCAACCCCGCCTCCCGGCCGATGTAGTCCTCCACCTGCTGGCCGGTGACGGTCTGGTGCCGGAAGGTGCGGCTCAGGCCGCGCAGGATGTCGCGGAAGCGGGCGTCGTCGTCCACCAGCTGCCGGATCGTGAGCAGCAGGTTGGCGCCCTTGAAGTACATGTCCTCGGTGCCCCACCGGGCCACGCCGCGGGCGCCCACGATGGGCCGGTTGTTGCGGATCCCCTTCCGGAGCCCGATCAGGTACGCCTCGCCCGCCAGCTTGCCCAGCCGGCACTCGGTGTAGAGCCCCTCGGCGAAGGTGGCGAACGCCTCGTGCACCCAGGCGTCCGCGAAGTCGCTCGCGGTGATGCTGTTCCCGAACCACTCGTGCGCGCTCTCGTGCACGATGATGTAGTCCCAGCCCAGGCCCAGGCCCGTGCCCGACAGGTCGCGGCCCAGGTAGCCGTTCAGGAACCGGTTTCCGTACGCGATGCCGCTCTGGTGCTCCATCCCCAGGTACGGGTCTTCGATCAGCTTGTAGCCGTCCCGGTACCACGGGTACGGCCCGAACCAGTGCTCGAAGCACGTGAGCATGGGCACCGTCTGCACCCATTGCCGCCGCGCCGCGTCGAGGTGGTAGGCCAGCGGCCAGAAGTCGAGCGTGAGCGGCCCGTCCTCCCCCGCCACCGTGTCCGCGTAGTGCACGTAATCGCCGGCGTTGATCGCGACGTCGTAGGAGTTGATGGGATCGTCCACGAACCACTCGTACGTCGTGGTGCCGTCGCCGTTGCGCGTCGTGCTCCGGAGCCGCCCGTTCGAGACCTCCACCATGCTGTCGGGCACGGTGACCGCGATGCGCTGGCTGTCCGGCTCGTCGCCCAGGTAGTCCTTGAGAGGCCACCAGATGCTCGCGCCCACCGTCTCGTCGGACGTGGCGATCCACGGCGCGCCCAGGCTGTCCCTCGCCCAGATGAAGCCGCTGTTCCACGGCGAGCGCCGCCCGCGGCCCGGCTGGCCATGGTAATACGCGGTCACCGTCCCGGTCTGGCCGGCGCGCTGCGGCGCCACCAGCGTCACGAAGTACGCGTTCCCGTCGCGCCGCGAGGCGAGCGGCCGCCCGTCCTGCACGATGCTGTCCATCACCAGCGGCGCCTGGAGGTCGAGCTGCATCTCCCGCGCCGACCGCAGCACGCGGTAGGTGATGCCGTTCCAGCCCGTGACGCTGCTGTCGGCGGGGTTCACCCGCACGTGCAGGTCGTAGAACGTGGCGTCCCACCAGGAGCGCCCGGGGCCGTTCGAGCCCCGCAGGCTGTCGGCGTGGGTGTAGCGGGTGGTGTCCGCGTTCTGCGCGGCGGCCGGCGCGAGCGGCCAGAGGCTCAGAGCGAGCAGCAGGGTCATCGTGCGCATGGGCAGTAGATGTAGGGCGTCGGCTTGCAGCCCCGCAACTCCCCGCCCTGGTCGTGGCACGGGCGCCTGATAACCGACAGCCGTTGTCGTGCTTCCCGTCCGCCGAGTCTTGACGCCTTCGCGCGCCGCGCCATTGTCAGCGGCCATGAGCACGCTCCCGTCCAATCCGACGACCCTGCCGGCCCTGTTCGAAGCCGTCTCCCAGCGGTTCGCGGGGAATACCCTGGTCCTCGAGAAGCACGATGGGGCGTGGCAGCCCACCACCTACGCCCAGATGCGCGCGCTGGTGCATCGCTGCGCGGCGGGCTTCCTCGCCCTGGGCCTCCAGAAGGGCGACCGCGTGGCCCTCATCGCCGAGGGGCGGCGGGAGTGGCCGGTCGCGGAGCTGGGCATCCTGTACGCCGGCGGCGTCACCGTCCCCATCTCCGTCAAGATCGAAGAGCTGCCGGAGCTGCGCTTCCGCCTCGCCCACTCCGGCTGCCGGATGGTGGTCGCCTCGGCCGCGCAGGGCGGGAAGCTGGCGGCCATCCGCGCCGACCTGCCGGACCTCGAGACGTTCGTGCTCCTGGACGATCCCGAAGAGCCGTCCGCGGGCACCATCACGTTCGCGGAGCTGCTGGCGCGCGGCGACGCGTTCGCGGCCGCGCGGCCCGACGCCGTGGCGCGGTCGTGGAGGGGCCTCAAGGGGGATGACTCCGCGAACATCTGCTACACGTCGGGCACCACCGCCGACCCCAAGGGCATCGTCCTCACGCACCGCAACTACACCGCCAACATCGCGCAGGCGGCGGCGATGTATCCGCTCCCGCCCGACGCGCTGCTGCTGCAGATCCTGCCCTGGGACCACGCCTTCGCCCACACCTGCGGCATCTACGCCCTCGCCTCGACCGGCGGCGCGTTCGCGTGCGTGCCGCTCGGCAAGACGCCGATGGAGACCCTCCGGAACATCCCCGCGAGCATCCGGGAGACGCGGCCCACGCTGCTCTTGAGCGTGCCGGCGCTGGCCAAGACCTTCCGGAAAGGCGTCGAGAAGGGCGTGCGCGACAAGGGCCTGGTGGCCCGGGCGCTGTTCCGTGCGGGGCTCGCCACGGCGATCGCGTACAACGGGCTCGGGTGCGATCGCGGGCGCGGGGCGCGCGCGCTCCTGAAGCCGCTGGTCGCGCTGTTCGACGCGCTGGTGTTCCGCAAGATCCGCGACAACTTCGGCGGGCGTCTCGAGTACATCGTCGGCGGCGGCGCGCTGCTGGACCTGGACCTGCAGCGGTTCTTCTACGCGATCGGCATCCCGATGTACCAGGGCTACGGCCTCACCGAGGCCGCGCCGGCGATCTCGTCCAACACCCCCGGGCGCCACCGGCTGGGCTCCTCCGGGCCGCTGGTGCCGGACCTCGAGCTGCGCATCCGCGACGAGGCCGGCCGGGACCTCCCGGCCGGCCGGAAGGGCGAGATCGTCGTCAAGGGCGAAAACGTCATGCCCGGCTACTGGAAGAACGAGAAGGCCACGGCGGAGGTGCTTCAGGACGGCTGGCTCAAGACCGGCGACCTGGGATGGGTGGACGACGACGGCTTCCTCTACGTCGTCGGGCGGGCGAAGAGCCTGCTGATCGGCTACGACGGCGAGAAATACAGCCCGGAGGGGATGGAAGAAGCGCTGGTCGAGCACTCGCGCTTCATTGACCAGGCCATGCTGCACAACGACCACTCCCCGTCCACCGTCGCCCTGATCGTGCCGAACCGGGAGGCGCTCGTCGAGTGGATGCGGCGCCACGACCTGGCCCCCGGCAGCGCGTTCGCGGAGGAGGCGGTGCTGCGCCGGATCGGGGTCGAGGTGAACGCCCTGCGGCGCGACGGCCGGCACGCCGGCCGGTTCCCCGAGCGCTGGCTGCCCACCACCTTCGGCGTCCTCGCCGAGCCGTTCACCGAGCAGAACCGGATGCTGAACAGCACCCTGAAGATGGTCCGCAGCCGGATCGAGGACTGCTACCGCGACCGCATCGCGGCGCTGCACAGCGCCGAGGGGGCCTCGCCGCTGAGCCCGATGAACCGCGAGGCGCTCCAGCGGCTCCTGCAGTAATTTTGGGCCATGAAAATCGGGCTGGTAGGCTTCGCGGGCTCCGGCAAGACCACGGTCTTCAACACGCTGACCGGGCTCGACGTGCCCGTCGGCTTCGGCGGCGAGCTGCACCTGGGCACCGTGAAGGTGCCGGACAAGCGCATTGATCTGTTGACCGGCATCTTCAAGCCCCGGAAGACCATCTACGCCGAGATCGTCTTCAGCGACATCCCCGGCGAGCACGGCGCCGAGAAGAAGGGCCTGTCGCAGAAGAGCCTCCAGCAGATCCGCGACCAGGACGTGCTGTGCCTGGTGCTGCGCGCGTTCCCCAACCCCGCCTTGGATGCCCCGGCCGACCCCGCCGCGGAGCTGGACGCGTTCCACACCGAGTGCCTGCTGGCCGACCTCGCCATGGTGGAGCGGCGGCTCGAGCGCGCCAAGAAGGACAAGCCCGATCCGCACGAGCTGGCCGCCTTCCAGCTCATGCAGCAGACGCTGGAGCAGGACCTGCCCCTGCGCTCGCTCGCCGCCCAGGTGCTGGACCGCGGCAAGCTCACCGGCTACGGCTTCCTGTCCGACCGGCCGCTGCTGGTGGTGCTGAACCGCAGCGAGGGCGAGGCCGCGCAGCCGCTGCCGGAGGCGATGGCCGCGCGGCTCAAGGCCATCCACGCGGCGGGCGTGGTGCTCTCGGCCAGCGTCGAGGCGGAGATCGCGCGGATGGAGCCCGCGGACCAGGCCGCGTTCCTCGAGGACCTGGGACTCAAGGAGTCGGCGCTGGCCCGGTTCATCCACACGGCCTACGGCCTGCTCGACCTCGTCTCCTTCTTCACCGTCGGGCCCGACGAGGTGCGAGCCTGGCCGGTTCCCCGCGGCAGCACCGCGAAGCAGGCGGCGGGGAAGATCCACACCGACCTGGAGCGCGGGTTCATCCGTGCCGAGGTGATGCCGTACGAGGTGTTCCTGGCGTACGGCTCCGAGCACGCGCTGAAGGAGGCGGGGAAGCTGCAGCTCGAGGGGAAGGACTACGTCGTCGCCGACGGCGACATCCTGAACATCCGCTTCAACGTGTAGAGCCGGTGACTTCGCGCTCCGGCCGCGGGGCGGCGCCGCCGGCGGTCGTTCGCGGGTCCGCGTCGCCCGCCGCCCGGTGACGCGACGGCCTCGTCGCGACGCGCCGCCCGTCCAGGATGTGCCGGATCGCCAGCACCGGATGGCGCCGCAGCATCCGGGGGCCGGCGTAGCGCATCACCTCGCGCACCCGCTCCCGCATCTCCTTCCGGTAGCAGTGAATCGGGCAGTTGAAGCAGGTGGGTTTGTCCGCGCCGTAGGGGCAGCGGGCGACGCGCGCCTGGGCGTAGCTCCACAGCGCGCCACAGGAGTCGCACAGCTTCGGGCCCCGCCCGCCGTGATGGTCGCGGCAGTAGATCCCGATCATCGCGCGGATGGTGCGCCGCTCCCATGCCAGCCTGCCGTCGCTCCCGCCCACCGGTCCTCCGCAGCCCTGTCAGCTAATTCCGACAGTTGCACATCCCATGCCAGAACGAGGAGGGACGCGCGCTCGGCGGCGCCACGGGTTCCCGAACCGTGGTGGCGGACCCGCGGTGCAGGGCGTATTTGGGAAGGGACAGGGCAGCCTGGCGCCCCGAAGCGATCCGGCACGAGGCGTGCGATGCGCTACCAGGACAGGGCAGGTCCACCCGGGGAGGATGAACGTCCGATGGATGGCAATGCGCCGCGGGACGGTTTGACGCCGAAGGTGATACCGCTCGAGGCGGGGCCGGGCGGCCGGCAGCGGCTCCTGAAGGGCGCGCCGGAGACGGCGGGCATGCGCTCCGGGATGGTCGTCCTGCCGCCGGGCGCGTCGGTGGGCCGGCACGACACCGGCGCGCACGAGGAGCAGCTGCTGATCCTGGAGGGCGAGGGGGAGCTGCGGGTGGAGGGCTCCGAGCCGCTGCCGATCGCCGCCGGCGTGGCGGCCTACTGCCCGCCGCACAGTCTGCACGACGTGGTCAATACCGGCTCCAAGGCGCTGCGATACATCTACGTGGTGGCGGACGCGCGGTAGTATCTTGAGGCCACCCATCCATCGGTCGAGCGACGAGTGGTGAATCTCCCGGCGGTCAAGCCACTGCTGAGCGCGGTTCCCCTCCTGGCGTTCGTCTCCGGCGCCCGGCCGGCGGCGCCGGTCCGCCCGCGGCCCGACCCCACGCTCACGGTGTACGCCGCGGCGTCACTCACCGCGGCGTTCGGCGCGCTGGGGGACACGCTGGAGCGGCGTATGCCGGGGCTCCACGTGGTGTTCAACTTCGCGGGCTCGCAGCAGCTCGCGCTCCAGATCGAGCTGGGCGCGGCGGCGGACGTGTTCGCGTCCGCCGACCAGCACTGGATGGCCGACGTGCGGACGCACGGGCTGATCGCGGACACGCCGCGGGTGTTCGTGCACAACCGGC
>JAJYLI010000019.1 GCA_021787855.1 bacterium | reverse complement strand
GCCCGGGCGGTGCTGGAGCAGGCGCGCGATGCGGCGGAGAAGGTGGCGCAGATGCGCAGCGCCTTCCTCGCCAACATGAGCCACGAGATCCGCACCCCCATGAACGCGGTGATGGGCCTGGCGGAGCTGCTGCTCGACGCGGACCTCGAGCCCGAGCAGCGGCGGCTGTTGACGCTGATCCAGACCTCCGGCGAGACGCTGCTCACCCTGCTCAACGACATCCTCGACCTCTCGAAGATCGAGGCCGAGGGGCTGCACCTGGAGGAGGTCACCTTCGACCTCCACCATCTGGTGGACTCGACGGTCACGCTGATGGCGGTGCGGGCCCGCGAGCGGCGGCTGGAGTTGCTGGCCGACGTGGCCGAGAACGTGCCCGAGCAGGTGCGAGGGGACCCGACGCGCTTGAGGCAGGTGCTGACCAACCTGATCGGCAACGCGGTCAAGTTCACGCACGAGGGCGAGGTCGCGGTCACCGTGCGCTGCGTGGACGGCGATGGGAAGGCGGGGGCCCCTGGCCCCGGCGACCTGCCGTCCGGGGACGGGGCGGGGGGTGGGATGCGGTCGGTCCGGTTCGCGGTGCGCGACACCGGCATCGGGATCCCCCCAGACCAGCGGGAGGCCATCTTCGAGCCGTTCAACCAGGCCGATCTCTCGATGACGCGGAAGTACGGGGGGACCGGCCTGGGGCTCACGATCGCGCGGCGGCTGGTGGAGATGATGGGCGGCCGCCTGGAGGTGACCAGCGAGGTGGGCCGGGGGAGCGAGTTCTCCTTCGTCATCCCCTTCGCCCTCGAGGCCGCCGCGCCCGCGACGCTGCCGGCGGCGGACAGCGTCACGCTGGCCGGGCTCAGAATGCTGGTGGTGGACGACAACCAGTCCAACCGCGGGATCGTGCGCGGGCTGCTGGGCGCGGTGGGCGTGACGGTCGAGGAGGCCGCGAGCGCGGACGAAGGGATCGCGGCGCTGCGCGCCGCGGCGCGGGCGGGCGCGCCATACGCGCTGGCCATCCTCGACGCCCAGATGCCGGAGCGGGACGGCTTCGACCTGGCGCGCGAGGCCCGCGGCGACCCGGAGCTGGCCGAGACCCAGCTGCTGATGCTCACCTCGGCGGGCCAGCGCGGCGACGCGCAGCGCTGCCGGGACCTGGGCGTCCGCGGCTACCTGACCAAGCCGGTTTCGCGCGCCGACCTGCTGGACGTGGTGACCGGCGTGCTGGCCGCGCCGCGGGGCGGGGGTGACAGCGAAGTCGTGACCCGCCACCGCATCCAGGAATCGCGGCGGCGGCTCAAGGTGCTCCTGGCCGAGGACAACCCCGTCAACCAGGAGGTGGCGGCGGCCATGCTGCGCCGGCGCGGCCACCAGGTCGTGGTCGCGGGCACGGGGCGCGCCGCGCTGGAGCTGGTGCGGCACGAGCCGTTCGACGTGGTGCTGATGGACGTGCAGATGCCCGAGATGGACGGGATCGAGGCCACCCGCGCCATCCGGGCGCTCCCCAACGGCGCCGGCGCCGACCTGCCGATCATCGCGCTCACCGCCCACGCGTTCCCCGAGGAGCGCGAGCGCTGCCTGGCGGCCGGCATGAACGCCTCCGTGACGAAGCCGTTCAGGGCCTTCGAGCTGTTCGCCGCTGCGGAGGGACTGGCCGCGCGCCGGCCCGCGGCTCCGCCCGCGGCGGGCCGCCCCGGGAGCGCGGGCGGCGCGGCACCGGGGGGCGAGGTCGCCCCGCCGGTCGCGTTCGACGCGTTCCGGCAGGAGATGATCGAAGCGGGCGCGGGCGAAATCGTGCCCGTGATCCTGGCCGGCTACCTGGAGAGCGCCGAAGGCCGGATCGCGGGCATCGCGGAGGCGGTGCGCGCGGGCGACGCGGCCGCGGTGGCGCAGCGGGCGCACGCGTTCCGCTCGTCCTCCGCCCAGCTCGGGGCGCGCCGGCTGGCCGACCTGCTGCGGGCGATGGAGGTGGCGGCCAGGGAGCAGGACCTCGAGACGGTGCGCCGGAAGAGCGCGCTGATGGTGGAGGAGGGGAAGGCGGTGGTGGAGTATCTCAGGCAACTACGACGGGGAGGTGATGAAGTGACGCGGTGAGGCGGTGAGGTTCGTCACCCCATCACCTCCCGTCACGGTATCCTCCCCTTGAGGCTCCCCGCGTCCCACTCGCGCGGCTCCGCGATCAGGTCGCGCGCGGCATCCACCTTCCCGACGACGCCCCACAGCAGCACGCCGCGCAGGCGGCGATGGTCCAGGTAGTACAGCACGCCCTCGCGGAAGGGGACCTTCCAGTCGGCCACGATCTCGAGGCGCGCATCGAGCTCGCCGACCGCCTCGTAGCCCAGGTCGAACAGGTCGGAGTAGAAGAACGGCAGATGGGTGTACGGCCCGTCGTCCGCGCCGGCCATCGCGCGGCCGGCGTAGCGGCCCATGGTGAGCGCGGCGTCCTCGTGCTCGACGCGGATCTTCCGGCCGAGGGCGGGACTGAAGACCCGGGCCACGTCGCCCGCGGCCCACACGGCCGGGCGGGCGGCTCCACCGCCCGCCGGCAGCGCCCGCAGCCGCTCGTCCACGAGGACGCCGTCCTCGACGGCGAGGCCCGCCTCCTCCGCCAGCTCGGCGTTGGGCTGGATGCCCAGGCCGGCCACCACGGCGTCGGCCGGCACGTCGGCGCCGCCCAGGACGGCCACCGCGTGCCTGCGGCCGGTCTTCCGGATCCCGATGGCCGACTGGTTCACGAGCAGCGTCACGCCCCGCTCCTCGTAGTAGCCGTTCAGGAAGCGCACCAGGTCCAGGGGGAAGACGTTGGCGCCGATCCCCGCCCCGGAGATCACCATGGTGACCTTGCACTCCGCGAGCGCGAGGGCGGCGGCCACCTCGGAGCCGATGAACCCGCCGCCGATGACGACCGCGCGCTTGCCCTTCCCCGCCAGCTCCCGCAGCCGCCGGTAGTCGGCGACCGTCCGGAAGTAGATCAGCCGGTCGCTCGCCTGCGCGGCCACCAGCTTCCTGACCCGGCCGCCGGAGGCGATCAGCAGCTTGTGCCAGCCGTAGGTCGCGCCGCGCTGGTCCACGACCTGCCGCGCCGCGGGCTCGATCCGCACCGCCCGCTTGCCCAGGAGCAGCGTGACGCCGAGGCTCGCGGTGTCCTTCCACACGCTTTCGAGCGGCTCCCCCCTCCACAGGCCCTTGGAGAGCGGCGGGCGCGCGTAGGGCGGGTCCGGCTCCTCGCTCAGCACGCCGATGTCGCCGTCCCGGTCGAGCTCGCGGATGCCGCGGGCGGCCGCGTCGGCGGCCATGCCGCCGCCGATGAGGAGGTACGTGAAGTCGGGCACGGGCTACAATCTCATCCGCTCGGCCAGGTTCCGGAACCTCGGCTCGTCCCGGAGCCGGTCGAACAGCGGATTCACCTTGAGGTACGTCACCCAGCCACGGCGCTCCCGGTGGGCGCGCTCCAGCTCGTCCAGGGCGCGCGGCGCGTCGCCCAGGCCGATGCACAGGGTGCCGATGGCGACGGGGGTGACGTACGCCTCCGCCGCGCGCGCGTCCAGCTCCGCCAGCAGCGCGCCGGCCTCCTCCCGGCGGCCGGCCACGGCCAGCGCGTAGCCCAGCGCCCCCAGCTCGTAGGCGCCGGCGCCGGGCAGCGCGCGGGCCTCGCGCAGCACCCGCACCGCCTCGTCCAGCTCGCCGTTCTCCGCCAGCGCCAGGCCCAGGACCCGGTAGTTCTCCTCGGCGGTCGGGTTCGCTTCGATGGCCCGGAGCGCGTGGTCGCGCGCGGCGGGATAGCGGCGGGCGTAGTAGTACAGCCAGGCCACGCTGCGCCGGGCCGACACGCTCGGCTCGTCCGACTCCAGCGCGGCATGGCCCTCGACGAGCGCCTCCTCCGTCCGGCCGCGCGCGATCAGGAGCATGGCGTACCACTGGTGCGCCACGGCGCAGCGGGGATCCAGCTCGAGGGCCCGGCGGAACTCGCGATCGGAGCCGTCCCAGTCCCAGTCGTGGATGAACAGGCACCAGGCGAGCGAGGCGTGCGCGCCGGCCAGGCTCTCGTCCAGCGCCAGGGCCCGGCGGGCGTAGGCCTTGGCCTTCTCCAGCCCCTCCGTGACCGGCACGCTCTTGTAGTCTATCTGCAGCGCCCACGCGTCGGAGAGCCCGGTGTAGGCCAGCGCGTACCCCGGATCCTCCGCGACCGCGCGCTCCAGCCAGCGGATCGCCTCCGCGACGCTTTCCTGGGTGCGGCGGTTCATCTCGAAGCGGCCGCGCAGGTAGTGGCCGTAGGCGGCGACGCTCGAGGTGCCGCGGCGCGCGGGCAGGTCCGAGGGCGTGGCGAGATCCGCGAACGACGTCGCCCGCAGGGTGCGCACGATGGTGCAGGCGATCTCGTCCTGGATGGCGAACACGTCGTCCAGCGTGCGGTCGTAGCGCTCCGACCACAGCAGCCGGCCGTCGGCGGTGGAGGAGAGCTGGGCGGTGATCCGCAGCCGGTCGCCCGCCCGGCGCACGGTGCCTTCGAGCACCTCGGAGGCGCCGAGCAGGGCGCCGACGGCCCGGACGTCCTGGGGCTTACCCTTCAGGGCGAACACCGAGGCGCGCGCGGCCACCCGCAGGCCCTCGACCCGGGCGAGCGCGACGATCAGCTCGTCGGTGATGCCGTCGCTCAGGTACTCGTTGTCGGCGTCGGGACTGGCGTTGACGAACGGCAACACCGCCACGGTGCGCGACGCGCGGTAGCGCAGGGGGCGGGGCCGCGGGTCGTCCCCCGCGGCCGCGCGACCCGCCGCCTCGCCGGCCGCCAGCGCGGCGAGGAACTCCGGCACGCCGGGGAAGCGCTCGGCGGGGTCCTTGGCCAGCGCCTTGAGCAGCGCCGCCTCCACGCCGGCGGGGACCTCGGGCCGCAGCACCCGCACCGGGCGCGGCGGCTCGGCGATGTGCCGCGCGATCGTGGCCTGGGGGCGGTCGGCGTGGAACGGCGGCTCGCCCGCCAGCATCTCGTACAGCACGCAGGCCAGCGAGTACTGGTCGCTCGGGCTCTCGACCCGGGGATCGCCGGCCGCCTGCTCGGGGCTCATGTACTCCGGCGTGCCCACCACGATTCCCACCTCGGTGACCGCTCCCCGCCCCTGCCCGGCGGCGTCGCCGTGACCGGCACCCGGCGCGGCCAGGTCCGGCCCGCAGCAGGCGCGCGCCACGCCGAAGTCGGCCAGCACGGCGAGGCCGTCGGCGAACAGGATGTTCTCGGGCTTCACGTCGCGGTGCACGAACCCGTTGCGGTGGGCGAAGTCGAGTCCGGCGCCAGCGTCCGACGCGATCTTCAGCGCCTCCCGCACCGGCAGCCGGCCCTCGCGCCGGAGCCGGTCCCGGAGCGAGCCGCCCGCGACGTAGGGCGTCACGAGGAACAGCGTGCCCGCGGCGCGCCCCGAATCCAGCAGCGGCACGATGTGCGGGTGGGCGAGCTTGGCGGCGATGCCGATCTCGCGCAGGAAGCGCCGGGCGTCCACCGAGGCCGCGAGGTCCGGGTGCAGCACCTTGACGGCGACCTGGCGGTCATGCTTGAGGTCCACGGCGAGATAGACCGTGGACATGCCGCCGCGGCCGAGCTCGGAGAGGATGGCGTAGCGGGCCCGGAGGGCGGTGGCGAGATCGGGAAGACCGGCCGGCATGGCAGAGAATAAAGCGCGAGCCGTCGGCGCCTGGTAGATGGCGGGCGGCAACGGCCGACGGCCCGCCCCTACGCCCGCAGCAGCCAGCTCAGCTTCACGAAGAAGCCGTCGTTCAGCCGGTCGAGGCCCTGGAAGCGGAACGGCACGGGCTCGGCCAGGGTGCCGCCGTACCCCACGAAGACCACGGTGCCCGGCGTGGGCCGGTAGCTGAACAGCCAGTCCACGCGGAGGTCGTTGGTCACCGTGCGCGCCGTGCGGGTGAAGGTCCCGGTCGCGGCGTCGCGGATCAGGATGGCGCCGCCGCCGCCCGCGACGTCGCGCAGCGCATCAACCTGGGTGGAGGCGTACTGCCCGATGAGCCGGACGAAGATCGGCCGCGACAGCTGGTACTCCACCTTGAGCCGCGGCACGCGGATCAGCGCCACCGTGCTGCCGCCGGCCCGCCGCACGATCTGCTGGTGGGTGTACGTCAACTCGGCGCGGAGCTGGTCGGTCGGGCGCCACAGCAGGTCCAGGTTGCCCATCCAGATCCGCGCGGGGGCCCACTCGTAGAAGTCGTCGTCGTTGCCGCCCAGGACGTACGCCGACAGCGCGAACGTCCGGAGCTGCGGCGTCCGGACATTGAAGGCCCAGTCGAAGTTGAGGATCCGCGGCCGGCCCGCGAAGGGGACCGTGTCCACCGCCCCGCCCCCCGCCCCGCCGCTCGCCACCTCCACCCAGTAGTCCCCGTACAGCGTCGCCGGGCGCGCGTACGACTGGACCGACGCGCTCAGCCCGGCCTGCCAGCCGCCGCGCAGCACGAACCCGGTGTTGAGATCGGTCTGCGGGACGTCGGGCACCTCGCCGGCGGCGAACCGCCGGTACTCGTCCCAGGCGACGGCCATGGTCGCGTTCACCGTCGCGCTCTCGAGCCACGACCCCGGCCGGCCGGCCCAGGTGTAGCTCGGGATCAGGACGTCCTGCACGTAGCCCGATCGCGAGATGAACCCGGCCTCGGTGCGGAAGTCGTCGCCCGCCGCGTAGCTCCGGAGGTCCAGACCGAAGCGCCGCCCGGCACGCACCAGCCGCACGTTCCAGAAGGGGCCCGAGCGCACCGGCGCACCGGCCGTGTCGCGGGTCGCGCTCCCGCCGCCCTGCACGGACAGCGACCAGGCGCGGCTCCTCCCCAGCACCAGCGCGGCGTCCAGGGCCGCCACGCGGTTCATGAGCGGGCCGTCCACCCGGTCCGTGTACACCACGCCCACACTGTTCTCCCCGGCGAAGTCCTGGCGCAGCCGCACCGCGTTCAAGACCGGACGGCCGCTGCCCGTGGCGGACGCGTCCGCGCCGTCCACGCCCGAGAGGGTCGCGACGGTGACCGGGCCGAACTTCCCGATGAGCTTCACCGCGCCTCTCGGGTCCACCAGCCGCCGGGTGTAGATCAGCTGCACCGGAGTCTGGTACAGCTCCAGGCCGTCGAGGAAGAACGGCCGCTTCTCCGGGTAGTGGATCGCGTTGCGCGGGTCGAACTGGATCTGCGGGGCGTCGGCCTCGACCTGCGAGAAATCCGGCCGCACGGTCGCGTCGAGCGCGGCGCCCGACGTGATGCCCCACCGCGCCGTGACGCCCGCCTGGGGCCCGCCTCCGCCGTAGCGCCAGCGCCCCCCCGCCGGTCCCCGCGCCCCGCTCAGCGTGCTGGTGGCCTCGGGCGTGACGTCGAGCACCAGGCCGCGCGACATCCCCGTGAGCCCGGTCAGCCGGCCGCTCTGCGCGAGGAAGGAGGCCCGCGTCTGCAGCACGCGCGTCCAGGTGTGCGCGTGGCCCGTGGCCTGCACCATCCGGAGGACGTTGAGGCCCCAGTCCTGCGGGTCGCGCGCCGGGTAGCGCAGCGACTTGAACGGGATCTTGATCTCGACCTCGTACCCCCAGCCGGTGAGGCGCCCCTTCGACTCGTACACGTAGTCGGGGCTCAGGTCCACGGTGTACGCGCCGCTCACCGCCGACGACATCACGGTGGCGGCCTGGCGCGGCGCGTCGCGCAGCGTCCCGTCGGCCTGCACGCCCAGCGGGTTGACGCCGAACAGCAGCGCCTGGCGCCGGTCGTCGAAGGTGTCGAGCAGGATGTCCACGTAATCGTCGCCGCCGATCTTGTCGCGGTCGGCCAGCGTCGCGCGCACCGCCGCGGAGCGGCCGTAGGCCCGGATGCCGAAGTAGATCGCCGTCGGCGAGTACCAGACCAGCACCGTGGTCGAGTCGTCGGCCGGGCGGTCGTCGTTGGGGAGGTACTCCGAGAAGCCGCCCAGGCGCGCGGCCTGCGCCCAGACCGGCTCGTCCAGCCGGCCGTCAATCGCGACGGTGGCGCCGGTGACGCGCGGGACGCGGACCGATTCGCCGGGCGGGGTGGAGGCGGCGGGCGGACCCCATCGCAGGCCGGCCGCCGGTGCCGAAGAGCCGGCCGCGGGCGCGGTCAGAAGCGACCCCAGGACGGTGGCGAGCAGCCCGGCTCGCAGCCGGCCTGAAGGCTCCGACCCGACCTCCGGCCTCCGCACTCAGCCGGTCTCCCACCACGCCACGGCCCCGCGGTGGCCGCACCGCGAGCAGGTGACGGCCGGCTGGTCCTGGAGCACGCGGACGCGGGTGGTGCAGTAGGGGCAGACGGCGTAGACGCGCTCGCCCTGCGCGCCCTCGCCCCGCTCGGTCATCCTCACCGAGCCGCGGGTGCGCACGACCACCGTGAAGACGTTCGGCCGGTCGGGGCGGATTTCCAGGAAGCGCCGCTGCACGGCCACGCGCCGGCCGCGGACTTCGAGCACCACCCGCCCGCTCGACGCCTCCCCCACGACGGGGTACCACGCGCCGGCGCGCGGCGTCGGCCGGGCGAACGGCCGCGCCGTGGCCCACAGGCGGGCCCAGCCCGAGGTCGGCTCGGCGTCCGTCATCGGGCCTGCTGTCTCGGTCCGGTCACAGCCATCAGTATACAGGAATCAGACTGGCGGCGAGACGCCCCGCCGACCGCCCGCCACTCCGCGTCCCACGGCCGTCATCTCTCGACGGGATAGCCCAGCCTCGTCCACTCCTCCATGCTCCCGTCGTACAGCCGCACATCGGGATAACCGACGTAGCGGGCGACGAAATAGTCCGCGCTCGCCTGCATGCCCGAGTTGCAGTACACGACGATGGTGCGCACCGCGGGCTGGTCCGCCCCGGTCGGCTTCCACAGCGTCTCGTGGAGGACGTGCATCGGCCGGAGGACGGGATCCGCGGGCGAGACGAGCGCGGCCACCCAGTACAGGTTCTTCGCGCCGGGCAGGTGGCCGCCGGGGCCGGCGAAGGCCTGGCCCGCGCGCGCGTCCACCAGCAGCACGGCCGGATCGCCGCGGTGCGCGCGCACCCAGGCCGCCGTGACGACGCGATCGGGATGGCCGCGGATCGTGAGCCGGCGCGCCACGACGCGCGGCGCGGCCGTCTGCAGAGGGCGCCCCTCCGCGCGCCAGCGCGCCAGGCCGCCGTCCAGGACCGCGGCGCGGTCGCCGTGCCCCAGGAGGTCGAGCGCGACCCAGGCGCGCGCGGCCAGCAGGCCGGGATCGTCGCCGTAGAGCACCACGCGCGTGCGGTCACCGACGCCCAGGGCGCCGAAGGTGGCGGCGAGATCGGCGGCCGGCGGGAACTCGTGCGACAGGCCGCCAACTTCCGCCGCCACGGCCTCGACCGGCAGGAACCTCGCGCCGGGGATGTGCCCCGCCCGGTAGGATGCGTCGCTGGCCCCCACCTGGATCACCACGACGCCGGCGGAGTCCAGGCGCGCCGCCAGCCAGGCCGCGCCGGCCAGGAGCTGCGGCCGGTGCCGGACCTTGCCCTCGCCCGTGTCGGGACGCTGGGCGCGGACCGGAGACGCCGCCAGCGCGAGCGCCCAGAGGACGGCGGCGAGGCTCCCTTGGCGGGCGAGGGGCACGACCGTGGGATGGCGGTTCCTGGACCCTGGACGAGCGCCCGGACGCCACCGCGCGTCTCCCAGCCGCCTACTGCCGATCATAGACCTGCAGAAACTCCGGCAGGGGCACGTTGCTGCCCGTCCGCGAGAGCCGCACGTGGATCACCAGGCGGCGGCCGTGGCGGGTGAGCTCGTAGCCCTGGGTGACCGTCGTCCCGTCGTTCAGGCGGCGCTCGACCTCGAAGCGCTTGCCGCGCCAGCGGCCGCTCAGCCCGATGCGCGTGCCGCCCAGCAGCGCCGGCGCGGGGACGTAGCGGCCGTCGAAGAACAGCGTGTAGGCGACGCTGTCGCGCGGGCTGATGGTGATGGTGCTGTCGGTCTGCGTGATCACCAGCCGCTGCGGCGGCTGGCGCAGCGTGCTGTCCAACTCGATGCGGCCGCCCTCGGGGCGCCCGCCGCGCTCGCCCTCGCCCTCCCCGAAGGTACCCTCCCCCGTGAAGCTCCCCCCCGCGCCGCCCGGGAAGGCGGCGCGGCCGCCGAAGGCGTCCCGCCGGCCCGCGAAGCTTCGCATGCCCTCCCCCGGCCGGTCGCTGTCGTGGGCGTCGTAGGCCCAGGTGCCGGCGAAGGACACGCCCGGCGGCGCGGGCTGCACCGGCGCGGCGCCGATGGTGAACTCGGAGGGCTGGTGCGCACACCCGGCGAGGAGGGCGCAGGCAAGCACCAGCGCAGGCCTATTCATGGTTCGCCATGAGACACCCGTTTACCCGATGAGTTGCCAGGGCCGCACAGAAGAGTGCTCAGAACGGTGGCGAGACGGCAAGTTGGCGGTGGTTACCAGTGGCGCTGCGACCACCGCCCTCTAGGGTGACGTGGAAGCGCTCGCCGGCATCGAGTCCAGCGCGCGGCGGGCCTGCGCGTATCCCGGATCCAGCGCCAGCGCGCGCCGGTAGCACGCGCGGGCGCTGTCGGCCACGCCCAGCTGGCGGTAGGTCCGGCCCAGCAGCAGCCAGGCGTCCGCGGGACTGAACCAGAAGCGCCGGCCCGGCGCGCCGGGGGTGGCCGCGACGGCCACG
Source organism: bacterium (assembly GCA_021787855.1). Taxonomy (GTDB): domain Bacteria; phylum Gemmatimonadota; class Gemmatimonadetes; order Gemmatimonadales; family JACORV01; genus Fen-1245. Next base: position 14,062 of record JAJYLI010000019.1, on the reverse strand, counting down.
ACCTGGGCCGCGCGGGCCAGCAGCCAGGCGAGCTGAGGCTGGGCGCGGCGCGGATGCCGTTCCATCACCAGCAGCCGCGCCAGCCCGTAGCGGGCCAGCGCGTCGGTGGAGTCGCGCGCCACCAGCGCCGAGTCCAGCGGGACGCCCCGCCCGGGACGCCCGGTGAGGCCGAAGTAGTTGGCGGCGCCGCCCATCGCCAGGGGGTCCCCCGGGTGCGCGGCCAGGAGCGCGGCGACCAGCGAGTCGGCGCGGCGCCGCTCGGCCGCGCCGCCCTGGCGCAGCACGTCGGCCAGGACGAGCGTGCCGCGCACGTCGTCCTCGCTTCGCAGCCGCCGGGCCAGGACCAGCGCGGAGTCGCGGTCGCCACCCACGATCCCCGGCGCCTGCGCCAGGAACTCGGTCAGCCCCTGGAGGTAGTCGCGGTTGAACGGATGGAGCTGCGCCGCGCGCGCGAAACCGGCCCTGGCCTTCCGCGCCGCCAGGAAACCCGTGAAGCCGAAGCCCGCGGCGCGCGCCTTGAGGGTCGCGATCTCGCCCAGCCAGAACTGCACCGGCGCGCTGTCCGGCTCGGCCGCCGCCGCCCGCTGGATCAGGGCGTAGGCCCGGTCCACGCGACCGGCCTCGGCAGCGCGGACGGCGTCCGCGAACGGAGTCTGGGCGCGCGCCGTCCCACCGAAGACCGTGCCCAGAAGGCCGGTGACCAGAACAGCCGCCTTCCGCTTTCTCCTCACCGCTCTCTCTCCAGCACCCGCATCGGCACGCGCGGCGCCCGCAGCGCCTTCCACACCGGGAAGTCGCGCACGCGGCTGGAGCCGTACACCAGCCCCGAGTAGGTCCCGAACTCGGAGCCCAGCAGCCGGTCCAGGAGGCCCCAGCGCGCGAGCCCCCAGCCCTCGGGCTCCAGCAGCGCGAACACCAGGCGCCCCAGGGGCTGCGCCGTGGAGACGAAGTAGCTGCCGGCGGGCGCGGTGCGCACCACCCGCGCCCAGCCGCCGCTCACCGCCAGCAGGTGGTGGCCCTGGAACTCGCGCGGCTGCCAGGCGAGCGCGGCGACGTCCAGGACCTCGACGGTGTCGGTCCAGTCGGCGCGCAGGCGCTCGACCTGGATGCCGTGCAGCGCCAGCAGCTCGGGCACCCCGCCCGCCCCCGCCGGCACGAAGTAGCCGGCCGGCAGCGGCCGGCTCAGCGAATCCACGAAGCGGTCGCGCACCGGCAGGTCCACGGTGTGGAACCGGCCGGTGGGCGCCGGCACCCGACGGCCGCGCGGGGTGGTGTCGCCGGTGGCGCGCATCTCCTCCAGCACCACGGGCTCGGTGTCGCGCGCGACCATGCGGTACTCCACCGCGAGCTCCGGCCGCGGCAGCACGCCCAGGCCCTGCTCCGCCACGCGGCGATCGGCGTCGCGCTCGATCCGGCGGATGTCGGCGGCGTGCGCGGCGGCGTACTCCAGGATCTCCACCAGGAAGTCGTGCGTCACGCGGATCCGGGTGCGGAAGTCGGCGTGCGCGTACGCCTCGGAGAGAATCGCCATCCGCCCCCTGAGCCCCACGTAGTTGGTGCCGTACCAGCCCAGCGGCGAGTAGGTGTCCCAGGTCGTGGGGTGCAGCGGGTCGTCCACGTCGCCGTAGACGAACACCGGCTCGCGGTGGTCGCGCTGCATCGCCGCCTGGACCGCCGGCAGCAGCGAGTCCCGCACGTAGTCGGTCGGCCCCCGCGGGCCGATGGGCTCCAGCGGCGGCGCGTAGGTCAGCAGATAGCCGTGCAGGGTGCCGTCGGTGGTGTGGCAGTCCACCATCAGCGCCGGGTCCCAGGTGTCGTACACCCGCGCCAGGGAGCCGCGCGTCTCGGGCGCCTCCGCCTTGAAGTAGTCGCGGTTCAAGTCGAGGTTGAGGGCGTCCGCGCGCCGGCCCACCAGCGGGGGCCCGTTCTGCTCCGAGCGGTTGATGGATGCCGGCGCGAAGGCGTCGTTGCCATCGGGGTTGTAGTCCGGGGCCGCGAGGATCACCAGCTTTCCGAGCAGCCCGCGCCGCGTCGTGGCCAGCTCGCGCAGCAGCTCGAGGATCGCCTCTTTGCCCTCGACCTCGCCCGCGTGGATGTTCCCCTGCAGATACACCACCAGGCGTCCCGAGGCCGCCGCCTCCGCGGGCGAGGTGACCGGCGGATCGGAGGCGATCACCAGATACAGCGGCCGGCCGTACGCGCTGCGGCCCATCACCGACACGGCGAGGGGGGCGCCCGCGCGCTCGAGGCTGTCCAGGAAGGCGCCCACCTGCGCCGCCGTCGAGGTGCTGTCGTAGCCGGTACGCTCGGGCACGGTCCGGGGCCAGGTCTGGGCCCTCAGCGGGGATGCCAGCGCCACCAGCGGAATCAGGGTACGAAGCCACCCGGTCATGGAAGTCGCCGGAAGAAGAGCGGAAGAAGAGTGGCCGGAGAAGTCGTCACGCGGCAAGGTGGCCGTGGTTCCCGGCCGCGTCGTCTTCGGATGGCGGCCCGGTCACCGGATGGCGTTCCACAGCGCGCCGAGCGCGCTGGTGCGCCCGATCCGGATCTTCGCCAGGCCGGTGACGCCCGGCCGCCAGCCGGGCGGGATGGCGGGCACGCGGATCGTGGCCACGCGTTCCGCCGCCGCGCCGCCGGGGTCGCCGGCGGCGGGCGCCACCGCGGCCACCGCGCCCGCCAGCGGCCACGAGGCGTCGGCGCGGGAGATCACCCGCGCGGCGTCGCCCGGCGCGACGCGCGCGCCGGCCCGGCCCGGGGGCAGCGCGACGCGCAGCTCGACGGAATCCGTCCCCACGACCTGCGCCACCACCGCGCCCGCGGGCACCCAGCGCCCCACCTCGCCGGCCAGTCCGGGCGTGATCACCACGCCCGCGATGGGCGAGCGGAGCCTCAGGGCCGCGACCTGCGCCTGCGCATCCGCGAACCGCGCCCCCGCCTGGCGCTCGGCCCACGACAGGCTCTGGGCGTGCTCGCTCTCGCCCTCCGCGGCGCGCACGACCTCGGCGCGGTTGGCGAGCGAGTCGGCCGTCCGCTCGTACTCGAACTCGCGCTGCTGCAGCGCGAAGTCGCGCAGCTGCACGACCGGCTGGCCCGGATGCACCAGGGTCCCCTCGCCGGCATAGACCCGCTCCAGCGAGGCGCTGTCCGGCGCCACCAGCGACGCGGTCACCAGCGGCGCGGCGACGAACCGGCCCGTGACCGTGACCGGCCACGGGACCAGCAGCGCGGCCGCCGCGAGCACCGCGGCCGCCAGCAGCAGCAGGCGCGGGGGCCGCGCGCCCAGGCTCACGGCCGCCACCGCCACAGCAGCAGGCGCAGCCAGCGTTCCGGTCCGCGGAGCGCGTGGTAGGCGAACGACGCGCGGCCGGTCAGGACGCTCGCGTGCAACGCCAGCCCGGGCGCAAGCCGCCGGCCGGGGTTGGGCACGGCGGCGCGCGCCGGGAAGCGGACGCGCCCCCCGGGTGGGTCGCCGGCCGGCAACTCGCCCAGCGAGGTGATCCGGCCCTCCACCGGCGGGCCCGCGCCAAGATCGCCGTCCACCCGCAGCCGCACCACCTGCCCGGTATCCACGCGGCCGACGTCGCGCTGCGCGATCTCGAACTCCAGGGTGAGCGTGTCGGTGCGGCCGAGCGTGAGGACGCGGGCGCCGGCGGCCAGGCGGGCGCCCACCAGGGCCCCGGGATCCGACGTCAGGACCACGCCCCCGTCCGGCGCGCGCACCGTGAGGGCGGCGATCTCGGTGTCGAGCACGGCGCGCTCCTGCATCAGCGCCGCCGACTGGGTGTAGTGCAGCTGCTCGCCCGCGGCGTCGCCCAGGCCCTGGGCCGCCGCTCCTTCCTGCTGCTCGCGCCACGACTCGTCGCCGAGCGCGGCGCGCGCCAGGCTCACGGCGGCCGGGTCGAGCTGCAGCAGCGAGTCGCCGCGCCGCACCCGTTGCCCTTCGCGCACGAACACCTGCACCACCGTCCCGGGCAGCTGGGTGTGGACCTCGGTGAGGGTCGACGCCCGGAAGCGCGGGTGGTACGCCGGGACCGCGACCGGCCAGCGCACCAGGGTCGCGGCGGCGAGGATCATCGCCGCGGACCACAGGCCCGCCAGGCGCCGCCGGCGCGGCGCCCGCGCGTACAGGCGCCGCGCCGCCGCCACGGGCGGCAGCGCGGCGACCCGCGCGAGCAGCGCCGGGACGCGCGTCACGCCCGGCGGATCCGGCTCAGCCGGCAGAGGAGCCTCCCATGCAGGGTGGAGAGCATTCAGCCGGAGCCGTGTACCCGCAAGCCGGAACGGGGGTCCGGTCCGGCGCACGGGGCCGCGGCCGCCCCCGCGCCCGGGCCCCGCGCCCTTGCGCGGGCGGCGGCGGCACGCTAGACAGTGCGCCCGTGTCACCCGTCGCCGCCGTGCTCGCCTCCACCGTCGTCGCCGTGGGCGCCGTCTTCCAGGGCACCGTGGGCTTCGGCGTCGGCACCTTCGCCGCGCCGCTGCTCCTGCTCATTGACCCGCGGCTGGTGCCCGGCCCGCTGCTGTTCACGGCGGGCGTGCTGATCACCCTGCTCACCCGCCGCGAGTGGCGGGGCATCCGGTTCCGGGACCTGGCGTGGTCCGTGCCCGGCCGGGTGCTCGGCACCGCCGCCGCGGTGGCCTTCCTGGGGGTGGTGCCGGAGCAGCGGCTGGTGCTGGCCATCGGCCTCCTGGTGCTGCTCGCGGTCGCGATCAGCGTGGCGGGCCCCGCGGTGCCGCTCACGCCCCGCACCTTCCTCGGCGCGGGCGCGCTGTCGGGGTTCTTCGGCACGCTCACCGCGGTCGGCGGCCCGCCCATCGCGCTGCTGTACCAGCGCGAGAAAGGGCCGGTGGTGCGCGGCACCCTCTCGGCGTTCTTCGTCCTCGGCGTGGTGATCTCGCTGGCGGGGCTGGTGACCGCCCGGCGGTTCGGCGCGCCGCAGATCCGGCTGGCGCTGGTGCTGCTGCCCGGCGCGCTGGCGGGCTACGCCGTCTCCGGCCGGCTCGCCCGGATCCTCGACCACCGCTGGCTGCGCCCCGCGATCCTGGCGGCGAGCTTCGCCGCGGGCGCGCTGGTGGTCCTCGAGCGCCTGCTGCCGTAGCCGCCGGACCGCGCCGTGGCCCTGTATCTCGGCTTCGACCTCAGCACCCAGAGCCTGACGGCCCTCGCCATCGAGGTGAGCGAGCGCGGCCGGGCGGTGGTGTTCGAGCGCTCGCTCGACTTCGACGCCGAGCTGCCGGCGTACGGCACGCGGCACGGCGTGCTCCCCAACGACGATCCGCGCGTCGCCACCGCCCCGCCGCTGCTGTGGGCCGAGGCGCTGGACCGGATGATGGGGCTGGTGGCGCAGAGCGGCCTGGACCTCCGCCGCCTGCGCGCGCTGTCCGGCTCGGCCCAGCAGCACGGCAGCGTGTGGCTGGGAAGCACCGCCGCCGGCGCGATCGCGGGGCTCGACGCCGCCCTGCCCCTGACGCCGCAGCTCTCCGGCATCTTCGCGCGGCCCGACGCGCCGGTGTGGATGGACACCAGCACCACGCCCCAGTGCGCCGAGATCACGGCGGCGCTGGGCGGCGCGGCGAAGGCGGCGCGGCTCACCGGCTCGCGGATCTTCGAGCGCTTCACCGGCCCGCAGATCCGCAAGGGGTTCGTCGAGGACCCGGCGATGTACCGCCGCACGGCGGTGATCCACCTGGTCAGCTCCTGGGCGGCGTCGCTGCTGGCCGGCGCGCGCGCGCCGGTCGAGCCCGGCGACGGCGCCGGCACGGCCCTGATGGACCTGGCCCGGCGCGTTTGGGCGCCGGCCGCGCTCGAGGCGACGGCACCCGACCTGGCCGCGCGGCTCCCGGCGCTCCGCGACAGCGAGACCGTGGTGGGGCCGCTGGCGCCGTACTGGCGGCGGCGCTACGGCCTTCCCGCCGCCAGGGTGGTCGCGTGGACCGGGGACAACCCCTCGAGCCTGGTGGGGACGGGCCTGGTGCGCGAGGGCGACGTCGCCATCTCCCTGGGCACCAGCGACACGCTGTTCGGGCCGATGGACAAGCCGCGCACCGACCCCGCGCTGGCGGGGAGCGTGTTCGGCTCCCCGGCCGGCGCCTACCTGGGGCTCACCTGCTTCCGCAACGGCTCGCTGGCGCGCGAGCGGGTCCGCGACGCCTTCGGCCTGGACTGGGCCGGCTTCTCCGACGCGCTCGCGCGGACGCCGCCCGGCAACGGCGGCCGGCTGATGCTGCCGTGGTTCGAGCCGGAGATCACGCCGGACGTGCCGGCCGAGCGGGTGGGCGCGCGGCCCTATGGCCTGGACGAGCGCGACGGCCCCGGCGTCGTGCGCGCGGTCGTGGAAGCGCAGATGCTCGCGCTGGCGCTCCACTCCCGCTGGATGGGGGTGGAGGCGCGGGAGATCCGCGCGACGGGCGGCGCGGCCGCGAACCGCGAGATCCTGCAGGTGATGGCGGACGTGCACGGCGCCCCGGTGCGGCGGCTCGCGGTCGGCAACACCGCCTGCCTGGGCGCGGCGCTGCGGGCGTGGCACGCCGATCTCGCGGCGGACGGGCGCCAGGTGCCGTGGCGCGAGATCGTCGCCGGGTTCGCGGAGAGCGGCGAGCCCGCCATCCGGCCCCGCCGCGAGCACCGCCGGACTTACGCCCGGCTGGCCCGGGCCTACCAGGCCTGCGAGGAGCACGCGCTGGGGACGGGCAAGGATCCCGCCCCGATGCTCGAGCGGCTGAGAAAGGACCTGACGGGGAGGTGAAGAGGGGAACCGGGCGATGACGTGACGAGGGCCCGGACCGCCGCTATTGACGCCGCGCGCCCGCCGTGTAGCCTCTGAGGGTCCGACGCCCGAGGCCGGCCGCTGACCACCCGACTCATCACCCTCCACGCCCCCGACCTGGCGATCATCGCGATCTACTTCGCGGTGGTGCTCGCCATCGGCTTCTACCTGAAGCGCCGGGCCGAGAGCGGGGAGGGCTTCTTCCTCGCGGGCCGGCAGATGACCGCCTGGGTCGCGGGGCTGAGCTTCCTGGCGGCGAACCTCGGCTCGCTCGAGCTGATGGGGTGGGCCGCCGCGGCGTACCAGTACGGGATCCTGGCGGCGCACTGGTACTGGATCGGCGCCATCCCGGCCATGCTGTTCCTCGGCCTGGTGATGATGCCGTTCTACTACATCTCCAGGACCCACTCGGTGCCGGGGTACCTGAAGCTCCGCTACGGCGAGGGCACCCGCGCCCTCTCGGCCGTCAGCTTCGCGTTCATGACCGTGCTGATGAGCGGCGTCAACATGTACTCCATGGCCCTGGTGCTGAAGGTCGTGCTGGGCTGGGACATCCACTTCAGCATCTGGATCTCCTCGCTGACGGTGGCGGTGTACGTCGGGCTGGGCGGCCTGCTGTCGGCGATCTTCAACGAGGTGCTCCAGTTCGTGCTGATCTGGCTCGGCGCGGCCCTGGTGCCCGTCCTCGGGCTCATCGAGGCGGGCGGGTGGAGCGGCGCGGTCGCCAAGATCGCGCAGGCCACCGGCAGCCACAGCTACACGCACCTGTGGAGCACGCTCGGCTCCTTCGGCGACAACCCGATGGGCATCAACTGGTTCGGGATCGTCTTCGGGATCGGGTTCGTCGTCTCGTTCGGCTACTGGACGACCGACTTCCTGGTGGTGCAGCGCGTGCTGGCGGCGAAGGACCTCCGGGCGGCCAAGATGGCGCCGGTCATCGGCGCCGCCTTCAAGATGCTGGTGCCGTTCATCGTGATCCTGCCGGGCCTGCTGGCGCTGGCGGTGCTCCCCGAGCACCTGGTGGGCGAGACCCGGGCGCTGGCCACGGGGCAGTCCAGCTACAACGAGGTGCTGCCGCTGATGCTGGCGCGCTACTGCGGGCCGGGGCTGCTGGGCCTGGGGATCACGGCCCTGATCGCCGGGTTCATGTCCGGCATGGCGGGTAATGTCAGCGCGTTCGCCACCGTGTGGTCGTACGACATCTACCGCGCGCTGATCCGGCCGGGCGCGGAGGACCGCCACTACGTCGCCGTCGGCCGCTGGTCCACGATCCTCGGCGTGCTGATCAGCATCGGGACGGCGTACCTGGTGATGCAGTTCGCCAGCATCATGGACTACGTGCAGGCGCTGTTCAGCTTCTTCGTCGCGCCGCTGTTCGGCACGGTGCTGCTGGGGATGCTGTGGCGGCGCGCCACCGGCCCCGGCGGCTTCTGGGGCCTGCTGGCGGGCACGGCGTCCTCGATCGGGATGTGGGCGTGGGTGAAGCTGCAGCCGTCGGCGCTGGCCATCATCGCGCTGTCGCCCCGGGCGCAGCCCATGGCCGAGGACATGTACCGCGGGATCTGGTCGTGGGTGATCTGTGTGGGGGTGACGGTGGCGGTGAGCCTGGCCACGCGCCCCAGGGCGGAGGCCGAGCTGGCGGGGCTGGTCTACGGCCTGACGCCGATCCCGGCGGAGACGGACGTCCCGCTCCACCGGCGCCCGATCTTCTGGGCCGCGGTGGTGGCGGCGGTGTTCGTGGTCCTCAACCTCCTGTTCTGGTGACGCCGTGGCGGCGCGCGGGATGATCTCGATCTGGTTCTTCATCGGCGTCGTGCTGGTGCTGGACGGGCTCATCATCACGGGCGCCGCGGTCTATGGGCTGGTCGTGCCGCCCGCGCCTCCGCCCGTGCTGTGGGGGCTGCACGCGGGCCTGTGGTGGGGACTGCTGATCCTGGTGATGGGGGCGATCTACACGGTCAAGTACGCGCCCCGGAGGAGCGGGAGGAACCACCGGGATTGAGGGTGCAGGACGGTCCGGCGACTCCCTCCTGCCTACTCGCCTCCTCCGGACAGCTCCTTGACGATGTTGCTGACGAACGCCTTGGCGTCCCCGAACAGCATCAGGGTCTTGTCCTCGTAGTACAGCGGGTTGTCAATGCCCGCGAACCCGGGATTGAGGCTCCGCTTGATCACCATCACCGTCCGGGCGTGGTCCACCTCGATGATGGGCATGCCGTAGATCGGGCTGCCCTGGTCGGTCTTGGCGGCCGGGTTGGTGACGTCGTTGGCGCCGACGACCAGCGCCACGTCCGTCTGGGGCATCTCGCTGTTGGCCGCGTCCATCTCGACCAGCCGGTCGTAGGGGACGTCGGCTTCGGCCAGCAGGACGTTCATGTGGCCGGGCATGCGCCCCGCGACGGGATGGATGCCGAACTTCACGTCCACGCCCTTCCTGGTGAGCACGTCGAGCAACTCCCGCACCTTGTGCTGCGCCTGGGCGACCGCCATGCCGTACCCGGGGACGACCAGCACGGTGTTGGCCGCGGCGAGGATGGCGGCGGCCTCCTCCGGCGTGGCCGTGTGCACCGTCCGCTCCTCCTGCGCGCCCCGTGCCGTCACCTGGAGCTGGCCGAAGGCCCCGAACAGGACGTTGGTGAACGAACGGTTCATGGCCTTGCACATGATGACGGCGAGGATGAAGCCGGAGGAGCCGTCGAGCGCGCCGGCCACCACCAGCACCTTGCTGTTCAGGACGAAGCCGAGCAGGGCGGCGGTGAGCCCGACGTAGGAGTTGAGCAGCGCGATCACGGTGGGCATGTCGGCGCCGCCGATCGGCGTCACCAGCATCACGCCGAACAGCAGCGAGATCACCACCATCGCGGGGAAGACGGCGGGCGCCGTCGGGTGGAACACCAGGATCAGCGCCGCCAGGACGGCCGCGCCCAGCACCGCGAAGCTGACGTAGTTCTGCCCCTTGTAGACGATGGGGCGCTGCGGCAGCCACTCCTGGAGCTTGCCGGCCGCGATCAGGCTGCCCGTGAAGCTCAGGGAGCCGATGATGACCTCCGCCGCGATCTCGACCATCTCGAACTTGTCGATGCGCGGGATGCGCATGTAGTACTCGGCGATGCCGATCACGGCCGCGGCCAGCGCGCCGAAGGCGTGGCTCATGGCGGTCCGCTGCGGGACGGCGGTCATCTGCACCAGCCCGAGCGGGATGCCGATGATGGCGCCCGCGAGCAGCGCGATCAGGACCCACTGGAACCGGACGAGCTCGGGGTTGAAGAAGGTGGTCACCACCGCGACCGCCGCGCCGATCTCGCCGATCAGCACGCCGCGGCGCGCCGTCGCCGGCGAGCTGAGCCACTTGAGCGAGAGGATGAAGCAGGCGATCGCGACGATGTACGCGAAGTCGGTCAGAGACTGCAGCCTCGCGGGGTCCAGCGCGCCGAGGGTCATGGCTTCTTCCGCCCGCTCAGCTTGAACATGCGCAGCATGCGATCCGTGATGAGGAAGCCGCCCACCATGTTGCTGAAGGCGGCGGCGACGGCGATCGCCCCGAGGACCAGGGTCAGCGTGGACCCGGGCCGCGCGGCGATGATGATGGCGGCGACCACGACGATCGCGTCCAGGGCGTTGGTCAGCGCCATCAGCGGCGTGTGCAGCAGCGGCGAGACCCGGCGGATGACCTCGAAGCCGAGGAAGCCCGCCAGCAGGAAGACGTACAGGTTCTCCACGAAGCCCGGCGGCACGGCACCCTCCTTTACTGGGGCGGCAGCGCGAAGAACTCGCGCACGCGGGCGTGCACGATGTCCCCGCTCCGCGTGACCAGCGTCTCGCGCGTGATCTCGTCTTCCAGGTTCAGCTCCGGCTTGCCGCCCTTGAACAGGTGGACGAGGAACGTGGCGACGTTCTTCGCGTACATCTGGCTGGCGTGGTAGGGCACGGCGCTGGCCAGGTTGATCTCCCCCAGGATGGTGACGTGGTGCTTGACCACGGTCCTGCCGGCCTCCGTCAGCTCGCAGTTGCCGCCGCGCTCGGCCGCCAGGTCCACGATCACCGAGCCCGGCGCCATGGCCCTGACCATGTCCTCCGTCACCAGGACCGGGGCCGTCTTGCCGGGCACCACGGCGGTGGTGATCACCACGTCGCTCTCGGCCACCACGCGGCCCAGCAGCTCCCGCTGGCGCCGGTAGAACGTCTCGTCCTGCGCGGTGGCGTAGCCGCGCGCGTCCTGGGCGTCCCTGGCCTCGAGCGGCAGCTCGACGAACCGGCCGCCCAGGCTCTGCACCTGCTCCTTCACCGCGGGCCGCACGTCGTACGCCGACGCGACGGCGCCCAGCCGGCGCGCCGTGGCGATGGCCTGGAGGCCGGCGACGCCGGCGCCGATGATCAGGATGCGCGCGGGCGTGACCGTGCCCGCGGCGGTCGTCAGCATCGGGCAGAGCTTGGGGAGGCTGTCGGCGGCCAGCAGCACCGCCTTGTAGCCGGCGATCGTCGCCATGGAGGAAAGCGCGTCCATGCTCTGCGCCCGCGTGATCCTGGGCATCAGCTCCACGCTGAACGACGCGACGCCCCGGGACGCGATGTCGCGGAGGGTCTCGATCGCGCCCAGCGGGCGCAGGAAGCCGACCAGGAACTGCCCCTGGCGCAGGAGCGGGACGTCGTCCTTGCCCGTCCGGTCGTTCGAGCCGTAGCACAGGACCTGCGCGACGACGTCGGCGCTCCGGAAGACCTCCGCGCGGCCGCCCAGGATCCGGGCACCCTTGGCGGCGTAGTCCTGGTCCAGGAAGCCCGCGCTGACGCCCGCACCGGCCTCGACGGCGACTTCGAACCCCGCCTTGGTGAGGGAGGGGACGACGGGAGGTACCAGCGCCACCCGCCGCTCACCGGGAAAGGTCTCCCTGGGGACACCGATGATCATGACGGCTCCTGGATCCGGGGACGCACGGCGAAATGTAGAAGGGGCCGGTGAAATGCGCCTGCCCATGTCCGGGGAGGAAATCCCGCCTACTACCGCTCTCCGACTCCCGCGCGATAGCGCTTCAGCCGGTCGTACAAGGTCCTGAGCCCGATCCCCAGCTTCTCCGCCGCCGCCCGCCGGTTCCCGCCCACTTCCTTGAGCGCGCGCTCGATGGCGGCGCGCTCGACCTCGTCCAGGGTGGCGCCGTCGCCGCCCCTCCCGCCGCCGGCGAACGCGGGGTGGAGCGGGACGCCGGAATCGAGCTCCAGGTGCCGGGCGGCGATCCGCTCGCCGCCGGCCAGGATCGCCGCCCGCTCCAGCACGTTGGCCAGCTCGCGGATGTTCCCCGGCCACGGCGCGCCCACGACGGCGCGGCGCGCGTCGGGCTCCAGGGCCAGCCGCGCGCGGCCCATGGTGGCGCGGATCCGTTCCAGCAGGTTCTCCGCCAGGGGCAGGATGTCGGCGGGCCGGTCCCGCAGGGGCGGCAGCGTGACCGGGAAGACCGCCAGGCGGTGGTACAGGTCCTCCCGGAGCGCGCCCGAGGCGCGGAGCCGCTCGACGTCGCGGTTGGTCGCGGCCACCCAGCGCACGTCGGCCTCGATGGTGCGGGTGCCGCCGACCCGCTGGAAGCGGCGGTCCTCGAGCACCCGCAGCAGCTTGGCCTGGACCGTGGCCGGCATCTCGCCGATCTCGTCCAGGAAGAAGCTGCCGCCGCCGGCCAGCTCGATGCGCCCGCGGCGCGACGCGATGGCGCCGGTGAACGCGCCCTTCTCGTGCCCGAACAGCTCGCTCTCCAGCAGGGTCTCGCTCAGCGCGGCGCTGTTGACGGCGACGAACGGGCCGCCGCTCCTGGCGCTCCAGGCGTGCAGGGTGCGGGCGGCCACCTCCTTGCCGGTGCCGCTTTCCCCCATCAGCAGCACGGTGGCGGAGGTCGCCGCGACCTTGCGCAGCGCCTCCACCACCGGCGTCATGGCGGGATCGCCGTAGGCCAGCGGCGGCAGCTCGGGCACCTCGCGCTGGGCGCGGTCGCGCGCCGCCAGGAGGGCCCGGTGTTCCAGCGCCCGGGAGGCCAGCAGCCGCAGCTCGCCCGGACTGCCGACGGGCTTCTGGAGATAGTCGAACGCGCCCAGCTTCATCGCCTCGACGGCCGTGTCCACCGTGCCGAAGGCGGTGAGCACGATGACCTCCAGCTCCGGCTGCTCGGCCCGGACCTGGCGGAGCAGGCCCAGGCCGTCCAGGCGCGGCATCTTGAGGTCGGTGATCAACAGGTCGAAGCTCTCGCCGGCCAGGCGCCGCGCGGCCTCCAGGCCGTCGGCGGCCTGCACCACCGCGTGGCCGTCGTCCGCGAGGGCCTCGGCCACGAAGGCCCGGAGGCCCTGCTCGTCGTCCGCCACCAGGATCCGGGCCATCGCGCTCAGCTCCCGGGGATGGTGATGCGGAAGACGGCGCCGCCGTCGGGGTGGTTGCTCACCACCACGGTGCCGCCGTGCATCTCGACCACGCGCTCGACGACCGCCAGCCCGAGGCCGGTGCCGGTGGTGCGGGTGGTGTAGAAGGGTGAGAAGATCCGGTGCTCGTCGCCCGCCGGGACGCCGGGACCGAAGTCCCGCACCGTGATGACCAGCGAGCCGTCGTTGCGGCCCGCCGCCACCTCCGGCCGGGTGCCCTCGGGCGTGGCCTGGCGCGCGTTCCGGAGCACGTTGGTCAGCGCCTGGCGCATGCGCCGCTCATCCAGCGGCCAGACGCGGGGCGCGCCGTCGGCGTGCAGGACGAACGCCTCGCGGCCGGCCTCGGCCCCCGCCCCCACCTCCTCGATGCACGAGACCAGGAGCTGGGTGGGGTCGGTCGGCTCGAGGTCCAGCGGCCCGGAGCGCGCGAAATCCAGCAGGTCGGTGGTCAGGACCTCCAGCCGCCTGGCCTCGGAGACCACCAGCGACGCCTTGTGATGGTTCGGCGTCCCGTCGTCCAGCCGCTCGGCCAGGAGCTGCGCGTTGCCCTTGAGCGAGGCGATGGGGTTGCGGAGCTCGTGCGCCAGCACGGCCGACATCTCGCCCAGGGCGCCCAGGCGGCGCTGCTCCTCGAGCCGCCGCTCGGTCCGCTCCTGCCGCAGCGCGAGGCGCCAGAAGCCCACGCCCGCGGCGACCAGCGCGGCGGCCATGAGCAGCGAGAGCACGAACGTCTTGGTCGCTTCGGCCGCGAGGCGTTCGGCCACCAGCGGCTCGAACTCCATGACGAAGCTCACCCGCCGCGGGCGCACCCGCTCGCCCGGCCCGTCCGGGGCGGGCCGCGGGGAGCCCGCCGCCGGCGCGGCGCGATCCCGATCCCGGGGGGCGACGCCGGGCCCGCCGGCTGC
>JAJYLI010000182.1 GCA_021787855.1 bacterium | reverse complement strand
TGCCTGCCTGGCGCCCGCCTTCCGCGCCATGCGCGCCGACCCCATCGCGATCCTGCGCGCGACCTGACCAGCGCAAACCCGTGGAGACCTTGCGGGCAACGTAGCGTTCCGTCGGCCTTCACGCAGCGCTCCGTTTGATGGGCGATCCGCAATCGTTCGGGTCCGAACTTGCTCCGCGCCCAACCGCCGCGAGGGTGGTTACGCCACGCTCGAGGAGCTCGCCAGGTGCGCGACCGCGAGGCCGCGAGGCTTCCGCGCCGGCAGGCGAGCCGGTCGGGCCTGAGGAGAGCGCTGAGGCGATTGGCGGATCGGCGCCTGGGAAGGTGCGCCCGGCCTGTGAGTAGCTGCAGCCGCGATGCCCGGCTGGTTGGGCGCATCAAGTAAGACTGGCGCTCTTTGGCCGCCGTGTCGCTCCCGTCCCTGGCTTCCCTGAGGAGTGTTCGTTCATGGGACGCGCAATCCCGCTCCCGGTCACCTCGACGCCGCGCACCCGCACCCCACATCCAGCAACTCGGCATCCGGGAACGACTTAGCTCGCCATCCATCCCGGTCCGCGCCTTGCACTGTCTCAAGGTGGCATGGACATCCCACGCACCCCGCCCAACCGCAAGCGCAAGCGCATCCTGCTCGCGCTCGGCGGGCTGGTCCTGATCGTCATCGTGACCGTCGCCTTGGGCCGGCTCAAGCCCGCCGCGCCGAGCGTGGACGCCTCCACGCTCGTCATAGACTCGGTGGTCCGCGGGCCCATGGTGCGCGACGTCCGCGGGCCCGGCACGCTCCAGCCGCTGTCGCCCTATTTCGTCTCGTCCGTCACCAGCGGCCGCGTGGACCGCGTGCTCCTGCGGCCCGGCGCGCACGTGAAGCCCGGCACCGTGCTGCTCCAGATGAGCAACCCGGACGTGGAGTTGTCCGCGCTCTCCGCCGACCAGGCGGTCTCGGCCGCGCAGTCGGCCCTGGTCACGATGCGGACCTCGCTGCAGACGCAGAAGCTGAGCCAGGAGGCGGCGGTCGCGCAGGCGCAGGCCGCCTTCCAGGACGCGCAGCGCAACGTGGTGGCGGCGGAGAGCCTGGCGCCGCGCAACCTGATCGCGCCCTACGAGCTGCAGAAGGATCGCGACCAGGTGACGCAGCTGCAGACCCAGCTCTCCATCGCGCGGCAGCAGCTCACGGTGATCGCCAGCAGCGTGGACAGCCAGGTCGCCCTGCAGGAGGACCAGGTCCGGCGGCTCAAGGCCATCGCCGACTTCCAGCACAGCCGGGTGGCCTCGATGACCGTGACGGCGGGTGCCGAGGGCGTCCTGCAGGACCTCTCGCTCGAGGTGGGGCAGTGGGTCCAGGCGGGCCAGCAGCTCGCCGAGATCGTCGAGCCCAGCAAGCTCAAGGCGGTCCTCCAGATCGCCGAGACGCAGGCCGCCGACGTGGCCCTGGGCCAGATTGATTCCGTGGACACGCGCAACGGGCTGGTGCCGGGCCACGTCATCCGCATTGATCCGCAGGCCGTGAACGGCACGGTGGCCGTGGACTGCTCCTTGGACGGCGCGCTCCCGCCGGGCGCGCGCCCCGACCTCAGCGTCGAGGGCACGATCATCATCGAGCGCCTGGACAACGTGCTGCACGTGGGCCGCCCCGCGTACGGGCAGTCGAACAGCACCGTGGGGCTCTTCAAGCTGGTCGAGGGCGGCCACTACGCCGTCCGCGTGAACGTGCAGCTGGGCCGCGCCTCGGTGAACTCGGTCGAGGTGCTGAGCGGCCTCAAGCAGGGCGACAAGGTGATCCTCTCCGACATGTCGCGGTACGACGCCGTGGATCGCGTGAAGATTGACTGACCAACCCGGGGACCGACGATGACCGCTGCGACGAACGGACCAGCGCTGATCAAGCTCGAGGGCCTGAAGAAGGTGTTCTACACCGACGAGGTGGAGACCCACGCGCTCGAGGACGTGCACCTCGAGATCAAGCAGGGCGAGTACCTCGCCGTTTCCGGCCCGTCGGGCTGCGGGAAGACGACGCTGCTGTCGATCCTCGGCCTGCTCGATTCGCCCAGCGAGGGTACCTACCTGCTGGGGGGCGAGCACGTCGCCGACCTCACCGCGGGCCAGCGCGCCAAGATCCGCAATCGCCAGATCGGCTTCATCTTTCAGGCGTTCAACCTGATCGGCGACCTCACCGTGGCCGAGAACGTCGAGCTGCCGCTCACCTACCGCGGCATGCCGGGCGACGAGCGCAAGAAGCGGGTGCTGGACGCGCTCGAGAAGGTGGGCATGAGCCACCGCATGAAGCACTACCCCTCGCAGCTCTCCGGCGGCCAGCAGCAGCGCGTGGCCGTGGCGCGCGCCGTGGTGGGCGATCCGCTGATCCTGCTGGCCGACGAGCCGACGGGGAACCTCGACTCCAAGAACGGCGAGCAGGTGATGGAGCTGCTCAGGGACCTGCACCGCGCCGGCGCGACGCTGTGCATGGTCACGCACGATCCGCGCTACGCGCGGCACGCGGACCGGACGATCCATCTGTTCGATGGGAGGATCGTGGAAGAGTCGGTCGCGGTCGTGTGACCGTGGACACGCTCCTCAAGGACCTCCGCTACGCCGTCCGGGGGCTGCTGCGCACGCCCGGCTTCACCATCGCCGTGGTGGTGACGCTCGCGCTCGGCATCGGCGCCAACACCACCATGTTCGGCGTGCTGGATGCGCTGCTCCTCAAGGCGCCGGCCTACGTGCGCGACGCGTCGCGGGTCGAGCGCGTGTACTTCCGCCGCAACATGTTCGGCCGGAACGAGGTCGGCTCCGGCACGTCGTACCCGGCCTACCAGGCCCTGGCCGGCGTGCACGGGTTCGGCGCGGTGGCGGCCGTGGCCTGGGGCCAGGTGAGCATCGGCACCGGCGTGGATGCCCGGCCCGCCACGGTGCGCGCCGTCTCCGCCTCGTTCTTCCCGCTGCTGGGCGTTCATCCCGAGCTGGGCCGGTTGTTCGATTCGACGGATGACCAGCTCGGCGCCGGCCCGGTGGTGGTGGTGAGCCACCGCTACTGGCGGCGGGACATGGCGGGCGATCCCGACGTGCTGCGCCGCACGATCCAGATCGGGCAGTTCGTGTACTCGATCATCGGCGTGACGCCGGCCGGGTTCACCGGCGCCGATCTCGACGAGCCCGACCTGTGGCTCCCGATCCGGCAGGCGGCGCCGCTGCTCTCGAGCGCGGAGGCGCTGAGCAACTCGCATTGGATGTGGATGAGTGTGCTGGCGCGCCTGGCGCCCGGCGCGACGAAGACGTCGGCCACCGCCGAGGCCCAGGTCGCCTATGACCGCGAGGAGGCGGCGAACAACGAGACGTTCATGAGCGGACCGGGGCCCGGCCCCGGCGGGCCCGGCGGCCCGCGGATGGCCCCGGGGCCCGGCGCGCCGCGGTTCCGCTCCAGGCAGATCCAGGCCACGGTGCTCCTCGGCCCGATCCAGGCCGCGCGCGGCCCGAACATGTCGAGCGACACCAAGGTCGCGCTGTGGGTCGCGATCGTGGCCCTGGCGGTGCTGCTCGTGGCCTGCGCCAACGTCGGCAACCTGCTGCTGGCGCGCGGCTTGAGGCGCCGCGTGGAGCTGGCCGTGCGCGCCGGCCTTGGGGCGGGCCGCGGGGCGCTCGTGCGACAACTCGTGGTGGAGAGCATGGTCCTGGCGCTCGGCGGCGGAGCGGCGGGCCTGCTGGTGGCGCTGTGGGGCGGCTCGGTCGTGCGCGCGTACCTGCTGCCGGGAGGAGTGGCCGGCTCGCTGCTCGACACCCGCCTCCTGGCGTTCACCTTCGTCGTGGCGGTCGTGGCGGGCCTGCTCTCCGGCAGCGCCCCCGCCTGGCAGGTGAGCCGCGGCGACCTGGCTTCGGCCCTCAGGAGCGGCGGCCACGACGTCAACCCGACGCGCGGCATGCTGCGCTCGGCGCTCCTCACGACGCAGGTGGCGCTGACGCTGGTGCTGCTGGTGGGCGCGGGGCTGTTCGTGCGCAGCCTCCGCCACGCGGAGACGCTCGACTACGGGCTGGACCTGGACCACCTGCTGATCGCGAACGCGAACCTGCACGTGGGCGGCGCGGGGGAGATGCGGGTGATGAGCCGGCAGGTCGGCGGGCCGGCGGGTGGCGGGCCGACCGATCCGCAGAGCGCGGCCTACCTGCGCCTCGAGCAGGCCATCAAGTCCGATCCCGCGGTGGCCAGCGCGGCGGTGAGCATGGGCACGCCCTTCCAGTCGGCCATCGTGCTGATGATCAGCGTGTCCGGCCGCGACTCGCTGCCGCGCATCGCCGGCGGCGGCCCCTTCCTGCTGCAGGTCTCGCCCGGCTACTTCGCGACCGTGGGGACGAGGATCCTCCGCGGCCGCGGCTTCACCGCGGCGGACGGGCCGGGCGCGACGCCGGTCGTCGTCGTCGGCGAGCGATTCGCGCAGGTCGCCTGGCCGGGCAAGGACCCGATCGGCCAGTGCATCTACCTCGGGCCTGTGCAGCAGAACTGCGTCCAGGTGATCGGCGTGGCGGCCGATGCCCGGACCATGAGCGTCACGCAGGACAAGCCGCTGCTCTACTACCTGCCGTTCGCCGAGCACCTGATGCCGATGCCGCTCGACGGGCTGCTGATCCGGACCCGCGCGCCGGCCCGCGCGGCCGCCGGCGGGATCCAGCACGCGCTCCAGACGGTGGAGGCCGACCTGCCGTTCGTATCGGTGGAGCCCATGCTGGACCGGGTCGAGCCGCAGTGGCGCTCGTGGCAGCTCGGCGCCACGATGCTGAGCGTGTTCGGGCTGCTGGCGCTCGTGATCGCGTCGCTGGGCCTGTACGGCGTGACCGCCTACGGCGTGACGCAGCGGACGCGCGAGATCGGCGTGCGCATCGCCCTGGGCGCGGGCGGCACGGAGGTGGTGCGGCTCGCGGTGACGCAGGCGGTGCGGGCCACGGCGATCGGCGGCGCGATCGGCCTCGTGGTCGCCCTCGCCCTGGCCCGCGCGCTGTCG
>JAJYLI010000181.1 GCA_021787855.1 bacterium | reverse complement strand
CGGCCGCGGCGCGGCCGGGTCCAGGAACGCCGGCAGCCGCGGCACGCGGCCGCCGCCCAGCGCCGCGCCCAGCTCGCGCGCCAGGCCCTGGTGGCACAGCAGGTCGGGGCGGTTGGCGCCGACGTCAATGTCCAGCCGCGTGTCCGCGACCGGCAGCACGTCCAGCAGCGGCGTGCCCGGCGCGGCCGCGGAGTCCAGCTCCAGGATGCCCTCCTGATCCTCGCCCAGCCCCAGCTCCCGGGCCGAGCACAGCATGCCCTCGGACACTTCGCCGCGAATCTTCCGCCGCTCGAGCTTCACGCCGCCCGGCAGGGTGGTCCCCGGCCGCGCGAACGGGTAGCGCCGCCCCGCGGTCACGTTCCTGGCGCCGCAGACCACGGACACCACGCCGGCGCCGGCGTTCACCTTGCACAACGACAGGCGGTCGGCGTTGGGGTGCGGCTTCACTTCCAGCACCTCCGCCACGATCACCTCGGCCAGGTCGTGGTGCAGCGGCTCCGCCGCGTCCACCACGGCGCCCAGCATGGTCAGCCGCTCGCGGGTCTCGCGCGGGTCGAGCGCGCCGCCCAGCAGGTCCCCGAGCCAGCGCAGCGAGGCCTTCATGCCGCGTCCACGAACTGGGCGTGGAAGCGCATGTCCGCCTCGAACAGCATGCGGATATCGGGAATCCCGTAGCGGATCATCGCCGCGCGGTCGAGCCCCATGCCGAACGCCCAGCCCGTGAACCGCTCGGGGTCCACGCCCACCGCCTCGAACACCGCCGGGTCCACCATGCCGGCGCCCAGCAGCTCCATGAAGCCGGTGTGCTTGCACACCGGGCAGCCGGACCCGTCGCACTGGGGACAGGACACGTCCACTTCGGCCGACGGCTCGGTGAACGGGAAGAACGACGGGCGGAAGCGGACCGTCACGCCCGGCGAGAGAAACCGGCGCGCGAAGAACGTGATCGCGGCCTTGAGGTCCACCAGGTTGATCCCCTCGTCCACCACCAGCCCCTCGACCTGGTGGAACACGGGCGAGTGCGAGGCGTCGAACGGGTCGCGCCGGTAGCAGCGCCCGGGGATGGTCACCCGGATGGGCGGCCGGTACGCCTCCATCACGCGGACCTGCACCGGCGAGGTGTGGGTTCGGAGGAGCGCGCCGGGCCCGAGGTAGAAGCTGTCCTGCGCGTCCAGGGCCGGGTGCCCCGGCGGGAAGTTGAGGGCGGTGAAGTTGTTCCGCTCGGATTCCGCCTCGGGCCCCACCACGCGGGTGAGCCCCAGCTCGCGGAAGATGTCGCAGATCTCGTCCACGACGAGGGTCACGGGGTGCAGCGCGCCGCGCCACTGGCGGCGGGCGGGCATGGTGAGATCGGCCCCGGCGGCCGCGGGGCGCGCCGCCAGCGCGGCCTCGGCCTCGGCCAGGAGCTGCTCGAGCCGCGCCTTGGCCTGGTTGCCGGCCTGGCCCAGCTCGCGGCGGGCCTCCGGCGGCAGCGCCGGCAGCTCGCGGAGGATGCCGGTCACCCGCCCGGCCTTGCGGCCCAGGTACTCGGTCCGGAGCCGCTGCAGCGCCTCGCCGTCACGGGCGGCGGCGTGGATCCGCTCCTCCGCCTCCCGCTCGAGGCCGGCGAGCGCGGCGACGAGGTCCGCCGCCTTCGCGCTCACCGGCTACTCGTGGCTCTTGGCCAGCTCCGTGAGCCGGGCGAAGGCCGCGGGGTCCGCGACCGCCAGGTCGGCCAGCACCTTGCGGTTGATCTCGACCCCCGCCTTCTTGAGCCCGTTCATGAACCGGTTGTAGGACAGGTCGTGCTCCCGGGCGGCGGCGTTGATCCGCAGGATCCACAGCCGCCGGAACTGCCGCTTCTTCTGCTTGCGATCCCGGTACGCGTAGGCCCATCCGCGCTCCACGGTTTCCTTGGCGGCCTTCCACAGCTTGCTGCGGCCGCCGCGGGCCCCGCGCGCCTCCTTCATGATCTTGTTCTTGCGCTTGAGGCGCGTGACGTTGCTCTTGACGCGAGGCATGGCTGATTCTCTCCTACGCCGTGATGAGGCCCTTCAGCCGCCGCACGTCCGCGTGCGAAGCGACCGTTCCCTTCCGCAGGCGCCGCTTCCGCTTGGGCGCCTTCTTGGTCAGGATGTGGCTCTTGTAGGCGCGGCGCCGCCGCACCCGGCCCTTGCCCGTCAGCCGGAACCGCTTCGCCGCCGCCTTGTTGGTCTTCTTCTTCACCGCTGTGGTCCCCCGCTCACTTGGGCGTGAGCAGCATCGTCATGTTCCGCCCCTCGAGCTTGGCCTCCTGCTCCATCTTGGCCACCTCGCCGAGCGTCACGGCCACCCGGTCCAGCACCTCGCGGCCCAGCTCCGGGTGCGCCATCTGCCGCCCGCGGAACATCATCGTCACCTTCACCTTGTTGCCTTCGACGAGGAACTGCTTCGCGTGCCGGCACTTGAACTCGAAGTCGTGCTCGTCAATCCCGGGCCGGAACTTGATCTCCTTGAGCTGGATCGAGTGCTGCTTCTTCTTCGCGGCCCGCGCCGCCTTCGCCTGCTCGAACTTGAACTTCCCGTAGTCCATGATGCGGCACACCGGGGGCCGCGCCATCGGAGCCACCTCGACCAGGTCGAGGCCGCGGGCCTGCGCCGCCGCCAGGGCCTCGTCCACCGCCATGATCCCGAGTTGCGCGCCGTCGGGCGCGATGACGCGCACCGGGCTGAAGCGGATCATGCGGTTGATGCGCACACGACTCTTGTTGTCCGGCGTTGGCTTTTCGAGAATGGGGCGCTGCCTCCTCTTCCTGGGTTAAAAACGCCACGGCGGACGTCCGTACCCTCCGGAGTCCGCCGCCGCGGCGCGCCCGCCCAAGGCGGGAGCGCCATCCGCTGGAAGAACCCGAATCCGCCACCCGCAACCGGGGGTCGGAGGGTGAGGAGCCATCGGCTCCTGCTTGACGCGCCGGAAGCTAGGGCGCAACTCGCACCGTGTCAACCGGTTCCGGTGCCCAGCCGTGCTCCGGATCCTCCCCGAGCCGGCCGCGCGCCACCGCCGGGTCGTGCTCGAAGACCAGCTCCCAGCCCTCCCGCGCCGCGCGCGCCAGCACCCGCTTCTTGGTCGCGATCGTCACCAGTGGCTCGAGGTCGAAGCCCATGGTCCAGGCCGCCGGCAGGTGCGCCGCCATCGGCACGAGGTCGCCCAGGTAGCAGGCGGTCTCACCGCCGCTGCTGACGAGCACCGACTGGTGGCTCGGCGTGTGGCCGGGCGTGGGCAGCAGCCGGACGCCCGGGAGCAGCTCCAGCTCGCCGGTGACCAGGCGCCAGCGCGACGCGGCCGACACGGGGCCGAAGTTCGGCGCCAGATAGTTGGCCCGGGTCCGCTCGTTGGGGTGCGCGGCGGTCTCCAGCTCCCCCTGCTGCACGACGTAGGTCGCGTTGGGGAACGACAGCGCGGGCGGGCCGTCCCCCGCGCGGCGGGTGTTCCCGCCCGCGTGGTCGAAGTGCAGGTGCGTGTTGACCACCCACTTCACGTCGGCGGCGCCGTGCCCGGCCTCCGCCAGCGCGTCTTCCAGCGCCGTGGGCCCGGCGGTCCCGGCGTTCGCGACGCCGTAGATGTCCCGGAACTTGGCCGTCTCCTTGTCGCCGAGGCCGGTGTCCACCAGCACCAGCCCGTCGGGATGCTCCACCAGCAGGCAGCGCATCGCCAGGAGAATGCGGTTGCGGTCGTCCGCCCGCGCGTGCCGCTCCCACAGCGGCTTGGGCACGACGCCGAACATGGCGCCGCCGTCCAGGCGGATGAGGCCGCCCTCGAGCGTCCAGCAGGTGAGCCGGCCGACCGTGAACCGCGTCGCCCGCGTCACGGGACCACGCTCCGGAGCGCGGGCCAGGTCTCGATGCCACTCTCGGCGGCGCGGCCCAGGAGCCGCCGCAGCACGGCCGCCGTGACCAGGGCGTCGCCGCCGGCCCGGTGCCGGTGGTCGGTTTCGATGCCGAAGAACTGTCTCACGCTGTCCAGGTTCCTCCGTTCCAGCTCGGGTACCAGCGCCCGCGCCATGCGGACCGTGCACAACCGCTCGACGCGGGGCACGAAGGCGCCCGCGCGCTCCAGCTCCGCGCTCACGAACCGCCAGTCGAAGGCCGCGTTGTGCGCCACGAACACCCGCCCGTGCAGGGCCGCCAGCAGCTCGTCCGCGACCAGGGCGAAGGGGGGCGCGTCCCGCACCAGCTCGTCGCTGATCCCCGTCAGGGCGGTGATGTAGGCCGGGATCGGCACCTCGGGGTTCACCAGCGACGCCAGCGCCAGCTCGACCCGCCCGCCGTCCACGTGCACCACGGCGATCTCCGTCACCCGGTCGCCCGCGCGCGCCCGGAGCCCGGTGGTTTCCACGTCCACGACGGCGAAGGGCAGCTCCGCCAGCGGCACGGCGCCCAGCACGGGCTCGGCGATCCGGGACCAGCGCCCGTCGGCGTCGAAGGCGAAGCGCGGGTCCGCGCCGAGCAGCGCCGCCACCAGCCGCCCCGCCACCACGCCCGACGCGCGCGCCAGCCCCAGCACGTCGTGGGCGATGTCGTCCGGGGCGCGCGGCCCCTCACCCAGGTACGCGGCCGCCCGCTCCGCCAGGGTGGCACCCGGCCGAAAGCGGGATCCGGCGGGCGGCGCGACGAACGCGGCGGCGGCCGGTGGGCCCGAGTCCGGCGCCGTCGCGCCCTCCGGCCGTCGCGCCGGAAGCGCCGCGTCACTCACGGGTCGTCGCGCCGCAGGGGCATGGTCATGCACCGCGGGCCTCCGCCGCCGCGCACCAGCTCGCTCCCCTTGAGCGCGATCACCGCCCGCTCGCCCTCCCCCACCGCCTGCTCGCCCTTCAAGAGCTTGCCGGCCGGCACGATCCGGAAGCCGGCGCGCTCCAGCTCGCGCAGCGTCGCCTCGTTGCGCTCGTAGCCCAGCACCACCCCGGGCCGGACCGAGAGGTAGTTCACGCCCGAGCTCCACTGCTCGCGCTCCTGGTCGGCCCGCTGCTCGCCGCCGCAGAACACCGGCT
>JAJYLI010000180.1 GCA_021787855.1 bacterium | reverse complement strand
CCGGTGTGGTCCACGCCGCCCAGGCGCTGCGCCGCCCCGAACGCGTCCGCCGCTTCGTCGTAGCGCCCCAGCTCGTTCAGGGTGACGGCGCGGTTCAACAGCGCGTCCACGTAGCGCGGATTCAGCTCCAGCGCGCGATCGAACTCCTTCACGGCCTCCTCGTGCTGGCCCACGGTCGAGAGCGCCAGCCCCAGCAGGTGGTGCGCGTCGGCGAAGGCCCGCCCCGACGCCAGCGCCTCCCGGAGCAGGTGGACGGCGCCGTACGCGTCGCCCGCCTCCAGCCGCTCCCGGGCCCGCGCCACCAGCCTAGTCGTCCCGTCCATGGGCCTCCTCGAACCAGCGCACGAAGCGCGGAATTCCCTGCTCCACCGGGATCCCGGGCCGGTAGCCCAGCAGCCGCTCCGCCTTGCGCACGTCGGCGCAGGTGCGGCGCACGTCGCCGGGCTGCGCCGGCAGCCGCTCCAGCCGCGGCTCGCGGCCGACCGCCCGGGCGATCAGCTCCACCAGCCGGCTCAGGGAGGTGGTCCGCGACTCGCCGAGGTTCACGATCTCCAGGCCCGCCTCGGCGCTCCCGCCCGGCGCCGCGGGCCGGGCCGTCCAGTCCAGGGCCGCCAGCACCCCTCCTACAATATCGTCTATGTACGTGTAGTCGCGCTCGCTGGTGCCGTCGCCATAGAAGGGGACGGGCCGCCCCGCCCGGATCAGCCGGGTGAACTTGTGGATGGCCAGGTCGGGGCGCTGGCGCGGCCCATAGACGGTGAAGAACCGCAGCGCGATGACCCGCAGGCCGTACAGCCCGGCGAAGGTGGCGCACAGCAGCTCGCCCGCGCGCTTGGTCGCCGCGTAGGGCGAGATGGGCCGCAGGGCGGGCCAGTCCTCCGCGAACGGCACGGGGGCGTCGTCGCCATAGACCGACGACGAGCCGCCGAATACGACGCGCCGGACCCCGGCCCGGCGCGCGGCCTCGAGCAGCACCGCCGTGCCCTCGATGTTGACCGAGGCGTACGACGCGGGGTCCTCCAGCGAGGGGCGCACGCCGGCCTTGGCCGCCAGATGGATGACCGCCGTCCCGGCATCCAGGAGACCGGCCACGCGGTCCCCGTCCCGCACGTCGCCCTCGACCAGGCGGAAGCGCGGCGAGCGGGCGAGCGCGGCGAGGTTGGCCTCCTTGACGGCGCGCGGGTAGAACGGGTCGAAGTTGTCCAGCCCCACGACTGCGTCCCCGCGCGCGACCAGCGCCTCGGCCACGTGCGAGCCGATGAAGCCGGCCGCCCCGGTCACCAGGACGCGCGTCACGCCTGCCTGGCGCGGAAGTACTCGATGGTGCGGCGCAGGCCGGCCTCCAGCTCCACGCGGGGCTCCCAGCCCAGGCGCTCCCGGGCGCG
Organism: bacterium; assembly: GCA_021787855.1. Taxonomy (GTDB): domain Bacteria; phylum Gemmatimonadota; class Gemmatimonadetes; order Gemmatimonadales; family JACORV01; genus Fen-1245. The sequence goes on along the minus strand of JAJYLI010000180.1, from coordinate 3,623 downwards.
GGCGATGTCCGGCTGCCGGACCTTGGGATCGTCCTCCGGCAACGGCTCCCGGACGATCTTCGAGCGCGAGCCGGTGAGCCGCACCACCACCTCCGCGAGCTGCCGGACCGTGAACTCGTTCGGGTTGCCCACGTTGGTGGGGTCGGCCGTGCCGCGCTCGAACAACCGCACGATCCCCTCGATCAGATCGTCCACGTAGGTGAACGAGCGGGTCTGGCTCCCGTCGCCATAGACCGTGAGCGGCTCGCCCTTGAGGGCCTGGACGATGAAATTGGAGACGACGCGCCCGTCGCGCTCACGCATCCGCGGCCCGTAGGTGTTGAAGATCCGCACGATCCGCGTATCCGCGCCGTGGTAGCGGTGATAGGCCATGGTCATGGCCTCGGCGAAGCGCTTGGCCTCGTCGTACACGCCCCGCGGCCCGATGGGGTTCACGTTGCCCCAGTAGCTCTCGGGCTGCGGGTGCACCAGCGGATCGCCGTACACCTCCGAGGTCGAGGCCAGCAGGAACCGCGCGCCCTTGGCCTTGGCCAGGCCCAGCGCCTTGTGCGTGCCCAGGGAGCCCACCTTGAGGGTCTGGATGGGCAGCTCCAGGTAGTCCCGCGGGCTGGCGGGGGAGGCGAAGTGCAGCACGCCGTCCAGCGGCCCGGCGACGTAGATGAAGTTGGTGACGTTGTGCTCGAAGAACGACCAGCGCGGATTGCCCGTCAGGTGCGCGATGTTGTCGGGGCTGCCCGTCGCGAAGTTGTCCATGCCGACCACCTCGTGGCCGTCCGCGAGGAACCGGTCGGCGAGGTGGGAGCCGAGGAAGCCGGCGGCGCCGGTGATCAGCAGGCGCATCAGGGCCGTCCGATCGAGTGGTACGTGAAGCCGTGCTCCCGCAGCCGGGCGGGGTCGAACAGATTGCGCGCGTCCACCACGACCGGGCGCCGCATCAGGCTCCGCGCGCGGGCGACGTCGAGCACGCGGTACTCCTCCCACTCCGTCAGGACGAGCAGCGCGTCGGCGGCCCGGAGCGCGTCGTAGCGGTGCTCGACGTACGTCACGCGGTCGCCGAAGCGCCGCCGCGCCTCGTCCATGGCCTTGGGGTCGTGGACCACCAGCTTCGCGCCGGCCGCGAGCAGCGTCTCCACCACCACCAGCGCCGCGGCCTCGCGCATGTCGTCGGTCTGCGCCTTGAAGGCGAGGCCCCACAGCGCCACGGTCTTCCCGGCCAGGGAGCCCAGCGCCGCCTCGAGCTTGCCGACCGGAACCAGCTTCTGCAGCCCGTTCACCCGCTCGACGCACTCCAGGACCTCGAGCGGCGCGCCGACCTCCCGCCCGGTGGCGCACAGCGCCTTGACGTCCTTGGGGAAGCAGGAGCCGCCGTAGCCGGGGCCGGGGTAGAGGAAGGCTCTGCCGATCCGCGCGTCGCTGCCGATGCCCCGGCGCACCTGCTCGATGTCGGCGCCGACCTTCTCGCACAGGTTGGCGAACTGGTTCATGAGGGTGATGCGGGCCGCGAGCATGGCGTTGGCCGCGTACTTGGTCACCTCGGCGGAGGGGATGTCCATGAACAGCACCGGGTTGCCGCTGCGCACGAACGGCTCGTACAGCTCCCGCAGCGCCGCCTCGGCCTCGGGGGAATCCACGCCCAGCACGATGCGGTCCGGCTTCATGAAGTCCTGGACGGCGGCCCCCTCCTTGAGGAACTCGGGGTTCGAGGCCACGTGGAACGGCTGCTTCGCGTGCCGGGCCACGGCGGCCCGGACCTTCTCCGCCGTTCCCACCGGCACCGTGCTCTTGGTGACCACGACCTTGGGCCGGTTCAGGTGCTGGCCGATGGCCGTGGCGACCGCCAGCACGTGCGTGAGGTCGGCGGAGCCGTCCTCGTCGGGCGGCGTGCCGACGGCGATAAACACGATGTCGCTCGCCTCCACCGCGGCGCCCACGTCGGTGGTGAACGTCAGCCGCCCCTCGGCCTGGTTGCGCACCACCAGGGGCTCCAGGCCCGGCTCGTAGATGGGCAGATCGTTCTTCTTGAGGCGCGCGACCTTGCCCGCGTCCACGTCCGCGCCGACCACCGTGTTGCCCATCTCCGCCAGGCCGGCCGCCATCACCAGGCCGACGTAGCCCGTGCCCACCACGGCGACGTTCATGACCCGCGCTCCTCGTACCACTGCCGGTAGAAGTCCCGGTACGAGCCGTCCTTCACGGCCCGCCACCAGGTCTCGTGCTCCACGTACCAGCGTACGGTGTCGGCGAGCCCCTGCTCGAAGGTGCGCGCCGGGCACCAGCCGAGCTCCCGCTCGGCCCTGGCGGCGTCCATCGCGTAGCGGCGGTCGTGCGCCGGCCGGTCGGCGACGTGCTCGACCAGCTCGGGCCGCACCCCCAGCATGGCCACGATGCGCGAGACGATGTCGAGGTTGTAGCGCTCGGAGCGCGCGCCGAAGTTATAGACCTCGCCCGCGCGGCCCTTCTCCAGCGTGGCCAGCACCCCCGCGCAGTGGTCGGCGACGTGAATCCAGTCCCGCACCTGCCGGCCGTCGCCATAGACCGGCAGCCGTTTCCCCTCGATGGCGTTGGTGATCATCAGGGGAATCAGCTTCTCCGGGAACTGGTAGGGGCCGTAGTTGTTGGAGCAGCGCGTGATCACCACGTCCTGGCCGTGCGTGCGGGCGAACGCCAGGGCCAGGTGGTCCGCCGCGGCCTTGCTGGCGGCGTACGGGCTGGTGGGGTTGAGGGGCGTCGTCTCGGTGAACGGCGGGTCGTCCGGGCCCAGGGCGCCGTACACCTCGTCGGTCGAGACGTGCACCACCCGGCAGCGGCCCTGCGCGCGCGCCGCCTCCAGGACCCGCATGGTGCCGAGCACGTTGGTCCTGACGAACGGCTCCGCCGAGAGGATGGAGCGGTCCACGTGGCTCTCGGCGGCGAAGTGCACCACCGCGTCGGCCCCACCCTCGAACGCGCGGGCCAGATCCCCCGGCTCGCCGATGTCGCCCTTGACGAAGCGGTACCGCCGGTCGGCCGCCAGGTCGGAGAGGTTGGCCGGGTTTCCCGCGTAGGTCACCAGGTCCAGGTTGGTCACGGTCCAGTCAGGCCGCTCGGCCAGGACCATGCGGACGAAGTTGGACCCGATAAAGCCGAGGCCGCCGGTGACGACGAGGCGCATCAGCGCCCCTCCGCCCGCTCGCGCGCCACCAGCGTGGACGCGCGGTACAGGCTCTCGACCGCGCCGGCGTCGGTCCACCACCCGTCCAGGTAGCCGAAGGCCAGCTCCCCCCAGGCGAGGTACTGGTTGTTCACGTCGGTGATCTCCAGCTCGCCGCGCCCCGAGGGCCGGAGGGTGCGGATGATGTCGAAGACACGGGCGTCGTACAGGTACACGCCGATGACGGCGTAGTGGGACGGCGGCGCCTTGGGCTTCTCTTCGATCCTGACGATCCGCCCGCCCTCGATGACCGGCACGCCGAAGCGCTCCGGGTCCGGGACCTCCTTCAAGAGAATCATCCCGCCCCGGTTGTTCGCGCCGTATGCCTCGACGGCCGCGCGGATGGGCTTCTGGAGGATGTTGTCGCCCAGGATCACGCAGATGGGCTCGCCGTCGGCGAAGTGCTCGGCCAGGGCCAGCGCGGCGGCGATCC
>JAJYLI010000179.1:1691-5015 GCA_021787855.1 bacterium | reverse complement strand
CGCTGCTCAGGGCCAAGGAGCTGCCGCGCGAGCGCCCCTTCGTCCTCGCCATGCTGCGCCACGAGAAGTGGCGCCGCTGGCTGCTGGCGACATTCCCGGCCGGCGCGGCATAGGGAGAGGCCGACGCGCGTCGTCTCCCTGATCGCCTCCGCCACCGAGATCGTGTGCGCGCTGGGCCAGGAAACGTCCCTGGTCGGCCGGTCGCACGAGTGCGACTGGCCTCCGTCGGTCCGCGGGCTCCCGCCCGTGAGCCGGCCCGCGTTCGCGACCGGCGGCGCCAGCCGGGCGGTGGACGCGGCGCTCAAGGATCGGCTGCGGCGGGCGCTCTCGATCTACGAGGTGGACGCGGCGCTCCTGCGGTCGCTGCGGCCCGACCTGATCATCACCCAGACGCAGTGCGAGGTCTGCGCCGTGAGCCCGGCGGACGTCGAGCGCGCGGTGTGCGAGCTGGCGGAGCGGCCGGCGCGCGTCCTGGCCCTCGAGCCGAACGGGCTGGACGACGTCTGGGCGGACATCGCCCGCGTGGCCGCCGCGCTCGGCGTCCCGGCCCGGGGCGCGGATCTGGTGGCCGCGCTCCGGGGTCGGGTCGAGGCGATCCGCGGCCGCGCCGCGACGCGGAGCGCCCGCCCGCGTGCCGCGGTGGTCGAGTGGATTGATCCGCTCATGGCGGCCGGCAACTGGATGCCGGAGATGGTGGAGATCGCGGGCGGGGTCAACCTGTTCGGCGAAGCCCGGAAGCACTCACCCGGGATGGCGTGGGAGACGCTGGCCGCGGCCGACCCGGACGTGCTCATCGTCTCGCCCTGCGGCTTCGCCCTCGAGCGGACCACCGGCGAGATGCCCACGCTCGCCGCCGCGCCGGGCTGGGAACGGCTGGCCGCGGTGCGGACGGGGCGGGTCTTCCTGGTGGACGGCAACGCCTACTTCCACCGTCCCGGTCCGCGGCTGGTCGAGTCCCTCGAGATCCTCGCGGAAATCCTTCACCCGGAGGTGTTCGCGTTCGGGCACCGGGGCAGGGGCTGGGTCGCGTACCCGGGCGGGACGCGGGCGCCGGCCGGGGAGGGCGCGTGAGGCTCCGTCGGGCGCGCGCCGCGTGGGGGGTGGCGCTGGCGGTGCTGGCGTCCTGCGAGCACGCGAAGCCATTCGGCCCGGCGGACCTGGGGCCCAACCAGCCGTACAGCGCCGGGTTCCCGCGCCGGCTGACCTTCAATCTGCTGGGCGACGTGCAGCCCGCCTGGCTGCCCGCGGACTCGGGGATCATCTACTCGGTCTCGATGGCCGGGGCGACGAACGACCACTGCCTCGGCATCCTGCCCCCCGGGGGCGGCCACCTGGAGCGGACCATCTGCCATCCTCCGTCGCCGGGCGGCGACTCCACCACCGCGCTGTGGGTGCCGGCGGTGAGCCCGGCCGGCTATCTCGCGTACGTGCGCGAGGTCTCCCGACCCGGCGCCCTGGCGCCCGACAGCACCGCGCTGGTCCTGGCGAGCCTGACCGTGCCGGATCCGGGCCGGGTGCTGCTGCGCCTGCCGTACACCGCGCCCGACGGAACCCTGCAGTCGGGGCTGCGCGACCTGCGCTGGTTGCACGAGGGCACGCTGGTGTTCCTCGGGGGAACGGTCGGCTACAGCTTTCCGCCGTATCCGTGGGACACGACCTTCACGCCGACCGAGATCATGCGCCTCAACGTGGGCGGCGACTCCACGCAGCCCACCGTCGTTCCGGGCACGATCGGCGCGACCTCGCTCGCCACCGACTCGTCGGATGCGCTGTACTACACCCTGGCGGGCGACAGCCGGGTGTACCGCCGGCTCGAGGGGGCGCCGTCGGCGACGGTGTGGTACGACTTCGGCGCGGCCGGCCCCGCCTCCGACCTGCAGGTGTCGGGAAGCGTGCTGGTGGCGGTGGCGGGCGGAGAGCCGTACCGCGTCAACGTCGTCACGGGGTCGCGGGTCGCGATCCCGTGGCCCGGCTCGCTCGCGCTCGGCCGCGTCGCGCTGTCGCGCGACGGCACCCGGCTGGCGGCGGAGGGCACCGGGGCGGGCGCGTTCCCCGACCTGTGGTTGCTCGAGGTGCCGTGAGGCGCGCGGCGACGGTTCGCGCCGCCGTGGCCGGCGGCCTGCTCCTGGCGCTCGCGCAGGCGGCGCGCGCGCAGAGCTCCGGCGACATCCTGGGCCGGGTGCGCGACAGCGTCACCGGCGCCGGGATCCACGGCGCCCAGGTGCTGCTGGACCGGCGGCTGGCGGCGCTCAGCGACTCGGCCGGGGGGTACCGGATCCGGGGCGTGCACAGCGGGTGGCACGCGGTGACCGTGCGGGTCATCGGCTATGCCGTGGTGACGCACGACAGCGTGCAGGTGCGGGCGGGCGAGGCCACGCTGCTGGACATCGTCCTGGCGCCGCAGGCGGTCCAGCTCAAGGAAGTCACGGTGCAGGCCGCGCCGGACGTCGTCCTGGACCCGCTGGCCGTGGCCGACGCCCAGCGCGTCACCGCCGGCGACCTGCGCCGACTGCCCGTGAGCACCCTGGAGGAGGCGGTGGCCCTGAGCGCCGGCGCGGTGGGCGAGAGCTACCGCGGGGGCCGGCTGGGCGAGCAGGCGTTCGTGATTGACGGCCTGGGGGTGAAAGACCAGTTCGACGCCTCGACCGGCACGCTGGGGCTGCGGGTGCCGCCGGTCATCCTCACGGAGGCGTCGCTCATCACCAACGGGTTCTCCGCGCGGTACGGCCAGGCCATCTCCGGCCTGATCAACGTCGTGACCAAGGACGGTGGCGACCGCTGGCGGGGCCGGGCCAGCTACGAGACGGACCGCGGACTCGGGCCCTCGCTCGATCACGGGCTGGACCGGGTGGTGCTCGAGGCCGACGGCCCGCTGCCGGGCGGCATCAAGCTGCTCGGCGCGGTGGACGCCACCGGGCGGCTGGACGCGGACCCGGTCAACGCCCCGGCGCCGTCGGACCCGGCGCTGGTCGCGCACGATCCCCGGGCGCGGCAACCCTACATGCTCCCGCACGACGGCGGGGAACAGATTGACGCCGCCGGCAAACTCACCGTGCCGTTCGCGGGCCGCCAGACGCTGCGGCTGTTCGCCCTGCGCTCCGTGGGGCAGCAGCTCCTGTTCGATCCCGCCTACAAGTACGACCTGGCGTTCGCCCCGGCGCAGCGCGAGACCGGGACGCTGCTGAGCGGGCACCTCCAGCTCGTGTCGCCGCCCACGTCGGCCACGTCCGTGCTGGCGGACCTGCGCGTCGGGTACTTCGACCGCCGGTTCGAGCGCGGCACGCTCACCGCCCAGCCCACCGACCGCTTCGGGGCGTTCACCGG
>JAJYLI010000179.1:0-1591 GCA_021787855.1 bacterium | reverse complement strand
TTCAGCCAGGCGCCGGACTACCAGTACCTGGTGGACGCCGCGTTCGACGACACGATGCGCACCGGCCGGTTCCGGGTCGGCAACCCGGACCTCGGCTTCGAGCAGGCCACGCAGTACGAGTTCAGCCTGCGGGTGCGGCCCACGGCCGGCACGTCGCTGCGGGTCAACGGCTACGTGAAGCAGCTGGAGGGGCTGGTGGCGAGCGTGCCGTTCGGCGTGAACCCCGACTCGACGATCTTCGGCAACGCCGACTACGGCTCGGTGAAGGGGGTCGAGATCCTGTTCGACCGCTCGCTCAAGAATGGCTGGGGCTTCAAGGTGGCCTACACGCTCCAGGTCGCCACGGCGACGGCCAGCAATTCGTTCGAGCTGCTGCGGAGCATCCATCTCGTGGGCGCGGACACGGTGAGCCCCGGGGGCGTCGAGTTCCCGCTCGATTACGACCGCCGCCACGGCCTGACGGTGATCGGCCAGGGAGGCACGCCCCGCGCCTTCGGCCCGCGGCTGCTGGGGGTGCGGCCGCTCGGCGGGCTGGAAGGCGCGGCGATCTTCCGCTTCGCCAGCGGCCTGCCGTACACGCGCACCGACATCACGGGCGACACGATCGTCGGGGGCATCAACGGCTGGCGGCTGCCCTCGCAGATGACGCTGGACGTGCTGCTGCGCCGGCCGCTGCGCCTGCTGGCGACCCGCGGGAGCGTGTATCTCGACGTCCGCAACCTGCTGGGGGCGCGCAACGTCCTCTCGGTGCGCCGGGCGAGCGGCACGCCGGGGATGACCGGGCAGCAGATCCAGGCCGCGGCGCTGGCCGCCTACCAGGCGCACCCCGAGGCCATCCCGTACGAGTCGCCGCGCTACCGCGCCTGGGCGGACACGAACCACGACGGCTATGTCGAGGGGGAGGCCGAGCTGCTGCCGCTGTACCTCGCGGCGGCGCGCGACTATTACCAGCCGCTGTTCGCGTACGGTCCGCCGCGGCTGGTGAGACTGGGAGTGGAGCTTATCTTTTAGCCGCCCGCCTCCGGGAGTTCATCTGTCGGTTCGTCACGCCAAGATCGTCGCCACCCTGGGTCCCGCCAGCGCCTCCGCCGCCGCGGTGGGCCGGTTGGTGGCGGCCGGGATGGACGTGGCCCGGATCAACGCCTCGCACGGCACGGTGGCGCAGCGCGCGGCGCTGATCGCGGCGGCCCGGCGGGCGGGGGAGGCCGCGGGCGGGCCCCTCGCGGTGCTGCTCGACCTGCAGGGACCGCGCATCCGGGTCGGGGAGCTGGCGGCCCCGCTGTCACTGGAGGTGGGCCGCCGCGTGGTGTGCGCGCCGGAGGGCGCGGCGGCGCCGGGCGAGATCCCCACCACCTACGATCTCGCCGCCGACGTGCGGCCGGGCTGCCCGATCCTCCTGGCGGACGGCCTCCTGGCCCTGGAGACGGTGGCCGTGCGGCCCGGGCACGTGGAGGCGCGGGTCACCGCGGGCGGCGCGCTCACCAGCCACCAGGGTATCAACCTGCCCGGCGTGGAGATCTCGGCGCCCGCCTTGACCGACAAGGACCGCGCGGACGTGGCGTTCGCGGTCGAGCACGGCGTGGACTACGTG
>JAJYLI010000178.1 GCA_021787855.1 bacterium | reverse complement strand
GCTGTCGGTGGCGCTCCGGCCCCTGGCCGCGCCGGAGCCGGAGCGCGCGGCGGCGGCTGCCCCGGCTCCCGCCGCCCCGTCCCCCGCGCCGCCGGAGCCGTGACGGCGATCCGGCTCGCGCGCTTCCTGGCGCGGGCGGGCGTCACGTCGCGCCGGAGCGCGGCGGAGCTGGTGGCGTCGGGGCGGGTCGCGGTGAACGGGGCCCCGCCCACGGGCCCGGGCGACCCGGTGGATCCGGCCGCCGACCGGGTGACGCTGGACGGCCGGCCGCTGCTGGTGGCGCCGCTGGTGTGGCTGGCGCTGCACAAGCCGCCGGGCTTCATCACCTCCAGATGCGCGACCCCCCGCTATCGCAGCATATTTTCCCTGGTTTCCGCCGCCCCCGCGGCGCTGGTGGCGGTGGGGCGGCTGGACGTCTATTCGGAGGGGCTGCTGCTCCTGACGACGGACGGCGCGGCGGCGCACCGGCTCATGCACCCGCGCTGGCAGGTGCCGCGCGCCTACCGGGTGGCGGTCACCGGCCGGCTGGGCGGGCCGGCGCGGACCGCGCTGGCACACGGTGTGCCGCTCGACGAGGGGGCGCCGGTGCGGCCGCTGCGGTGGCGGTTCCGGGCCGGCCCGGGCGGCGGGGAGCTGGAGCTGGACCTGGCCGAAGGCCGCTCGCGGGTGGTGCGCCGGATGGTGGCGGCGCTGGGCCTCGGCGTGCGGCGCCTGGTGCGCACGGCCTACGGGCCGGTGCGGCTCGGGGCGCTCGAGCCGGGCGCATCCCGGCCCCTGGACGCACGGGAGCTGGACGCCCTGTACGCGGCGGTGGGACTGCCGCGACCTCATTCCTCCTGACGGCAGGCGCGAGCGGGCTATGGAGCTGCAAGACACGACCCTCATGATCCTGGGCGGCAGCGGGCTGGTGGGCCACGCGGTGGCGCGCCGGCTGCTGGAGCGGCGTCCCCGGACGCTGATCATCGTCGCGCTCACGGAGCGGGAGACCGCCGGCGCGGCGGCGGCCCTGGGCCCGTACACCGGCGGCGCCCGGCTGGTCACCGAGCACGGCAACGTGTACCTGCCGGCCGCGCTGGCGCGCGTGGAGCGGGCGCGCCTCACCGACGACGCCGCCAACCGCCGGCTGCTGATTGACGACCTCTACGGCGACCTCACCGAGGAGGCGATCGGCCGAAGCTTCCTGGTGCAGCTGCTGACCCGCTACCAGCCGGCGGCCGTGGTGGACTGCATCAACACCGCGACGGCCTTCGCGTATCAGGACGTCTATCACTCGGCGCGCGCGCTCCACGCGCTGGCCCTGAAGGGCGCCCTGGACCAGGCCGCGGTCGAGCGCCACCTGCTCACCGAGCCGATGCCGCAGCTCACCCGCCACGTGCAGCTGCTGGTGGAGGGCATGCGGCGCGCGGGCACCCGGGCGTACGTGAAGATCGGGACCAGCGGGACCGGGGGGATGGGCTTCAACATCCCGTACACGCACTCCGAGGAGCGTCCCTCGCGCACGCTGATGACCAAGTCGGCCGTGGCGGGCGCGCACACGCTGCTGCTGTTCCTGCTGGGGCGGACGCCGGAGGCGCCCGCGACGGTGGAGATCAAGCCCACGGCGGCGATCGGCTGGCGGGAGATCACCTGCGGGCCGGTGCGGCGCGGTGGCCGGCCGATCCCGCTGTACGACTGCCCCAAGCCGGTGCCCCTGGCCGGCGCGTTCGGGAACGGGGAGCGTGCCGCGGCCGGCGGAGCCGGCTGGGTGTCGCTGGACCGGCCGCTGGAGTCGGTGTTCATAGATATGGGGGAGAACGGGCTGTTCTCGCGGGAGGAGTACGCCACCATCACGGCGCTGGGGCAGATGGAGTTCATCACGCCGGAGGAGGTGGCCGACCACGTGGTGATGGAGCTGGAGGGGCGGCCTACCGGGCGGGACATCATCGCCGCGCTGGACGGGGCCACGGCCGGGCCGACCTACCGGGCCGGCATCCTGCGGGAGGCGGCGCTCAAGCGCCTGGGGGAGCTGGCGGCCAAGCACGGCGTGCCGTCGGTGGCGTTCGAGATGCTGGGCCCGCCGCGGCTCAGCAAGCTGCTGTTCGAGGCGCACCTGTGCTCGCGGCTGTTCCGCAGCGTGGCGCAGCTCGCGGACGGCGACGCGGCGCAGCTGGGGCGCGAGGCGCAGGCGCTGCTGGAGGCGGACCCGCGGCTGCGCGCGGAGATCATCTCGGTGGGGATTCCCATCGTCTGCACGGACGGCCGGTCGCTGTACCGCGGCGCCACGGTGGCGGTGCCGCCGGCCGGCGGCGACCCGCTGGCGGCGGCGCCGCGGGGCTGGGTGGACCTGCGGCCCGCCAACTGCGCGCTGTGGATCGAGCGCGCGAAGCGGATCGTGGCCCAGGCCGCGGAGGGGCGGGGGGCGACGGGCACGGGGAGCGACGAGGAGTGGTTCGCGGTGGATCCCGCCGAGCCGGTCGCGCCCTGGCGCATGGCCACGTGGATCTTCCGGTTCGAAGACCACGGAGTGCGCATCAAGCGTTGAGAAAGATCGCGATCCTGCCCGACGCGGTCGCCAACCGCATCGCCGCCGGCGAGGTGGTGGAGCGCCCGGCGTCGGTGGTCAAGGAGCTGCTGGAGAACGCGCTGGACGCCGGGGCGAAGGCCGTCGCCATCGCCATCGAGGCCGGCGGCAAGACGCTGATCCGCGTGGCCGACGACGGCGAGGGCATGGCGCGCGAGGACGCGCTGCTGGCCCTGGATCGCCACGCCACCAGCAAGATCCGCACGGCCGACGACCTGGTGGGCGTCGGCACCTTCGGGTTCCGCGGTGAGGCGCTGCCCTCGATCGCGTCCGTCAGCCGGTTCGAGCTGGAGACGGCGGCGGCGGGCGACGCGGTCGGCACGCGCCTCACGGCCGCGGGCGGCCTGGTGTCGGCGGTGGAGGACCTGGCCCGCCAGCCCGGCACCACGATCACCGTCCGCTCCCTGTTCTACAACACGCCGGCGCGGCGGAAATTCCTGCGCTCCGCCCGGAGCGAGACCCGCGCCTGCGTCGAGGCGGTGACCGCGCTGGCGCTGGCCCTGCCCGGGCTGGGCGTGACGCTGCTGGCCGACGGCCGGCAGGTGCTCGAGGCGCTGCCCGCGGAGAGCCTGGCCGCGCGGGTGGCGCAGCTCATGGGCTCCGCGTTCGCCGCGACGCTGCTGCCGGTGGCGCACGAGACGGCGGGCGTGGAAGGGCGGGGCGCGGCGCGGATCGCCGGCCTGGCGCAGCGGCCGGCCCAGGCGTCGCCCACGGGCCGCACGGCCCACCTGTGGGTGAACGGGCGCCCGGTCAGGGACCACTTCCTGGTGCGCGCGGCCGAGCGCGGCTACCGCGCGACCCTGCCGGCCGGGAGCCGGCCGTGCGTGTTCCTGGCGATCGAGGTGCCCGCGGGGGACGTGGACGTCAACGTGCACCCCACCAAGCTCGAGGTCCGCTTCCGCGACCGCTACGCGCTCGAGGCCGCGGTCGAGGAGGCGGTGCACCGCGCGCTGGGCGAGCTGGCGAGCGCGGCGCCCATCGGCGCGGCCGGCGGCCTCTCGGGCGCGGGCGCCCCGGCGCGCCTGCCGTGGGAGCACGCGGCCGTGTCGCGCGCGGAGGCCACGTCGCCGGGGCTGTTCGGGGCGGCGGGGGCCGAGGACTCGGCGGCGTTCGGCTCCGATCAGGAAGGCGCGGAGGAGCCGGACGCCGGCGCGGCGCTGGTCGAGGGCGCCCGCGCGGTGCGGCTCCTGGGGCAGGTGCACGCGACCTGGATCCTGATCGAGACGCCCGACGCCCTGCTGATCGTGGACCAGCACTCGGCCCACGAGCGGGTGCTCTACGAGCGCGCCATGCAGGTGCTCGGCGGGGCGGACGCCGAGGGCGGGGAGGGCGGGGGCGGGGGCGCCGCGTCGCAGAAGCTGCTGTTTCCCCAGACCATCAACTTCGCGCCGGCGGAGCTGGACGCGATCGAGGCGCAGGGCCCGCTGCTGGCGCGGCTGGGCTACGAGCTGGAGCCGTTCGGCGGCAGCGCCGTCGTGCTGCACGCGGTGCCGGCGCCGCACCCGCGGTTCGACGCCGAGCGGTGTCTCAAGGACATGGTCGCGGACCTGGCCGGCGGCCGGTTCGGCGCGCTGGCCAATCCGCTGGAGCGGTTCGCCGCGACGTTCGCCTGCCGCGGCGCGATCAAGGCGGGGCAGGCGCTGACGGAGCCCGAGATGCGGGAGCTGGTGGACCGCCTGTTCAGGAGCGAGCTGCCGGCGCACGACGTCCACGGGCGGCCGACCATCGTGCAGCTGCCGCGGGGAGAGCTTGAGCGCCGGTTCGGGCGGCGGTAGGGTGTCGCGGGTCCTGGTGCTCACGGGCCCCACGGGGGTGGGGAAGACGCGGGTGGCGGTGGCGCTGGGGCGGCTCGCGCCCATCGAGGTCGTCTCCGCCGATTCCCGCCAGTTGTACCGCTACCTCAACATCGGGACGGCCAAGCCCACGCCGGAGGAGCGGGCCGCGGTGCCGCACCACGGCCTGGACCTGGTGCCGCCCACGGAGCGCTACTCCGCCGGCCGGTTCGCCGCGAAGGCGCGGCCGTGGATCGCGGAGATCGGCGCGCGCGGAAACATGCCGGTGGTGGTGGGCGGCACGGGGCTCTACCTGCGCGCGCTGTTCGACGGGCTGTTCGCCGAGCCGCCGCTGGACCCGGAGCGGCGGGAGCGGCTGCGCGCGGCCCTGGCCCGGCTGGGCCGCGCGGGGCTGGAGCGCTGGGCGGCGCGGCTGGATTCGGGATTCGAGGCCGCCGGAGCGCCCGGCCAGCGGGCCGCGCGGGCGGTGGAGATGGCGCTGCTGACGGGCCGGCCGTTGAGCGAGTGGCGGCGCGCCGCGCCGCCGCCGCCGAGCGGGCTCGAGCCGTGGTACGCGGTGCTCGCGCTCCCGCGCGGCGCGCTCGCGGAGCGCATCGCGGCGCGGGCCCGGGCCATGGTGGCGGCGGGGCTGGTGGACGAGGTGCGGCGGCTGCTGGCGGCGGGCGTGCCGCGCGGCGCGCCGGGCCTGGACGCCGTCGGCTACCGTGAGGCCGTGGCGGTGGTGGAAGGC
>JAJYLI010000018.1 GCA_021787855.1 bacterium | reverse complement strand
AGCACGGTGATGGCCCACAGCACGGGCACGCTGAGGTGCAGCTCGGCCCCGAAGCCGGCCAGCGACAGGGCGAGGAACAGCGTCACCACCGCCAGCCCCAGGGCCAGGCGCCGCGGGGCGCTGCCGGGGTGCTCGGCGTAGTAGAGCGACGACGGGCTCTTGTCCAGCCACGGTGCCAGCACGATGGCCAGGGTGAGCAGGCCCGGCACGAGCATCGCGCCGACCGCCTCCGGCCCGATCGTGGTCCCCAGCAGCCGGAAGCTGAGCGCGCCGGGGATGAGCCGCAGCGCGCCGTACACCCACAGCAGGTACCAGTCGGGCTTCACGTCGGGCGTCATGGGCGCCGGAGGCCCGTAGAACGCGGAGGGGTGCACCGGCAGGAAGGCGGCCAGCGCGGCGAGCACGGCGACCAGGAGCAGGAACAGCACGCCCATCAGGGCGGCCTGTTCGGGCCACAGCGGGATGCCGCGGATGTACGCCCCCTCGGCGGGATTCCGCCGCACCGTGGTGTCGGCGAACTCGGTATGCTTCTGCTTCAGCACCACCAGCAGGTGGAGGCCGATCAGCGCGCTCAGGGCCAGCGGGGCCACCACCACGTGGTAGGCGAAGAACCGCGGCACCGTGTCGGGCGAAGGGAACTGTCCCCCGAACACGAAGTTGGCCAGGGTCGGGCCGATCCAGGGCACGCTCCGCGCGATGCCGTAGCCGATGGCGGTGGCCGTGACGGAGAACTGGTCGTACGGCAGCAGGTAGCCGGCGAACGACGCGGCGATGGTCGCGCCGAGGAGCACCAGGCCCAGGATCCAGTTCACCTCGCGTGGCTTCCGGTAGGCGGCCGTGAAGTAGATCCGCAGCAGGTGCAGCAGCACGGCGGCGATCATCAGGTGGGCGGCCCAGTGGTGGATCCGCCGCAGCAGCTCGCCGAAGGGGCGCGAATCAATGGCCAGCGTGCTGGCGTAGGCCGCGGGCAGGTGGCCGGTCGCCGTCGCCACCATCGCGGCCGACGGCTCGTAGAACAGCGCCAGATAGATGCCGGTGCCGACCAGCACCACGAAGCTGAACAGCGCGATCTCGCCCAGGAAGAAGGTCGAGTGTACCGGGAACGGCTTGCCCAGGTACTTCGACCGGAGCCGCCCCAGCGCCAGCCGCTCGTCGAACCAACCGGACACGCTCATCGCCTCGCCCCGCCTCCCGCCGCGCTACGCCTGGACACCGATGGGTCCGCTGAACGGCCCGGTCACCACCACTTCACCCTTCTCGTCGAGCTTGATCGGAAGCTGCGGCAGCGGCCGCGGCGGCGGTCCACCCAGCACCCGCGCCCCGTGCTGCGGGTCGAACATCCCGCCGTGGCACGGGCAGTGGATGTGCGGGAACGGCGCCTGGTCCATCGGCTCCTCGGAGAAGCGCACCGTGCACCCCAGGTGGGTGCAGATGGCGCTGTAGGCGACGATCCCGTGGTCCGTGCCCGCGATGTCCGTGGGCGCGGCCAGCTCCGCGGGATCCAGCTTGCAGACGATCGCCAGGTTGTTGTGGTCGTCGGACTTGTTCGCGGGATAGGCGAGCACCGCCTCGTTCTGGCTGAAGCTGCCCTCGGTGACCGGCTGGCCCGCGTTCTCCCCCAGGGCGAACACCAGGTGGTCGCCCGGCGCCACCCTGGCTCCCGCCGCGACCTTCGCGCGCCCCTTGAGCGTGAGCACGCCCGGCACCGCGGACGCGATGGCCGCGATGATGCCCGTCTTGAGCGACCAGCCGGCGAATCGGCGACGATCCACTTGCGCTTCCTCCACGCGGCGAGCCCCACGGCTCACCGCCAGCGTGCTACCACGGAATCCCGTCGTCCCGCTCGACCCGGACGGCTTCCCAGCGCACGAACGCCCGGCTGTACAGCACCACGATGCCCGCCAGGGCCAGCAGGCCCGCCGCGAGGGACACGCCCAGCTGCCACACCGGCCACCCAAGCGCGATGCCCACGGCGAACGCGACCAGCGCCGCCAGCTCGAGCAGCATCAGCACCACGATGAGCGCCACCGCCACCCCGGTCCGCTCGCGGCTGACGTCCGCGGGCTCCTCCGCGCCGCCTTCCGCCCAGCGCGCCGCGACCCCGTGCAGCCCGATCAGCAGCAGAACGGCCATCCACGCCGCCAGCATGATCTGGACGTCGGTGAGATGATCGGGGAGCGCGGCTCCGCCGCCCGCGGGCGCCGGAGGCCCGGCGAACAGGTTCAGGAGCGCGACCGCCTTGTGTCCTTCGACGTGGTAGGCGGTGAGGTCGCTCGACTCGGTCGAGGCCATCAGCACCCGCGTCTGGCCCGCGACGATGGCCTCCTGGGTGGTGTCGTGCGCGGCCAGCGGCCGGACGAACTCGATGGTGGTTCCCGACGCCGTCTTGAGGCCGGCGCTGCCCAGGAGGTCGTCGTGCCCGCCGACCGCGGCCTCCGGCACGTGGCTGGTGGGCGTGTTGGCCCAGTCCTCCTCCACGTGGGCGCCGTGGGCGTCCACGTCACCGATCACGATGTCGGACCCGTACATCAGCGGGCCGCCGCCGCCGAAGCCCACGGCCACCCAGCCGGTGTCCGGCGAAGACACGGCGCCGTACAGCTGGTCGCCCACGATGCTCCAGGCGAACACCAGCTTGCTGGCGGGATCCTGGTACTCGAACTGGTACTCCCCCGGCGCGATGCGGCCGTCGAGCCGGTGCGCCGCGGGGCGGCTCCCGACCAGCGATACCAGCCGCTGCGGCAGGTGGAAGGTGAGCGCCAGCAGCACGAACAGCAGCGTCCCCGCGCCCAGCGCCGCCCAGGTGAGCCGGTCCAGACGCCTCACGGCCGCGCCGCCCCCCCCATCTGGCGGGAAAGCTGCGACTCGTACGGCGCCGGATGCCCGAGCGCCACCCACGCCCCCACCAGATTCACCCGGGCGTCGTCGAGCCGCGCCATGACCGAATCGAGCCGGAAGCTGTGCCACACCTCGGCGGCCGCCTTGAGGTGGCGGTCCGCCTCGTCCACCATCACCCGCGCCCTGGCGCCCGCGCCGCTCCCCGCCCGCGCCGTCACGCCCGCCTTCACCACGTCGAACAGGATGTTCTCGGCCCGCGCCAGCGCGAGCACCCGCGCGGCTTCCCGCGCCTTGCCCACCGGCGCCACGCCGCCCGCGGTGTGGCAGGCCGAGCACGTGCCCAGCATCCGCTCCGGCGTCAGCACCGACGTGGCCATGGACCCGTGACAGGTCACGCAGTTGGGCCCCCGGCCGTCGCTCCGCAGCCGGGCGTAGTGGAGGCTGGTTCGGAAATACCCCGCCTCCGCCGCGTGGCAACGCCCACAGGTGTCCGGGATGCGTGTGAAGTAGAGCTGGCTCCCCGGGTCCGACGAGGGCACGACGCCCACGTGCGCCTGCTGCGGGTCGGTGGCCCGCGGGTCGCCCCCGTGGCACGCTTCACAGCCCACGCCCGCCGCGGCGTGCGGCGAGCCCTTCCACGCCGCGAACCCGTGCCCGGCGCCGGTCGTATAGCTGAGCCGCGCATGGCAGCTCACGCACTGGTCCACCACTCGCGCGCGCCGCGCCGCGGCCGGCGCCCGCGCCGGTGACTGGGCGCGCACGACCGCGGCCCCGGCCACGGCGGCGAGCGCCGCGAGGGCGAGCGATGCCCGTCCCACGTTCATGGTCCCTCCGCCCCGCAAGGCGGGCCCGGCGACTAGTGCTTGGAAAGCGTGCGGATGTACGCGACCACCGCCGCGATCTCCGCCGGCGACAGCCGCGACTTGTACGACGGCATCATCCGGCCCTTGCCGTTCTCCACGGTCGCCCGCAGCACGCCGTCGGACAGCCCCGCCAGCGTCGCCGGCACCCCGAAGTTCGGCACCCCCATCGCGCGGGCCATCCCCGCCGCCGGTGTCCCGTGCGGCCCATGACAGGACGCGCACGTCTTGGCGTACAACGCCGCCCCATTCGCCGGCTGCTGAGCGGAGAGCGCGGCGGTGGCCGCGAGGCCCAACATTGTGGTAAGCATCAAGATCCGACTGCCCACGTGCACGGTCCCCCGTAGTAGTACGCCCCTCAGCGGCAAGTTCTATGCCGACCGCAAATAATCCGTTTTCTTAATGCTTAATTAATGATCGTCAAGCGGTGGCCATCGCCGTGGCGATCCGGGCTGGCGATCGCGCGTCAAGACGTCGCGCCACACCGCGTACGCCCGGCGTCAAGGAGGGCGCGGCACGCGCGCGGCAGCCCCGACTTCCGGTGCCCTGGTTGCCAGGATGCCTCAACCAGGTCACCTTTCGGGACAGGATGACTCAGACTGTTGCCCAGCCAGACCCGGCCCTCGTGGCCGCCATCCTCGACATGGCGGCCGACGCGATTATCTGCGTGAGTCCGGAGGACCGGATTCTCTCGTTCAACCGCGGTGCGGAGCGCATGTTCGGCTGGACGGCCGAGGAAATTGTCGGCCAGCCGTTCGCCATTCTCCTCCCGGAGGAGGAGTTGGCGCGCGGCGAGATTGACTGGATGCGGCGGGAGACGACGGCCCAGGGGGCCATCCAGGAGTTCGAGACGCGGCGCAAGAGCAAGGACGGCCGGGTGCTGGACGTGAGCGTCACCCGGACCGCGGTGCGCGACGACGCGGGCCGGCTGATCGGCTATTCGGCCATCGTGCGCGACATCTCGGACCGCAAGCGCATCGAGCGGCAGGTGCTGATGGCGGAGCGCCTGGCGGCGGCCGGCCAGGTGGCGGCGGGGGTGGCACACGAGATCGGGGCGCCCTTGACGGCGATCTCGGTGGCCGTGGACCACATGCTCCAGTCGCGGTGCAACTTCTGCGGAGGCGGCGAGGAGATGCAGGTGCTGCTGTCGCAGACCGATCGGATCGCGAAGCTGGCGCGGCGCCTGGTGAACCTGGCGAAGCCCGCGGGCCTGGTGTTCGCGCCGGCGAGCGTGAACGCCGTGGCCGAGCAGGCGACGAGCCTGATCCAGCCGCAGCTCGGCCGGCACCGGATCCGGCTCGAGCTGGCCCTGGACCCGGCGCTGCCGGCGCTGGTGGCCGACGAGGCCCAGCTGCAGCAGGTCCTGATCAACCTGTTCCTGAACGCCCAGCGGGCCATGAGCGAGAGCGGCGGCGTGCTGCGGGTCCAGACCCGCGCGGCGCGGGGCGGGAGCGTCGTGGAGATCACGGTGAGCGACACGGGACCCGGGATCGCGGAGGAGGATCTGCCGCACGTGTTCACGCCGTTCTTCTCGCGGTCGGGCGGCACGGGCCTGGGGCTGGCGCTCGCGGCGCAGATCGTCAAGTCGCACCGCGGCACGATTGACGTGGCCTCGGTCCCCGGGGAGGGCGCCACGTTCACCATTCGGCTTCCCACGACGGGGGATCATGACTGAGCCGGAGACGGTCGAAACACAGCAGGCGGCGCGGCGCCGGGTCCTGGTGGTCGAGGACGACGCCGTGGTGCTCGGGCTGTTGACGAAGGTGATCAGCGAGGCGGGGTACGAGGTCGCGGGCGTGCCCACCGGCGAGGCCGCGCTGGTGGAACTGGACAAGCAGCTGTTCGACGCCGTGCTGCTGGACCTGAACCTCCCCGGCGTGCAGGGGATGGACGTGCTGTCGGTCGGGCCGACCCTGCAGACCGACACCCCGTTCATCGTCATGACCGCGTTCGGGTCGGTGGACACCGCCGTCGAGGCGATGAAGCGCGGCGCCTTCGACTACGTCGCCAAGCCGTTCCGCACCGAGGAGCTGCTGCTCACGCTGCGGCGCGCGCACGAGGAGACCGAGCTGCGGCGGGAGGTGGCCCGGCTGCGCCGCAACGCCAAGGAGGCGGGTCCGGGCGTCGAGATGGTCGGCCGCAGCCCGGCCATCGAGCGGGTGCGCGACCTGATCGCGCGGGTGGCCCCGAGCCGCGCCACGGTGCTCATCACCGGCGATACCGGCACCGGCAAGGAGCTGGTGGCGCGCGCGATCCACGCCATGAGCGGCCGCGCGGAGCGCCCCTTCGTCGCGGTCAACTGTTCGGCCATTCCCGAGACCCTGCTCGAGTCCGAGCTGTTCGGGCACGTGAAGGGGGCCTTCACCGGCGCCATCGCCAACAAGCGCGGGCTGATGGAGGAGTCGAGCGGCGGCACGCTGTTCCTCGACGAGATCGGCACGGTTTCGGCCAACATCCAGGTCAAGCTGCTCCGGGCGCTGCAGGAGCGGAGCATCATGCGCGTGGGCGGCCGGGAGCCGGTGCCGATTGACATCCGCCTGATCGCAGCCACCAACCTCGACCTGGGCGAGGAGGTGCGCTCGGGCCGCTTCCGCGAGGACCTGTACTACCGGCTGAGCGTGTTCCCGATCCGGGTGCCGCCTCTGACCGAGCGGCGGGACGACATCCCGCTGCTGGCGGCCTACTTCCTCAAGCGCGCCGCGAGCGAGCACGGCGTGACCCCGCCGTCCATTCCGCCCACCACGATGCAGCGCCTGATGGAGTACGAGTGGCCCGGCAACGTCCGGGAGCTGGAGAACTTCGTCGAGCGCTCGGTCATCATGCACGCGGGGGCCAAGACCATCCCCTTCGACCCGGCCGAGGGGCTGTACCGGCGCCGGGAGCACGACGTCCTCAAGACCGCGCGGACGGAGCGCTGGAACCTCGACCACCTGGAGCGCGAGTACATCCTCGCGGTGCTCGAGGAGGTGGGCGGCCACCAGGGCCGCGCCGCCGACGTGCTGGGCATTGACCGCCGCACCCTGTACCGCAAGCTCAAGCGCTACCGCGGGGAGCCCGAGGAAGGTGAGCCGGACGACCTGGGCGACGAGCCCGAGGCGTCCCGGGTTGAGACGGGCTAGCAGCGCCGCGCCGCCTCCGGCGCGGACACTTTTTCACATACGACGCTTCGGCCCCGGCGGCCTTCCGCCGGGGCCTTTGCGTAACCGTCATCGCCACAACGTTTTACAAAATCCCCCCTGAATTGCTCCCGTGGTACGCGATGCGCAACGGAGCAAGCCCGTGATGGAGTCCCTCCTCATAGCCGTGGATGCCGCACCGTTCGCCGACCGCGTGGCCGGCTGGCTGCCCGATCTGGCGAGCGCGGGCGTGCGCCGCGTCACCCTCTTCCACGCCATCGAAGGCGTGGGGTCGGAGTGCGTGAAGGAGCTGGACGATCTGCGGCCGCGCCTGGACCGGCTGGCGGTGCAGCTGTCGGCCCGCGAAGTCGAGGCGGACATCTCGCTGAAGCGGGGTGACCGGGTGCGCTGGCTCACCTCCCTGGCCGAACTGCGGACCAACCAGGTGCTGGTGGTGGGGAGCCGCTGCACCATGTCGCCGGCCGGCCGGCCGGTGGGCTCCACGCTGCGGCGCCTGCTGGAGGCGTCGCGGGTGCCATTGCTGGTGATCAGCACGACGCGCGAGGCGTCGGGTCCGCGACTGTTCGACCGGCCGTTCCTGAAGTCCGGTGGCCCGTACGCCGCCAGCATCGAGTCGCGCGCGCGGGCCCTGATTCCGGTGCCGCTGTCCTCCACGGCGTTGGACGCCGAGTCGGGGGACGGCGTGCCGTCGGAAGCCACGCTGGTGGTGACCGGCCCCGACACGTCGGCGGACGCGTTCGGTGGCCTGCTCGATCGTTGTTCCTGCCCGGTGCTCGCTTTCCCGGCCCCGTCCCTTTCGCTCCAACCCGAAAAGGGCCCGAGCACCGTCTCCACCCCACCGTCGGAAGTATCGGGTACCGCGCGCAAAGCCTAGGTCGTCACTGACCGCGGGACTTGTCGCACGGTGCCCGACTTCCGAGCCGGGCATCGTCGTTTGTGGGGATGGGAAAACCAGCGGTGGGCCGCCGCGGGGCGGCCCGGTCGCGCTACAGGGCCGACAGCTCCGCGAGGACCTCGGCGCCGTAGAACAGGCGGATGTACTTGGCCTGCGTGGGGGTGAGCCGGCGCACGGCCCAGGCCAGGTGGACGAAGTGCGGCTCCACCGGCGGGTGGAGCGGATGCATGCCCAGCTCCTCCGGCAGGTGGCTTCCCTTGCGGGCGTTGCAGGTCGAGCAGGCGGTGACCACGTTGGTCCACGCGTTGGTGCCGCCCCTCGAGAGCGGCACGAGGTGGTCGCGCGTGAGGCCCTCGCGCGGGCGCAGCTGCGACTGGGTGCGGCCGCAGAACTGGCAGCGGTAGCCGTCGCGGGCGAACAGGAAGGTGTTGGTCACCTGGCGGCGGAAGCGCCGCGGCACGTGCACGAACTTGACCAGCCGGATCACGGCCGGCCGCGGGATGGCCAGGCGCTCCGAGCGCGCCACGCGGCCGGCGTCGGCCTCGACGATCTCGGCCTTGCCGTCAATCACGAGCCGCAGCGCCCGCCGCACCGGCACCATGGTGAGCGGCTCGAACGACGCGTTCAACGCGAGGCATCGCACCCCGGCAACCCTCCGCGCGGCCACGTTCACCCCGTGAAGCAACGATCCCGTCTCGCTCATGACGAACGGGACGGGATGCCTGGGGTGCCTGGTTTGTCTGGACCGCGTCCCTGGAGCGCCCTACCCGGCGCCCGAGCGTTCATTGTAGCGCCCGCGCGGCGGCGCGGCAAGTTGGAGGGGGCGGCGGGGGTGCACGCTCCGCGCCGCCGGCCCGTCGCCGCGGACCTAGGCGCCCAGCGCCTGGCGGGCGGCGGCGAGCTGGGCCAGGACGGCGCTCCGGCCCGTGCCGCCCGCGATGCGGCGCCGCTCGACGGCCTCCGCGGGCCCGCCCAGCGCGGCCAACGCGCCGCGCAGGGCGGGGTGGAGCCGCGCGGCTTCCTCCGGCGCCACGTCCACCAGCGGCACGCCCAGCTCCTCGGCGCGGCGCACCAGAGCGCCCACCACCGCGTGCGCCTCGCGGAACGCCACCCCCGCCTGCACCAGCAGGTCGGCGAGGTCCGTGGCCAGCACCGAGGGATCGAGCGCGGCGGCCATGCGCCCGGGGTCCGGCGCGAGCGTCTCCACCACGCCGGCCAGCAGCGCGGCCGCGCCCTCGGCCAGGTCCAGCGCGGCGAACAGTCCCGCGTTGTTCTCCTGCAGGTCCTTCTGGTAGCCGGTGGGCATCGCCTTCAGCGTGACCAGCAGCGCCACCAGGTGGCCCACCAGCTGCCCGGCCGCGCCGCGCACCAGCTCCAGCGCGTCGGGGTTGCGCTTCTGCGGCATCAGGCTGCTGCCGGTGGTGAACGGCTCGGCCAGCCGCACGAATCCGAACTCCGCGGTGGAGAACAGGATCAGGTCCTCGGCGAGCCGCGAGAGATGCGTGCCGACCAGCGCCGCCACGAACACGGCGTCCACCGTGAAGTCGCGGTCGCCCACGGCGTCCATGGAGTTGGCGCTGACGGCGCCGAAGCCCAGGTCCCGGGCGAGCGCCTCGCGGTCCACGGCGAACCCCGAGCCGGCGATGGCCCCCGAGCCCAGCGGCAGCACCGCCGCGCGGCCGCGCGCCTGGCGCAGCCGCTCGCGGTCGCGCAGCAGCGGCCAGGCGTGCGCCAGCGCCCAGTGGGCGAGCCGCACCGGCTGGGCGCGCTGGGTGTGGGTGTAGGCGGGCAGCAGCACGTCCACGCCCGCCTCCGCCCGGGTCACCAGCGCGCGGGCCGCGCCCAGGAGCCCCGCGTCCAGCCGCTCCAGCGCGGCCATCGTCCACAGGCGGAGGTCGGTGGCCACCTGGTCGTTGCGGGAGCGGCCGGTGTGGAGCTTGCCGGCCACCGGCCCCGCGGCCTCGCCCAGCAGCCGCTCGACGAGCGAGTGGATATCCTCGTCCCCGGCCGTGTCCGCGGCGCCCGCGGCCAGCGCGGCCTCGACCTGGTCCAGGCCGGCCAGCAGCGCGTCGCGCTCCGCGGCGGTCAGCACGCCACCGCGCTCCAGCGCCCGCGCCCACGCGCGGTTGGTGGCCAGGTCCTCGCGCCACAGGCGGCGGTCCACCGGCAGGCTGCGGTTGAGGCGGTCCAGTCGCGGGTCCATGGGCTCCGCGAACCGGCCGCCCCACATGACGTGGGTCGGCTCAGGCATGGGCGAGGAGGGGCCCCCGGGCCCGCTCGGAGAGCGCGGCCGGCGCCCAGCCCAGCAGCGCGGCGGCGCGCCGCGAGTCCAGCGACGTGTCACGCGGGCGGGCGGGGGGACGGTCGGCCTCGCGGATCAGGCGCGGATCGAAGCGGAACAGGGCGCAGAGGATGCGGCCCAGCTCGACGCGCGACAGGCGCTCGGGACCCGCCACGTGCACCACGCCGGCCGCGCCGGCCGCGCCCAGCTCCCAGGCGGCGCGGGCCACGTCGTCCACCGCGGTGGGGCTCCGCCATTCGTCGCGGTACAACGTCACGGGCTGGCCCCGCTGCAGCGCGTCGCACTCGTACGCCGGCCGCAGCGTCACCCCGCTCTCCCCCACCAGCAGCGAGGTGCGCACGATCAGCACCTCGGCGTGCTCCGCGGCCACCAGAGCCTCGGCTTCGGCCTTCATCCGGCCGTACGGCGACAGCGGCGCCACCGCCGCCGTCTCGGCGTACGCGCCGCGGGCGCCGTCAAACACCAGGTCGGTGGAGAAGAACACGAACCGCGCGCCGGCCGCCGCGGCCGCCCGGGCGGCCGCGACCGCCGCGTCCACCGTGACGGTGGGATTGGCCACGTCGTAGGCGCAGAAGAACACCGTGTCGGGCCGCTCCCGCTCGATCGCGTCGCGGGCCGCCGAGGGCAGGGACAGGTCGAGCTGGATCTCGCGCCACCGGCCGGGACGCACCGGCCGCCGGCCGCCGGTGCCGGCCAGCTCGACATCGCGGGGGGCGAGCGCCAGGAGGCGCGAGCCCAGGAAGCCGGAGGCGCCGACGACCAGCGCGCGTGCCGGCCTGGGGCTCAGTCCGCCGCCTCCTCGACCTTGAGACCCACGCGGCGCTCCCGCTCGGCCGCGGTCCGCACGGCCAGGCCGTACAGGCGGATGAAGCCCTCCGCGTCGCTCTGGCGATACACGCCGTCGGCGCCGAACGTGGCCAGCCCCTCGTGGTACAGCGAGACCGGCGAGGACCGGCCCAGCACCCGCAGCCCGCCCCGGAACAGCTGCATGCGCACGCTCCCCGTCACCCAACGCTGCAGCGCGCCGACCGCCGCGTCCAGCACCTCGCGCTCGGGGGTCCACCACCGGCCGTCGTACACCAGGTCGGCGTAGCGCTTCCCCAGGTCGTCGGCCAGGGCGAGGCAGCGCCGGTCCAGCACCAGTTGCTCCAGCTCCCGGTGCGCGTGGAACAGCACCGTCCCCGCCGGCGTCTCGTACACGCCCCGCGACTTCATCCCCACCAGCCGGTCCTCCACCACGTCCGCCCGACCCACGCCGTGCTCGCCGGCCAGCGCGTTGAGGGTTTCGACCAGCCGCGCGGGCGACAGCGGCTCGCCGTCCAGGGTGACCGGCTCGCCGGCCTCGAACCCGATCGTCACCTCGGCCGGCCGCGCCGGCGCGTCCTCGGGCGCGCGGGTCAGGACGAACAGGTCCGCCGGCGGCGCCTGCGCCGGGTCCTCCAGCACCCCGCCCTCGTGCGAGATGTGCCACAGGTTCCGGTCGCGGCTGAACGGCTTCTCCGCCGTCGCCGCGACCGGGATGCCCTTCGCCTCGAGGTAGGCGATCAGGTCCTCGCGCCCCCGGAAGTCCCACTCCCGCCACGGCGCGATCACCTTGAGGTCCGGCGCGAACGCGGCGTAGGTCAGCTCGAAGCGCACCTGGTCGTTGCCCTTGCCCGTGCACCCGTGCGCCAGGGCCGTCGCGCCGAGCCGCCGGGCATGCGCCACCTGCCGCTCCGCGATCAGCGGCCGCGCCATCGAGGTCCCCAGCAGGTAGGTGCGCGCGTAGATCGCGCCCGCCTTGAGGGTCGGCCACACGAACTCGCGCACGAACCGCTCGCGCACGTCCTCCACCACGCACGCCGCCGCGCCGGAGCGCCGCGCCTTCTCCTCGATGCCCGCCAGCTCCCCCGCCCCCTGCCCCACGTCCACCGCCACGCACAGCACCGTGGCCCCGTACCGCTCCTTCAGCCAGGGCACGATGGCCGACGTGTCCAGGCCACCGGAATACGCCAGCACCACGCGCTCAGCCATGACGGTCGTCCTCGCCGGGAGATGTGTGTTTATGCAGCATGGCGCATAAACATACACACCCCGGCGGGGAGCTTCAACGCCCGGGCTCGAAGCCCGCGAGCCGCCGCGCCAGGCGCCGGCGGGCCGCCGTGCCGCGGGTCACCACCAGCACGGTGTCGTCGCCCGCCAGCGTGCCGAGCACCTCGGGCCAGGCCTCGCGGTCCACGGCGGCGGCGAGCGCGCTGGCGGCGCCGGTGGGCGTGCGCAGCACCAGCAGGGGCCCGACGCCGTCGCTCCTGAGGAGCAGGGAGGGGACGAAGCCGGCGAGCGTGGGCGTGGGCACGGTCTCGCCGGGCGCGGGCGTGTAGCTGGGGGCGCCGTCGGGGCCCGGGTGCTTGATCAGGCCCAGCTCGTGGATGTCGCGCGACAGGGTGGCCTGGGTGACCTCGAAGCCCGCCTCCTCGAGCAGCGCGCGCAGCCGCTCCTGGCTGGGAATCGCTTTCCCGCGCACCAGGCGCAGGATCGCCGCGTGCCGCTGGGCCTTCATGCCTGCCTCGCCATGTCTTCCGGCCGAAGATACCGTGCGCGCGCCGCCGCCGCGACGCCCGCCGCGCGCTCGAGGGCCGTCCGCTCCGCGGCCAGATCCACCCCGGGCCACGCGCCGCGCCGGTACACCACCCGGCCGGCCACGGCGGTCAGCACGACGTCGGACGCGGTGGCGCCCCAGGCGACCGCGGTCTCGACGTCCGCGGCGGCGCTCAGCGCCGGGGAGTCCAGGCCCACGGCCGCCAGGTCGCCCCAGGCGCCGGGGGCCAGGGCGCCGACGCCGGCCAGGCCCAGGGCGGCCGCCCCGCCCGCGCTCGCCAGGCGCAGCATTTCCCGCGGCGAGAGGCGGCCGCCGCCCTCCGCCGCGCTCCCGGTTCCCGCCAGACCCAGCGCCGCCAGGCGCGCCTCGGCGAACAGGTCGAGCCGGCCGCCGGCGGCCACGGAATCGGTGCCCAGCCCCACGGTCACGCCCGCCCGCCGCATCGCGGCGAGATCGGCCCGGCCGTGGCCCAGCGCGGCGTTCGACGACGGGCAGTGCGCCACCGCCGCCCCGTGGCGGCGCGCGCGCTCGAAGTCCCCCTGGTCCGCGGTGACGCAGTGCACCAGCACCGGCCGCAGGTCCAGGAGGCCCGCGCGCTCCAGCCAGGCCACCGTCGAGGCGCCGCGCGGCTCCACGGGGATGCCGCGGGAGCGCAGGTAGTCCGCGAAGGGCCCCCGCGCCCCGGTCACCAGCGCGCGCTCCTCCGGCGACTCCGCCACGTGCATCGCGACCTTGAGCCCGCGGGCCGCGGCGAGGGCCGCCGCGCCTTCCAGGAGCCGGTCGGACACCGTGTAGGGCGCGTGGGGCGAGATCCCCACGCTCACCCGCTCGGAGCGGCACGCGCCCAGCGCGTCCAGCGCGCGCTCGACCGCGGCGAGCACCGCGCCCGCGCGGGACGGGTCGGGGCCGATCACCTCCTGATAGGCCACGCCGCGGGCCCCCAGCGCCGCCAGCGCGGCCGCGCCCTGCCCGCTGGTGCCGCTGTCCCCGTGGGTGGCGATCCCCGCGGCGAACCCTTCCAGCACGCCCCAGCGGGCCGAGGCCCGGAAGGCCTCGGCGTCGAGCGCGTCCTTGATCGCCCGGATGGTGCGCAGCCAGTCGAGGAAGGGGAGGTCCCGCACCAGGCCCCGGAGGCCGGTGAGCTCCAGGTGGCTGTGGGCGTTGACCAGCGCGGGCATCAGGGCCGCGTCGCCCAGCGCGACGGCGTCGCACCCGGCCGGCCGCGGCACGGCCGCGTCGGCGCCCACCGCGGCGATCCGCCCCTCGGGAAGCACCAGCACCGCGCCGTCCGCGATGGGCTCGCCCTCCCCGGGCAGGACCCACCGCGCGCTGAGGCGCAGCGCCTTCATGCCGTCAGTGGCCGGGCCGGACAGCCCGGTGAGCGGAGGGGGGCGCGGCGGGCCCGGACGGCCTGGGCTTCGCGGAGCCGGTCGCGCCGGCCGGCGGCTGTCCGGCGGGCCCCTGTGCCGCGCCGACGCCGGGCGCCGTCTCCGCGACCTCCTGGGGCGTGAGCCCCCGGGGCCGCACCCAGTCGCCCGGCGAGGGCCGGCGCTCGTACACCTCCTTCATGAACTCCGCCCAGGCCGGCGCGGCGTACAGGCCGCCCTGCGCGTTGGGGCCCATGGTCTGCGGGGTGTCGAAGCCCATCCAGAAGCCCGCCACGAGCGCGCGGGTGTAGCCGATGAACCACGCGTCGGTGAAGTCGTTGGTCGTGCCGGTCTTGCCGCCCGCCGGCAGGGTGAAGCCCGCGCGCCGCACCGCGCCCGAGGCGGTGCCGTAGCGGATCACGTCGCGCAGCATGTCGTTCAGCACCCAGGCCACGTCCGCCGAGAGCACCCGCTCGCGACGCGGCTGCTGCTCGTACAACACGTGCCCCTCGGCGTCCTCGACCTTGGTGATGGCGTAGGGCGCCGCCCGCAGCCCGAGCGTCGCGGGCACGGTGTAGGCCGACACCATCTCGAGCGGGATGACGCTCGCCGAGCCGATGAACATCGAGGGGACGGCGGGCACCTGGGTGGTGATTCCGTAGCGGCGCGCCTCCGCCACCACCGAGTCCGCCCCCACCTCCATCCCCAGGCGGATGGCGATCAGGTTGATGGACAGCGCCAGCGCGCGGCGCAGCGTCGCCATGCCGTCGGTCTCGCCGGCCTCGTAGTCGTGGGGCTCCCAGATGGTGCCGTCCGGCATGGGCAGCGAGATCGCCGAATCGGGGAGCATCTCGTCGGGCGAGTGCCCCTCGCGGAGCGCCTCGGAATAGACGAACAGCTTGAAGGTCGAGCCCGGCTGGCGCTCGGCCTGAACGGCGCGGTTGAACTTGGAGTCGTCGAAGTCGCGGCCGCCCACCATCGCGCGCACCGCCCCCGAGGTGTCCATGGCGACCATGGCGCCCTGGAGGTACGGGCTCGAGTTCAGGTTCTCGTCGCCCGCGTTGCGGGCCGCCTCCATGTACTGGGCGTAGGTCTGGTGCCGGAACTTCCCGTACGCGCCGTTCTCGATGTTCTCGAGCTGCGCCTCCAGCGTGCGTTCGGCCGCCTCCTGCATGTCGAGGTCGAGCGTGGTGTAGATCCGGTAGCCCTTCTCGTACAGGTCGCGCCCGAACCGGTCGTCGAGCTGCCCGCGGATCCATTCCACGAAGTACGGCGCCACCTCGCCGTAGTCCGATCGCGCGGCGAGCGCGAGCGGGTAGGCCTTGGCCTCCGCGCACTGGGCGGCGGTGATGTAGCCCTGCTGCCGCATCAGGTCGAGGACCAGGTTGCGGCGCTCCACCGCCCGGGCGGGATGGCGGCGCGGATTGTAGTACGCCGGCGCCTGGGGCAGGGCCGCCAGCATCGCGGCCTCCGGGAGGTTCAGCTCGCTCGCCGGCTTGCCGAAGTAGCGCTGCGCCGCCGTCTGGACCCCGTAGGCGCCGTTGCCGAGCGGAATCTGGTTCAGGTACAGCTCCAGGATCCGGTCCTTGGAGAAGGCGTGCTCCAGCTCCAGCGCGACCCGCACCTCCTTGAGCTTGCGGACCAGCGTCTTCGCCCGGGTCAGCCGGTCGGGGAACACGTTCCGCGCCAGCTGCATCGTGATGGTCGAGAAGCCCTGCTCGAACGAGTGCGTGAGGATGTCGGCCTTCGCCGCCCCCAGGATCCGCCCGTAGTCGATCCCGTGGTGGTGGTAGAACCGCTTGTCCTCGACGGCGATGAACGCCTCCTTGAGGTACGGAGGCATCTCCTGGAGCGGGATCACGGTCCGCCGCTCGTAGCCCAGCTCCGTGATCAGCCGGCCGTCGGCCGCGTACACCTTGGACGCCTGCTGCGGCTGGTAGGTGTCCAGGATGGCGATCGAGGGGCACGCCCGGCCGGCGCAGACCCGGGTCCAACTCCCGTACGCGAGACCGAGCAGGAAGCCGAGGGCCAGCAGGAGAACGGTGACCGTCCGGCGGGCGCGGGTCGCCGAAAACCAGCGCCGCAGACGGCCCTTGGAGCGAGCATCCGCCATGAGTGGTGGAAGTTACCGGGATGGCGCCGCGCTTGCCACGGGGGCCGGCCCGCCGCTACGATAGCGCATGCGCGCCTTCCCCCCGGTCAACGAGCAGATGGACGCCATCCGCCGCGGCGCGGTCGAGATCATCCCCGAGGACGCCCTCGCCCGCAAGCTCGAGCGCTCCGCGCGGACGGGCGTGCCGCTCGTGGTCAAGCAGGGCTTCGACCCCACCCGCCCGCATCTGCACCTCGGCTACATGGTCTCCATCCGGAAGCTGCGGACGTTCCAGGAGCTCGGGCACCAGGTGACCTTCCTGGTCGGCGACTTCACGGCCATGGTCGGCGACCCCAGCGGCCGGAGCGAGACGCGGCCGCCGCTGAGCGCCGCGGAGGTCGAGGCCAACGCCGCCACCTATCGCGAGCAGGTGCTGAAGGTGCTCGACGCCGCCGGCACCACCCTGCGCCGCAACAGCGAGTGGCACGGGGCGATGTCCCTCCGGGACGCCCTGGCGCGCATGGCCGGCCAGTACACCGTGGCCCGGCTGCTGGAGCGGGACGACTTCGCCAAGCGGTACGCCGCCCAGGCGCCCATCACGCTGGCGGAGTTCTTCTACCCGCTCCTCCAGGGCTACGACTCCGTGGCGCTCCACGCCGACGTCGAGCTGGGCGGCACGGACCAGAAGTTCAACCTGCTGGTCGGGCGCACCCTGATGGAGCGGGCCGGGCTCGAGCCGCAGGTGTGCGTGATCATGCCCCTGCTCCGGGGCACCGACGGCGCACGGAAGATGTCCCAGTCGTACGACAACTACATCGGCATCACCGAGCGCGCCGAGGACCAGTACGGCAAGACCATGTCCATCCCCGACGCGCTGCTGGAGGAGTGGACCACGCTGGTCTCCACCGCGCGCGGCGCGGAGCTCGTGGCGGCGCTGGAGCGCTGCCGCCGCGAGCCGTACGCCGCGAAGCGCTGGCTGGCCCGCGACATCGTCACGCAGTTCCACGGGGCCGACGCCGCCGCGGCCGCGGCGGCGCAGTTCGACCGGCTGTTCAAGGCCAAGGAGGCGCCCGCCACGCGGCCCGCCTTCACCCACCCGCCGGCGCCGCTGGCGCAGGTCCTCAAGGACATCGGCTTCGCGGCCTCGCTGGGCGAGGCCCGCCGCATGGCGGCGCAGGGCGGGCTGCAGCTGGACGGCGTAAAGGTGGAGGACGCCAACCGGCTCCTGGAGGCGGGGCGGTACCTGGTGAAGTACGGCAAGCTCAAGTGGGGGGATGTGACCGTGACGGGGTGACCTCATCACCCCTCGAGGACCTCCATCACCTTCCCGATTTCCTCGGCCGTGTTGTAGCAGTGCGGGGCGATGCGGATCGCCCCCTCCCGCACCGACACGACGACGCCAGCCTGGCGGAGCCGCCGGTGGGCCTCGCGGGCATCGGGCGGCGCGACGCACACGATGGGCGAGCGGTGGCTCGGGTCGGTCGGGGAAACGATCCTGAGCCCCCGCTCCGCCGCCCACGCCAGCAGCGGGGCGGTGAGCGCCTGCAGGTAGCCGGCGATCGCCTCGACGCCCAGCTCCAGGAGCAGGCCGATGGAGGTCGTGAGCCCGAGCTGGTCCTGGGTGGCGGGGGACGCGATCTCGAACCGCCGGGCGTCCTCGAGGAGGTGGTCGTCGTAGCTCAGCAGGTTGGAGAAGTCCTCCATGCCCCGGTAGGACAGCCAGCCGGACATGGCGGGCGTGAGCGTGGCCCCCAGCGCGCCGCGCACGTAGCAGAAGCCCGAGCCCCAGGGCCCGAGCAGCCACTTCTGGCCGCCCGCCGCGAGGATGTCCACCGGCACCGCCCGCACGTCCACGGGCACGGCGCCGAGCGCCTGGATCGCGTCCACCACCAGGAAGGCGCCGTGGGCGCGGCACGCCTCGCTCAGCCGCGCCAGGTCGGCGCGGAATCCGTTGGAGAACTGCACCAGGGAGAGCGCCAGGAGCCGGACGCGCGGATCGGCGAGGCGCTCGACGAGATAGTCCTCGTCGGGAAAGCCCTCGGCCGTGACGGGCGCCCGCTCCACGCGCACGCCGGCCCGGCGGCGCGCCAGCCAGGGATAGACGTTGGCCGGAAACTCGCGGTCGCTCACCAGCACAATGTCGCCGTCGGCCAGGGGGAGCGACGCGGCGGCGATGTGCAGCCCGGTGGAGGTGTTGGGGGTGAGCGCGATCTCCTCGGGGGCCGCGTTGACGAGCTGCGCGGCCGCGGCGCGCGCCGCCGCGTGGACCGCGAACAGCTCCCGGTCCGGCAGCAGGTGCGGCGCCGTCCGCTTGGCGTTGAACGCCTCGATGGCGAGCCGGGTGCGTTCGGGCAGCGGGCCCACCGACGCGGCGTTCAGGTAGGTGGTCGCCGCGGTCCACGGGAACTCGCGGTTGCGGAGCTCGCGCACCACGTCGGCGAGCTGCGCGGCCGGGGTGCGGTTGGTCATCGCGGTGGGTGGCGCGGGCATGGGTACGCCGGCTACGTTAACCCGGCATGCGCGACCGCGGCAAGCGGCGGTGAGCGACGGCTGGCGCTTCGCGCTGGTCCTCGGTGGCGGCGGGATGAAGGGGCTGGCCCACGTCGGCGCCCTGCGCGCCCTCGAGGAGCGCGGTCACGCGCCCGCCCATGTCGTCGGCACCAGCATCGGCGCGCTGATCGGCGCCGCGTGGGCCGCCGGCTTCTCCGTGGCCGAGCTGGAGGACCTGGCGCTGAGCATCAAGCGCCACGATGTCTTCACGCTCGCCCGCGCCGAGATGGCGCGGCACCCGCTGCACGCGCCCGGCCTGTACCAGAGCGAACCGCTGCAGCTGCTGCTCGAGGGCCTGCTGGGCGGGGTGACCTTCGCCGAGCTGTCGCGCGACCTGGTGGTCGCCTCGGTGGACCTCAACAGCGGCACCGTCATCTACTGGGGCCTGCCCGGGCTCCGGGACGTGCGCGTGGCGGACGCGGTGTTCGCCTCGTGCGCGCTGCCGGGGTTCTTCGCCCCGCAGGCCATCGGCGGCCGGTGGCTGGTGGACGGAGCGCTGGCCGACAATCTCCCGGTGGGCCTCGCGGCCACCTTCCCGGTCCAGAGCCTCGTCGCGGTGGACGTCGGCGCCTCGTCCGTGCTCCGGAGCGAGGTGCAGGAGGCCGGCTTCGCGGCGGTGTTCGCCCGCGCGTCGGAGATCGTCTTCCAGCAGATGCTCGAGACGCGGCTGGCCCGGTGGGCGGGGCCCGCGATGCTGCTGGTGCAGCCCCGGGTCGAGCACGTGCCGATGTTCTCCTTCGCGCACACGCGGGAGCTGGTGGACGAGGGCTACCGGGCCACCGCCGCGGCGCTGGAGGCGGGCGAGGCGGACCTGCGCCGCGCGCCGGGCGGCATCTTCCCCCGGCGGCGGGTCGAGCTGCGGGTGGACCGGGCGCGGTGCATCGGGTGCGGGGCCTGCGTCGCGCTCGCGCCGCCCGGCACCTTCCACCTGGACGAGGCGGGCAAGGCGGTGGCGTCGCCCGAGCCGCAGGAGTGGTCGCCGGTCAGCGGCGGCTTCATCCGCCACTGCCCGACCTACGCCATCACCGCGCGGCCGGCGCGGCCGGAGCCGGGGCGGACCGCGGCGGCTGCCGGCCCCACAGCCGGTGCGTCCAGAGGTACTGCTCCGGCGCGGTCCTGACGGCGGCCTCGAGCCGCTGGCGGTACAGCGTCGCGATCCGCACCACCAGCGTCGCCGCGTCTCCCTTGGGCGCGTCATCCAGCATCTCGACGAAGGCCCGGTAGCGGCCGCGCGGCTCGGCGATCAGACCTCCGAACAGGACCGGCGCGCCGGTCCGCGCCGCGAACAGACCGGGCCCGACCGCGGTCTGGGTCGGCCGGCGGAAGAACGGGACCCAGGTGGCGCTGCGGATGGCGCCCTGGTCCGCGACCAGGCCCACGACCTTGCCGGCGGCGAGAGCCCTCGGGACGGCGGCCACCGCCTCCGGCATCGGGATGGTTTCCATCCCGGCGCGGCGCCGCGAGCGTTCGAGGTAGCCGGCGACCCAGCGGTTGGACGGCGGCTTCACCACCGCCGCGACGGGCAAGCCCAGCGCGGCCACGAACGAACCCGCCAGCTCCCAGTTGCCCAGGTGGCCCGTGAGCATGATGATGCCGCGCCCCAGCGCGACGGCCGACCGCAGCAGCTCTTCGCCCTCGAAGCGGCCCACCAGCGGGGGGACGGCGGTGGGCCCGCCGCCGGCGAGGAGCAGCGACTCCGCGGCCACGCGGCCGAAGTGGGCGTAGCTGCGGCGGGCCAGCGCGCGGCGCGCGGCGGCGTCGAGCTCGGGGAACGCGACGGCCAGGTTCCGGTCGGCGACGTCGCGCCGCATCCCGAACAGGTCGCGGGCGGCGCGGCCCAGCGCGGCGCCGGCGGCGAGGGACAGCGGGCGCGGCAGCGGCCGCATGGCGCTCAGCAGCAGGCGCAGGCCCAGGTAGGCCGGGTAGTCGCTGCGGCGTCTCACCGGCGGTGCGCCAGCGCCGTCCGGTACGCGACCTCGGTGAGCGCCGCGGTCCGCCCCATCGAGAAGCGCTCCCGGACGGTGCGCCGGGCCGCCTGGCCGAGCGCGTGGCGCAGCGCCGGGTCCGCCAGCAGCCGCGCCAGTGCCGCGGCGAACGCGTCGCTGTCCCGGGGCGGCGCCAGCAGCCCGTCCACGCCCGGCGTCACCAGGTCCACGTTGCCGCCGGCCCGCGAGGCGAGCACCGGGAGCCCCAGCGCCATGGCCTCGAGCAGCGCCTGGGAGAGTCCCTCCGCCCGCGAGGGCAGCACCACCACGTCGAACAGCCGGTAGAAGGGAAGCAGGTCGGGCCGGAAGGGGAGCCACCGCACGCCGTGCCGGGGCACCGCCCCGGCCAGGGCCACCAGCTCGGGGTCGGGCTCCGCGCCCACCAGCGTCACCGTGACCGGCTGCCGCACGCTCGCCAGCGCCCGCAGCAGCACGTCCTGGTCCTTGCGCCGCGCGACCACGCCCACGGTGGGCCGCCACGGCCGCCAACCCGCCAGGGCGCGCGCGGTCTCGATTTCCGCGCCGGCCACGTCCCGCTGCAGGCGCTCGACCGCCACGCCGTTGGGCACCACGCTCACCCGCCACGGCGGCGCGCCGCGGCGCACCAGGGCGCGGGCCACGGCGCGGCTCACCGCGATGGTGCGGTCGGCGACGAACCCGTTGAGCAGCACCGAGACCGGCAGCGAGCGCGGCATCTGGCGGCGGGTCATCACGCACGCCGCGGGGAGGCGCCCGCCGAGCCGCGCGAGCCGGCAGGCCGCCCGGTCGCGCGAGGCGTGCGAGTTGACCACGTCCACGCGCTCGGCGCGGGCCAGCCGGGCGATGCGCGAAGCCAGCGGCGCCAGCCGCTCGAACGAGAGCGGCACGACCTCCAGCCCGGCGGCGTGGGCCGTGGCGGCCAGCAGGGTGCCCGGCCGGCAGCCCACCAGCACCCGGTGGCCCGCGGCCCGCTGCGCGGCCGCCAGCGCGGCGATGGAGACCGTCGAGCCGGCCCCGTCCCCCTGGTGGGTGAGATGGAGGATGGTCAGCGCGCCGCGGCCGGCGGCGGCCCGCTCCGCGGCGGGCCGCCCGGCGGCGGGCTCAGGGCGCGACGGCGGGACGGGACTCGCCACGGAACTGGAGATCGTACAGCCGCTGGTACGCGCCGCCGGCGGCCAGCAGCTCGTCGTGGCGCCCGCGCTCGACCACGCGCCCGTGCGCCAGCACCAGGATTTGCGAGGCGTGGCGCACGGTCGAGAGCCGGTGCGCGATCACGAACACCGTCCGGCCCACCAGCAGCCGGTCAATGGCTTCCTGCACCAGCACCTCGGACTCCGAGTCGAGCTGGCTGGTGGCTTCGTCCAGGATGAGGATCGGCGGGTCCCGGAGCAGCGCGCGCGCGATCGCGATGCGCTGCCGCTCCCCGCCCGACAGCCGGGTGCCGCGCTCGCCCAGGAGCGTGTCGTACCCGTCGGGCAGCGCGGCGACGAAGGTGTGGGCGTTGGCCGCGCGCGCCGCCGCCTCGATGGCCGCGGCGTCGAACCGGTCCAGCGAGCCGTAGGCGATGTTGGCCTTCACGGTGTCGTTGAACAACACCGTCTCCTGGCTCACGATGCCCATCAGGTTCCGCAGCGAGGGCAGGGTGAACTCGCGCAGGTCGCGGCCGTCGAGGGTGATCGCCCCGCGGGTGGGCTCGTAGAACCGCGGCAGCAGATCCACCAGCGTGCTCTTGCCCGCGCCGCTGGACCCCACGATCGCGACCACGTCGCCGGGCCGCGCCTCGAGCGACACCTCCCGCAGCACCCAGGCGTCGCCCTCGTAGGCGAACCACACCGCCTCGAAGGCCAGGCGGTCGCGGAACGGGTGCGCCGCCACCGCCCCCGGGGCCTGCGCCTCCACCGGCGGCTCCGCGAGCACCTGCAGCACGCGCTCCCCCGAGGCGAGCGCGTTCTGGTACTGCGCGGGCCAGTTGGACAGCACCTTGAGCGGCACCAGCAGCCGCAGCGCCACGAACAGGAACATGATGAAGCTCTCGGGCTGGATCGAGCGCAGGGGCCCCGTGGCCATGCTCGCCCCCACCCACAGCAGCATCACGGTGACCACCGCGCCGAAGCTCTCGCTGATCGGCCCGGACAGCGTGGCCAGCCGCTGCATCCGGATCACGCCCCGCGCGTAGCGGGTCGCGGCCGCCGCGAACCGGTCGTGCTCATAGCGCTCGGCGCCGTACGACTTGACCAGGCGCACCCCCGCCACGGTCTCCTGCATCAGCGCCGTCAGGTCGCCACGGTCCTCCAGGGTACGCAGGTAGCCGCTGTGCAGCCGCTTCACCAGCGGCCGCAGCCCCACGATCAGCACCGGGGCCAGCACCACCGACAGCACCGTCAGCCGCCACGACAGCGCGATCAGCATCGCCAGGTACACGATCACCGTGGCCACCGACTGCACCGCGTTGAGCGCCTCGTTGCCGACGGCGGGCTTGGCGTTCTCGGCGTCGGCCAGCATCCGGCTCAGCAGCTGGCCGCCCTTGGTGCGCTGGTAGTACGCCAGCCCCATCCCCTGCAGGTGGGAGTACAGCCGCACCCGGAGGTCGCGCACCACCTTCTCCTGCACCGTCGCGATGCTGACGCGCGAGAAGTAGACCAGCACGTTCTTGGCGATCATCGCCACCAGGATGACGATGATGACGTTGCGCAGCGCGGCCTGGATGTCGTTGTTGGGCAGCAGCGGGCCGACCACATCGTGCAGCACCCGCTCCACCAGGTTCGAGCCCTCCTCGGGCAGCAGCGAGACCTTCCCGAAGACCACCCGCAGGAACGGGATGACCAGCGCGAAGGTGAAGCCGTCGAACAGGGTGCCGAGGACCGTGGTGACCAGCGCCGCGACGACCAGCGCCGTGTACGGGCGGACGTAGCGCAGCAGCTCGCGGTAGCGGCCCACGCTAGCGCCGCTCCGGGCGGGGGCGGGCCGCGGCGGCCATCAGCGGGCCGAGCGCGGCTGGAGCAGCGCCACGGGCAGGATCATCTCGTCGGGCGAGGCGCCGCCGTGCAGGAACGCGCCGCGGTAGCGCGCCTGGTACTCGCGCAGTTTGGTCGGATACACGAAGAAGTGGTCCTCCGTGGCGATCACGCACCGCACCCCCAGGCCGCGCCGGGGCAGGCCGTAGGTGGCGGGGTCCTCGACGGTGATGGCCGATTCCGGCCGCTCGGCCCGCAGATCCTCGCCGAACTTGAAGCGCAGGCTGTTGGTGGCGTCGCGCTTGGCGAACACGGTCGCGGGCGTGTGACAGTGGATCGAGCCGTGGTCGCTGGTCAGCACCACCGGCACGCGGCGCCGCTCCGCCTCGACCAGGGCGTCCTTGAGGGGGGAGCGCTCGAACCAGGCGCGGGTGAGGGCGCGCAGGGCCTGGGCGTCCTTGGCCACCTCGTAGAGGATGGCGTTCTCCGACCGGCCGTGGGTGAGCTGGTCCACGAAGTTGAACACCATCGCGGTGACCCCGTCCTGCGCGAGCAGCGACGGCAGCCGGCGCTTGAGGTCGTCGGTGGCGCCCGTGCCGTACAGCTTCTCGTAGCGGCACGGCACCGGCCGCCCGCTCACCCGCTCGAGTTGCCGCACCAGCAGGTCGCGCTCGTGGGCGTTGAGGCTCTCCTCCTCGCGCTCGGTCCACCACTCGGGGAACTGCGCCGCGATGTCGCGCGGCAGCAGGCCGGCGAAGAGGGCGTTGCGGCTGTAGGGCGTGGCGCTGGGCAGGATGCTGAAGTAGTGGCTGGTCTCCACGTCGAACAGCGGCGTCACCAGGGGCAGGAGCGCCTCCCACTGGTCGAGCCGGAGGCAGTCCACCACCACGAACAGCACCCGGCCGCGCTCGCGCAGCACCGGCAGCACCATCTCCTCGACCACGTCGGGCGAGAGGGCCGGCCGGTCGGACTCCGGGGCCGCGATCCAGCGGGGGTAGTGGTGCGCGATGAAGGCCGCGAAGTCGCGGCGCAGCCCGTCCAGCAGGGCCTGGAGGGCCTGCGCCAGCCCCGGCTCGGCGGCTTCGGCCAGCTTCAGGTCCCAGCTCATCAGCTCGCGCCACAGGTCCATCCAGTCGCGCCAGCCCAGGGCGGTGCCGCGGCGGGCCTCCAGTTCGCGGAACCGGCCGACGAACTCGCGCGCCAGGTGCTGCTGGCGGATCCGGTCGCCCTCCAGCAGCCGGGTGACCACGGAGAGCACCTGGCGCGGGTGCAGCGGCTTGACCAGGTAGTCGTCCACCGCCATCCCGATGGCGTCGCGCAGCACCGCCGGGTCCTCCGACTTGGTGACCATCACCACCGGCACGGCGGGGTCCAGCGCGCGGATCGCGCCGAACAGCTCGAGGCCGCGCCGGCCCGGCATCTGCTCGTCCACCAGCACGAGGCCGTAGGGCTGGCGGCGCAGCATCTCCAGCGCGTCGTCGCCGTGGGCGGCGACGACGACGGCGTACCCGTGGTCGGCGAGGAAGCGGCGGTGGGACTCGAGGCTCTCGATCTCGTCGTCCACCCAGAGCACGCTCTTGGGGCGCGAGGCCATACGCCCGGCAACCTAGCCGCTCCCGGCGCCCGACGCTACATTGGCGCGCGTCACCCAACGTCGCGCCATGAGCCATCCCTTCCTCGCCACCGCCGACGACGCGTTCGCCCGGGCCCTCGCCGACAGCGCGCGCGGGCCGCAGCGCGACGGCGTGTTCGCGCTGTGGCTGGTCGTGCGCGCGGCGCTGGCCGCGGCGCCCCTCCCCCCCCCGCCGCCCGACGCGCCGCCCCCGCCCCCGCCCTCCGCCCCCCC
>JAJYLI010000177.1 GCA_021787855.1 bacterium | reverse complement strand
GGACCACGGCGTCTATAATGCCCCCATGCGCTACGCCCTGGCCGTCGCCGCCGCGTGGCTCGGGGCGGCGGCCCCGCTCCGCGCTCAGACACCCACGCCGCGCCCGGCGGCCATGAGTCCCGCGCCCTTGGGCGTCCCGGAATCGCGCTGGGGCTCCGGCACGTCGTGGCTTCCCGACTCCTCGCCGATGCGCGCCGCGCAGTTCACGGCCGGGCGCTGGACGGTGATGCTCCACGGGCAGGCGTTCCTGCAGTACGACCGGCAGGGCGGCCCCCGCGGCGCCAGCCAGCTCGGGAGCGTCAACTGGGTCATGGCCGCCGCCAGCCGCCGGTTCGGCGCGGGCGACCTGCAGCTCCGGGGCATGTTCAGCGCCGAGCCGTGGACGGTCGGCGGGCGCGGCTACCCGCTGCTGCTGCAGTCCGGCGAGTCCTACCACGGCAGCGCGCTCCACGACCGCCAGCACCCGCACGACCTGTGGGTGGAGCTGGCCGCCCTCTACCGGGTGCCGGTGGCCCGGAACCTCGGCGTGCTGCTCTACGCCGCGCCGGTCGGCGAGCCCGCGGTCGGGCCGGTGTCGTTCCCGCACCGCCCCTCCGCGGCGGACGACCCGTTCGCGCCGATCTCCCACCACTGGCAGGACGCGACCCACATCACCTTCGGGGTGTTCACGGCCGGCGTCTTCACCCGCACCTTGAAGCTCGAGGCCTCGTGGTTCAACGGGCGGGAGCCGGACGAGAACCGCACCAACTTCGACTACGCGGGCCGGAGGCTGGACTCCTGGTC
The DNA here is from genome assembly GCA_021787855.1 of bacterium. GTDB lineage: Bacteria > Gemmatimonadota > Gemmatimonadetes > Gemmatimonadales > JACORV01 > Fen-1245. The sequence goes on along the minus strand of JAJYLI010000177.1, from coordinate 4,438 downwards.
CACCCGCCTGACGGTGAACCCGGATTCGCGCTGGAGCGTGGCGCTGTGGTACGCGTACCTCAAGAGCCCGGACGCCCTGAATCCCGATCTGGCACTCGACCGCTTCGGCGCGGCCGCGCTGACAACGCAGCCCGTCGGTCGCGGAGGCAGCTGGTCCAGCGCGCTGATCTACGGGGCCAACGTCCCGGCGCAGGCGGGCGGGCGGGTGTCGAACAGCCTGCTGGCGGAGACGACGCTCGACCTGGACCGGGTGAACTCGTTGTTCGGCCGCGCGGAGTTCGTCCAGAAGGACGCGGCGGACCTCGTGATCCCGGGCGTGCCGGCCTCGACCGTCTACGGCGTGGGGGAAGTCACGCTGGGCTACGTGCGGACGATCGGACGCGCGGAGGGGCTCACGCTGGGGCTGGGGCTCTGCGGGTCCGTCAACTTCGTGCCGGCGAGCCTGGCGCCGCTGTACGGTGGCCGCGCGCCGCTCGGCGGCGGCGTCTTCCTGAGGCTGCGGCCGGAGACCGCGCGCGCCGCCGGCAGCTCGACGCCCGGCATGCGGGGCATGTAGCCGGCCGTGCCTAGCGCGGCTCGCCCGGCCCGGGGTTGCTGCCCCGCTCGCGCCACAGGCGCCGGGCGAGGGCAACGCTGCGGATGAGCACGATCAGCGCGCCGGCGCCGAACAGCGCGCCCGCCCAGCCCGCGTAGCGCGCCGGCGGGAGGCCGGTCGGAAGCGCCAGGGCGACCACGAGGTCCACCACGCCGAGCACGACGAGATCCCGCCCCGCCTGCGCGTTCACCTCGTACCAGATGTGCTCGTCGCCGAACGTCTCCCGGATCCGCACCCCGTACCAGTGGTTGGGGCGGATGCGGCGGCCGGCCAGCGGCAGGCCCGCCGCGATGGAGACGATGCCGATCGCGACGAAGATGATTTCCGGCCGCGGAGGGATCATGCGGCGTTCCTCCTCATGCGGGTTCTCTCAGAACTGGACCTGCGCCTCGGTGATCACCGCGCCGGTGCGCGTCCCGACTCGGCGCGACACGTAGTTGGCTGACAGCCGGATGTGATCGCGCGGCACGAACAGGTTCGCGCCGGCCACCCAGGCGGTGTTGCGCGGGAACGTGGGGATGGCCGGGCGCTCGAAGTCCTCCTGCTCCGCCAGGAGCTGGAGCCCGGGCAGCAGCCAGTACGTCGCCATCACGTAGTAGCCCCGGTCGTCGCGCCCGACCGCCAGCCGGTGCTGCCACAGGTACTCCGCCTTGAGCCCCCAGCCGGCATAGGCCAGCGCGGCGTCGAGGCCGTAGCGCGTGCTGTCCCGGTAGCGCGCCACGTTGGCGCCGATCGTCAGCGCCTGCACGGGCCGCACGGTCGCCCGGCCCACCACCAGCACGGTGGAGTCGTTGTTCGCGCCGACGTTCTGTCCCCGGCCGTTGAACACGCCGACGGCGAGCGTGGCGAGCTGCTTCCAGGCGTACGACCCCATGACGCCGATGTCCCGCTCCGGTGCCAGCCCGTGCACCACGGCGGCGCGGTCGGCGGTCTCGACCCTGGTCAGCTGGGTGAGGTATTGCGCACTGAACGGCGTCTTGTACTGGCCCGCCTGGACGGCGAAGCCGCCACCTCGCCACCCCAGGTAGGCGTCGCGCAGCCTCGACTCGACCCGGGTCGTCGCGCTGTCGCCCGAGGCCAGCTCGGCCGTGGCCGCGTAGAACCATCCGCCGGTCAGGGCGCCCGTGACGCCGACCCGCGCGCGGTTGATCGTGCCGGTGAGACCGGCCCCGGACCGCCAGGTCTCGCGCGCCTGGACGTACCCGCCGATCCGGGGGCCGAAAGGACCCGGGGCCTGCGCGTGGGCCGTGGAGACGAGGCAGACCAGCATGGAGCCGGCGAGCGACCCCGGCAGGAGACGGTGCGGACGGTCGTGGATCGGCATGGGGCGCTCCCTCACCGGTACGCTCTGACCCCGGTGGCCTTGAAGCTCGCGTACACGCTGACGCCCTCCCGGAGGCCGAGGGACGCGACCGACTGGCTGGTGATCTCGGCCACGAGCGGCGGGCTGGTGCCGAGCGCCACCCGCACCAGGTTGCCGGCCGGCGGCTCGGGTGCCAGCTCGACCACCGGCCCGTGGAACACGTTGAGCGCGCTGCCCGCGGGACGCTCGGAGTAGAGCGTGATCTCCTGCGGGTGGACCAGCAGGAACACGTCGCCGTCCACGCCGGGATCCGCCGCCGCCAGCAGGCCGTCGGCGGTCTGGACGTGCGCGATCCCGCCCGGGTCGCTCCGCACCACCCGTCCCTGGAACAGGTTGATGCCGAGCAGCGTGGCCACGTAGGGCGAGCGCGGATGGCGCAGCAGGTCGTCGCGCGGGCCCACCTGCGTCAGCGCGCCGCGCTCGATCACGGCGATGGCGTCGCCGAACACCGTGGCGTCGAGCGGGCTGTGCGTGACGACGATGGTGGCGCACTCCAGCCGTGAGAGCAGCGCGCGGATCTCGCCGCGCACCATCAGCCGGGTGCCGGGGTCCAGGGCCGCGAGCGGCTCGTCCAGCAGCAGGAGCCGCGGCCGGGGCACCAGCGCCCGCGCCAGGGCGACGCGCTGCTGCTGTCCGCCGGACAGCGCGCCGGGGTGCCGGTCCGCCAGGTCGGCGATCCGCAGCCGCTCCAGCGCCTCGTCGGCGCGGGCGCGCGCGGCCCGCCGTCCGGCGCCCTGGGCCCGGAGGCCGAACGCCACGTTCTCGCGGACGGTGAGGTGCGGGAACAGGGCGTAGTCCTGACTGACGAGCCCCACCTCGCGCTCCCAGGCGGGCAGGTTGATGCCGGCCGCCGCGTCGAAGTACACCCGGCCGTTCACCTCGACGCGGCCGCTGTCCGGCATCTCCAGGCCGGCCAGGAGCCGCAGCAGGGTGGTCTTGCCCGCGCCGCTCTCGCCCACCACGACCAGCGTCGTCCGCTCGGCGGTCTCGAGCGCGAGGTCGAGCCGGAAGTCGCCGCGGCGCTTAGCGAGCGTCGCCCGGACCACTGGTCACCCGCCGCACGCGTGGCGCGCGGTGCGCCAGGCGCAGGCCGAACAGCAGCGTGAAGGAGAAGATCAGCAGGATCACCGACAGCGCCACCGCCGTCTGCAGGTCGGTCTGGAGGCCGATGTAGACCGCCAGCGGCAGCGTCTGGGTCGTGCCGGGGAGATTGCCGGCGAACATGATCGTGGCGCCGAACTCCCCCAGCGCGCGGGCCCAGGCGGTGGCGGCGCCCGCCAGCACCGAGGGCAGGGCCAGCGGCAGCAGCACCCGCCGGAAGGTGTAGCCGGGCCCGGCCCCGAGCGTGGCCGCCGCGTCGGTGTAGCGCGCGTCCACTTCCCGGAACCCCGCCGTCGCGGCCGAGACGAAGAACGGCGTCGCCACGAACGCCTGCGCCAGCACCACCGCGGCGGTGGTGAAGGGCAGGGTGACGCCGAACACGTCGAGCGCGCGGCCCACCAGGCCCTCGCGGCCGAACGCCAGCAGCAGGCCGAGGCCGGCCACCGTGGGCGGCAGCACCATCGGCAGCTCGACCAGGGTCTCCAGCGCACGCTTGCCTCGGAAGCGGCCCGTCGCGAACAGGTGGGCCACCGGCAGGCCCAGCGCCATCACCGCGGCGGTGGCGATCGCGCTGGTCACGACGCTCAGCTTGAGCGCGGTGAGCGCGGCGGGCGCCACCAGGCGCGCCCACAGCTCGCGGGGCGGCACCCGGACGAACAGGCTCACCAGCGGCAGGCCGAGAAACGCCAGGAGAATGCCGGTGGCGGCGAGCGCCCCGATCCGCCAGGCCAGCGCGCCCAGGCCCCGGCCGCGCCGGCCGGCCGCCGGTGCCGCGGAAGTCCCGGTCAGTGGGCCGCGACGGGGATGAAGCCGTGGGCGGCCAGCACCCGCTGGCCCGCCGGAGAGAGCAGCAGCCGGACGAACGCCGCCGCGGCCCCGGGGTTCGGCGCCCGGCGCACCACGGCCACCGGGTAGTCGGCGATCACGTTCGCGCGGTCGGGGATCGCGATCTCGCGCACCGCCGGCGCCACCGACGGCGTCACGTCCGAGACGTACACCACGCCGGCGTCGGCTTCGCCGAGCTGGACCTTGGCCACGACCGCCTTCACGTTCTCCTCGTTCGAAACGACGTTGGCCAGCACGCGGGCGCCGAACCCGGCGCCGTAGGCGGGCAGCCGCGCGAGGTTGGCGATGGCCAGCCGCGCGTACCTGCCGACGGGCACGGCCGCCGCGGCGAGGATGACCTTCACGCCGGGCCGGGCGAGGTCCGCCAGGTCGCGCACCGGCGAGCCGCGGGGCGTGATCGCGACCAGCCGGTTGTGCACGAACACCCGCGGCGTGTCCGCGATCAGCCCGTGCGTCCGCACGTCGGCCATCCAGTGCTGGTCGGCGGACGCGAACACGTCCGCCGCCGCGCCCAGCTCGATCTGGAGCGCGAG
>JAJYLI010000017.1:9645-25807 GCA_021787855.1 bacterium | reverse complement strand
GTGGGCCGGCGCACGGGATGGGGTATCGGACGCCCTGGCGCAGGCCGTCGCGGTGCTCCCGGCTTCGTCCGGCGGCCAGGTGGCAGCGGCGCCGGCGTCTCGCGGCCCCTCCCGTGGCTCACCGGAGCACCACGTCCAGCACGGCTCCCACCATCACCGCGGCCGAGATGATCCCGTTCATCGAGAAGAAGGCGGCGTCGAGCCGTGAGTAGTCGTTCGGGCGCACAAGCCTGTGCTCCCAGATCAGCAGCGCCACGGCCACCGCGACCCCCGCGAAGTACCAGACCCCGAAGCCGGCCTCCAGGCCGAAGGCCACCAGGGCGGCGGCCGCCAGCGCGTGCAACAGCCGGGCGCCGGCGATGGCCCCGGAAGGACCAAGAGTGACCGTAAGCGAGCGCAGCCGGTGCGCCCGGTCGAACTGCTCGTCCTGGAGCGAGTAGAGGACGTCGAAGCCGCCCCCCCAGCAGGTCACCACCAGCGACAGGAGCACGATCAGCCACCACGGCCTGCTCCAGCTCCCCGTGATGGCGAGGTAGCCGCCCACGGGCGAGATGGACATCGAGAGCCCGAGCCACAGGTGGGACAGCGACGTGAACCGCTTGGAGTACGAGTACAGCGTGATCCACGCCAGGGCCACGGGCGACAGGGCCAGGCACAGCGGGTTGAGGAGCGCCGCCGCCCACACGAACAGCGCGCTCATCAGCACCACCAGGACCCACGCCTCGAGCAGGGAGAGGCGCCGCTGGGGCAGCTCGCGCCGCGCGGTGCGCGGGTTCCGGGCATCCAGATCGCGGTCGGCGATCCGGTTGAAGCCCATGGCCGCGAACCGCGCGGTCCCGAACGCCGCGATCACCAGCAACACGGCCCGCGGCGTCACCGGCCGCACGAACGACGCGGCCGCGACCCCCACGAACGCGAACGGAAGCGAGAAGACGGTGTGGGCGACCTTCACGAAGTTGGCGTAGGCCGCGAGGCGGCCGCCGCCCGCGAGCACCTGGCCGTCCACGCCGCGGGGCGCGCCTCCCCCCTCTCCCACCGCCCCCGCCCTTCCGCTCACGGCAGCTTGATCCCCAGCCGGTCCCACTTCTCGTCCACCGCGCGGCGGGTCGCCTCGTCCATCACGATCCGCTCCGGCCACTCCCGGGTGAAGCCTTCCTCCGGCCATTTCCGCGTCGCGTCCACCCCCATCTTGGTGCCGTAGGTGAACGCGCGGCTCGAGTGATCGAGCACGTCCACCGGCCCCGGCGTGAACCGCACGTCGCGCTCCGGATCAATGTGGTTCAGCGCCACCCACCAGGCCTCGTGCTCGTCCCGCACGTTGACGTCCCGGTCGAGCACCACGATCACCTTGGCCAGCGACATCAGCCCCTGGCCCCACAGCCCGTTCATCACCTTCCACGCGTGGCCCGGGTACTGCTTGTCTATCGCGACGAATACCAGGTTGTGGAAGACGCCGTAGGCTGGCATGTGGTAGTCCACGACCTCGGGCATGGTGAGCCGGATCAGGGGCAGGAAGATCCGCTCGGTCGCGTGGCCGAGGTAGTAGTCCTCCATCGGGGGCCGGCCCACGATGGTCGCGGGGTAGATCGGGTCGCGCCGCATGGTGACCGCGGTGACGTGGACCCGCGGGTACCTGTCCGCCAGCGAATAGAAGCCGGTGTGGTCGCCGAACGGCCCCTCCACCACCAGCTCCTCGGCGGGGTCCACGTACCCCTCGATCACGATCTCGGCCTCCGCCGGAACCTCGAGGTCGCTGGTCACGGCCTTCGCCAGCCGCACCGGCCGGCGCCTGAGAAAGCCCGCGAACAGGAACTCGTCCACCGACGGCGGCAGCGGCGCGGAGGCCGCGTACATCGAGGCCGGATCCCCGCCCAGCGCGATGGCCACCGGCATCCGCTCCCCGCGCCCTGCCATCGCGCGCCAGTGCGCCGCCCCGACCTTGTGCCGCTGCCAGTGCATGGCCAGCTCCCGGGGCCCCTGCACCTGGATCCGGTACATCCCCACGTTCCTGCTCCCGCTCGCCGGGTCGCGCGTGATGACCATCGGCAGGGTGATGTACGGGCCCCCGTCCCCCGGCCAGCAGACCAGGTGCGGCAAGGCGCGCACGTCCACCTCATGATCCCGGAGCACCACGGCCTGGCACGGCGCCGCCCCGGTGGCACGTTGTGGCGGGAACTTCGCCAGATCCACCAGCTTCGGGAGCATGGAGAGCTTGCCGGCGAGGCCATCAGGGACTTCAACAGACAGAAGCTCGCTGATCCGTGCTCCAATGTCGTCCAGGCTCGGAGTCTCCAGAGCCATCGCCATGCGCCGCGTGGAGCCGAAGAGGTTGATGGCCACCGGGGAGGCGCTCGGCGCGCCGGATGGGAGCACGGGGCGCTCGAACAGCAGAGCGGGACCGCCCCCCGGGCTCTTCATGCACCGGTCGGCGATCTCGGTGATCTCGCGGTCCACCGAGGCGCTCTCCCTCACCCGCACCAGCTCGCCGGCCGCCTCCAGCGCGGCCACGAAGTCGCGCAGGGTGTCCAGGCTCATCGAGATCCCTCCTCTGTCTTCTCTCCCCAGTGGATGGCGGCGATCCCGCCCGTCAGAAGCCGGAAGCCGCAGCCCCGGAAGCCGACCCGCTCCATCCGCGCCTGGAGGGCCCGGGGCTCCGGGAACTCCCCCACCGACGCCGGCAGATAGCGATACGCCGATGGGTGACCGGAGATGATACCACCCAGGACCGGCAGGACGTAGCGGAAGTAGAACAGGTACAGCGCGCGGAGCGGCGCCCAGGGGGGCGTGGTGAACTCCAGGATCACCGCCCTGGCGCCCGGCCGCAGCACCCGCAGCATCTCGGCCAGGCCCCCGTCCAGGTCGGCCAGGTTGCGGACGCCGAACCCGACCATGGCCCCGTCGAACGAGGCGTCGGCGACGGGCAGCGCCAGGGTGTCGGCGGCGGCTGGCACGATCCGGCTCGTGCCGGCTTTGCCGGCGCCGTGGCGCAGCATCTCCGGCGCGAAGTCCGCGCCCACCACCAGCCCCGAGAACGCCGGGCGCCGGGCCAGCTCGACCGCGAGGTCGAGGGTGCCGGCGCAGACGTCCAGGTAGCGCCCGCCGGGCCGCCGCTCCCAGCCCAGGAGCCTCACGGCCTCGCGCCGCCAGCGGCGGTCGGCATTGAGGGACAGGAGGTGGTTCAGAAGGTCGTAGCGCGGCGCGATGGCCGTGAACATGTCGCGCACGTACCGGCCCTTGTCGCCCGGCGTGGGGAGCGGCGACGGGGTGCTCGGAGCCAACGTCACCGGCGCTTCGGCGGGCGGGGAGGCATGGGAAGCGTAGATTACCCGCCGCATGGCGAGCGCGAAAGACCTCCGCGTGTTGGGCGACCGCGAGGTCGTGGCCCTGGCCAAGGCCGGCCGCGAGGCCGCGTACCGCGAACTGCTGCGCCGGTACGAGCGGCCGGTGTTCTCGCTCATCTACCGGATGGTGCGCGACCGGGCGCTGGCCGAGGATCTGGCCCAGGAGACCTTCGTCAAGGTCCTGAACGCGCTGGAGAGTTACCGCCCGGAGTACAAGTTCTCCTCGTGGATCTTCAAGATCGCCAACAACGCCGCGATTGATCAGCTCCGCCGGCCCAGGCTGGACACCCTGTCCCTGGACGGCGCCCCTCACGCGCGCACGCCGGACGAGGTCGAGGCCACCGCGCTGCAGGCGGCCGACCACGCGGAGTCCCCGCTGGAGGAGCTGGAATCGCGGGAGCTGGGCGCCGCCATCGAGCGGGCGATCGGACGGCTCAGGCCGGAGTACCGGACGGCCATCCTGCTGCGGCACGTCGAAGGGCGTCCGTACGAGGAAATCGCGGACGTCATGGACCTGCCACTGGGCACGGTGAAAACGTATATCCATCGAGCCAGGTTGGAGTTACGGGACATCCTGGCCGGCCTCAGGACGTGAAACCGCCGTCCCCCCGGGCCCGTAGGGGGGGCAGCGAGAGGGAGGTCGCGGAGTGACGAACCAGCAGCTGGACCCGGGTGACCTGGACGCGGACGTGCTGCGAGCGCTGTCCGCGCTGCCGGGGTTCGCTCCGAGCCCCTCTTTCGCCGACCGCGTGATGGCACGCGTGAGCCTGCCCCGGCCCGCGGCCGTGGTGCTGGCTCAACGCGCCGCGCTGTGGCTGTCCCGGCCCCGCCGGGTCGCGGCGCTGGCCGCGGCGTACGGCTTCTCGCTCCTGGTGGTGCTCTCCGTGGCGGTGCCGTGGATCGGCGCGCACTCCTGGCTGCTGGATACGGCCGCCGCGGACGCGCTGGCGCACGCCAGGCTGTGGCTCGACGGCGCGGTCGTGTCCCTCGCGGCCTGGGCCGTGCGTTCGGGGCTCGGTGGGGCGCTGCGCTTCGTCGGCGCCGCCGGCCCCGCGCTGTGGGCCGGTGTGGCCGCGGCATCACTCGCGTACGCCGCCGGCGGCTGGGGGTTGCACCGGCTGCTCAAGGCCCCGGCCCCCGCCGTGAGGAGGGACGCCGATGTCGCGCGCTGACCTCCTGGCGATCTGCTTCGGCCTGGCCGTGGCCGCCGCGTTCCCCGCGCCCGCCCGCGCGCAGGTGGTCTCCTACACGACCTCGATGGACGGGCGGCAGGCCACGCTCGAGCTGGACCTCGCCTCCGGCCAGTCGCGCACGCTGAGCCTGGTGTCCGGGCAGTTCCTTCTCGACGGCCGGCCGGCCGGGCGCTACACCGTGAATGGTCCGCTGGACCGCTCGTGGCGGCACCTGCTGGCCGATGCCACGCTCGACACCCCGCACTTCCTCGACGCGGCGCACGACCTCAAGCTCGCCGGGCTCTCGGGCAGCGATCTCGCGGCCGGACGGCTGATCGGTGCGACGCTGGACAGCCTGCGCGCCGCGCCGGCGGTGGCGCCGCTCGCGGCCGCGGCCCAGGCTCCGGGCGCCGCCCCGGCGGGCGCCGCGTCCGCCCAAGCCGCCGCCGCCCCCGAGTCCGCGGCTCCGCTGCCGCCTCTGCCCGTGATCGCGCCGTTCGCTCCGGGCGCGCCCGCGGCCGCGCCGGTCGGGCCCTCGCCGGTCTCGGACCTGTTCTCCGGCGTGAAGAACGTCGTGGCGCTGTTCGTGGCGCTGGCGATGCTCGGCTTCGGGCTGGCGTTCCTGGGGCGGCGCAACCTGGAGATCGTGGCCGACACGGCTTCGCAGGCGTTCGGCCGCTCGCTGGTGGTGGGGCTCCTGGGCCAGCTCCTGCTCCTGCCCACGCTGGCCATGCTGATCGTGGGCCTGATCTTCACCATCGTCGGCATCCTGCTGCTGCCCTTCGCGGTGATCGCGTTCGTGGTCGCCGCGGCGGTGGCTCTCCTGGGCGGCTATCTCGCCGTGGCGCACGCCATCGGCGAGAGCGTGGCCCGGCGGCGGATGGCCAACGGCGCGTTCGTACGGGTGCCCAACGCCTACGGCTACCTGTTCACGGGGTTGGTGGGTTTGCTGGGGCTGTGGGCGGCGGCGGCGCTGTTCTCGTGGGCGGGGCCGGTGGTCTATGTGTTCAGGGCCGCGGCGTTCGTGGTGACCTGGCTGGCGGCCACGGTCGGGTTCGGGGCCGTGCTGCTGTCCCGCGCCGGCCTCAGGGACACCTTCGCGGGCCGCTACATGGGCGACGCCTCGAGCGAGTACCTGTGGGCCACGCCGCCGGCCACGCCGGCGGCTTCGCGGCCCGGCGGCGGCCGCTCCCGGGGGGAAGGGCGCGAATGACCTGGCGCACGATGCTGGCGGCGGCCGCGTTGGCCCTGGTGGCGAGTCCCGCCGCCCGGGCGCAGCAGCCGTTCCGCACCATCACCGCGGTGCGGCAGCTTCACGGTGAGCGCGCGCTCACCGTGCACGTGGACTACGCGGCGGGCCAGTTCCGGCTGCTGCCGGGCGGCGCGGGCGACCTCTACCGCATGGAGATGCGGTACGACACGACGAAGTTCACCCCGGTGAGGAGCTACGACCCGGCCACCGGCGTGCTGCGCCTGGGCCTCAAGACCTTGCCGGGCCAGAGCACCTGGCACGCGGGCCGGCGCCACGAGCCGGTGTCCTCGCTCGACATCGCGCTCACGCCCTCGGTGCCAACGGACCTCAAGGTGAACATCGGCGCGGCCAAGGCGGACGTGGAGCTGGGCGGGCTGGCCCTGCGGACCGTGACCTACCAGACCGGCGCGTCCGAGTCGGAGGTGCGGTTCAGCCGCCCGAACCCGATCGGCTGCGACTCGCTGGCGTTCCGGGCCGGCGCGGCCGAGTTCGACGCGCTGGAGCTGGGCAACTCCGGGTGCCGCGAGATGATTTTCGACGGTGGCCTGGGCGCGGTGACCCTGGACTTCACGGGCGAGTGGCGGCGGTCGGCCGACGCCACGGTGCACGTGGCCGTGGGCACGGTGAAGCTGCGGCTGCCGCGCGACCTGGGGGTGGCGATCACGGTGGACCGCTTCCTGGCGTCGTTCGATCAGAGCGGCTTCACGAAGCGGGGCGGCGTGTACTACACGAGCAACTACTCGACCTCCGCGCACCGCCTGAATCTGACGGTCCAGTCGGCCCTGGGCGGCATCGAGGTCGAGTGGGTGGGCGACTCGCGCTGAGCTGACCTCACTTCGCCGCGGCGCGCACCTCGATGCCCCGGCCCACTCCCAGCACCGCGTCGGCCCGGCCGTCGCGCACCGCGATCTCCACCGTGCCGCCCGAGCCCACGAACGCCACCGGCGAGCCCGACGGCACGTCGCCGAACGTGCCCAGCAGCGGCACGCTGTGCCGCCCGATCTGCACCGCCGCGCCCGGCTTCACCGCCGCGCCATCGAGGTTGGTGATCAGGGTCCCGAACCCGTCCACGTGGATCACCTGCCCGATCAGGTCCGCCCCCTCGGTCCGGACCCGCCGCGGCGGCAAGTGCACCAGGTCGGTGGCCGGCGCCCCCAGGTCCGCCAGCGAGGTGCCGCGCACCAGCCGCGCCGCCGCGGGCGCGAACACGTCGCGGCCGTGGAAGGTGCGGCTCGCGTCGGGCGGAATCACGAGGCGCACCACCCGCGCGTCGGCCGCGGCGAACACCTCGCTCAGCAGGCCGTTGTCCGGCGCCACGAAGGTGTGCCCCGCCACCTGCGCCGCCAGTGCCCGCCGCTCGGTGCCCACCCCGGGATCCACCACCGCCAGGTGGACCGTCCCCTTGGGGAACGCCCGCCACGCCCGGCCGAGCACGTAGCTCGCCGCCGCGACGTCGCCGCGCGGGATCTGGTGGGTGATGTCCACCACCACCGCGTCCCCCGCGCTCGAGGCCAGCACGCCCTTCAGCTCGGCCACGTAGCTGTCGGCCGTGCCGAAATCGGTGAGCAGCGTGATGATCCGGCTCATGTCCGCGCCTCCCGCCAGCGTGGGAATCCTACGGTGTCACTGCAGCAGACTCACGCCGTGGCCGCGCGCCAGCGGCCGCCGCGCCACAGCGCCGTCATCGCCAGCCCGCGGCCCACGGCCGTCACGCTGATGGCCCACCACACACCCGCCACGCCCAGGAGTCCGGCGAGCCACGTGCCCAGCGGGATGCGGGCCGCGGTGAGCGAGCCCGACCACGCCATCGGCACCAGCGTGAAGCCCGCCCCGCCCAGCCCCGCCTCCAGCACGATCTCCAGCGCCATGGTGATCTCCGAGACCGCGATGATCCTCAGGTAGCTCACCCCGACGGCCACGACCGCCGGGTCGCGGGTGAACACGCCCACCAGCGCGCCGGGCGCGATCAGGAACGCCAGCGCTTGCACCGCGCCCACCACGCACGCGTACTGCGCCGTGAGCCACCCGGCCCGCGCCGCGCGGTCCACCCGCCCCGCGCCCAGGTTCTGGCCCACGATGGCCGCCGTGGCCAGGCCGAAGCCCGTGGCCACCTGATACGCCAGCCCCTCCAGCTTGTGCCCGACGCCCAGCGCCGCCAGCGCCGGCGTGCCGAACTGCGTGGTGATCCGTGTGAGCCCCACGTACACGGCGGCGAAGAAGATCCCGGTGGCGGCCGTGGGCGCGCCGATCCGCAGCACGGTGCCCGCGGCCCTCCAATCCCACACGGCCAGACGCACCAGCCGCCGCCGGGCCAGGACGCCGAGGCCCAGGGCCAGCACCAGCGCCCGGGTGGCCACGGCCGCCACCGCCGCGCCCGCGATCCCCAAGCGGGGCAGCGGACCCAGCCCCAGGATCAGCGCCGGGTCCGCCACCACCGTCACGGCCACCGAGAGCGCCAGCAGGGCGAGCGGCGTGCGCGTGTCGCCCGACGCGCGGAAGGCGGCCTCCGCGGCGTAGAAGCCCAGCACCAGCGGCGCGCCGATCAGGTACGTCGAGAGCCACGCCTGCCCGAGCGCGGTGACGTCCGGCGGCGTCTCCATCACCCTGAACAGCAGCGGCAGCAGGCGCCAGCCCGCCAGCGCCACCAGCGTGCCGCCCCCGAGCGCCACCACCAGTGTCGTGCCCGCCGCGACCGCGGCCATGCCGTGGGCGCCCTCGCCGTGGCGCCGCGACGCCACCGCGGTGAGCCCCACGCCGATCATCTCCCCCACCGCCAGCAGCCCCCACACCGCGAAGCCCGCGGTGGAGATCGCCGCCAGCGCCGCCGCCCCGAGGATGCGCCCGACCCAGAAGATGTCCACCAGCAGGAAGATGAGCTGCAGCAGCGCGGAGCCGATGGCCGGCAGGGCCAGGCGGAAGATCGCCCGGCCGAGCGGCCCGGTGGTCAGGTCCTCCGCCACGCGTGGCCCCGGCGCGACCGCGCAGACCGGGGCTGGCGGCTCCTTCACGGCGTGGCCTGGAAGCGGCGGAACACCGGATTGTCCGGGTAGCGCGCCACCAGCTCCGCGATGATCCGGTGCGCCTCCGCCCGGCGGCCGTCCCCGCGCTTGCCCTCCCGGAGCAGCGCGCTGGCATACACCCATTGCGCCTCGGTGCGCGCCACGGTGCCCCGCTCGCTCACCAGCCGCATCGCCGCCAGCGAGGCCCGCGCGTTCCCTCCCCCCAGCCCCAGGATCGCCGCCGCCAGCCTCGCCAGGAAGCCGGCCCGGGCCAGGGCGTAGCCGTACACCGCCAGGCCGAGCCGGCAGTCCACGCACGCGGAGTCCAGAACCAGCGCCGAATCGAGCGCCGCCCGCATCCGCTTGGCGTCACCGATCGCCTGGAAGGGACGGCCGTGCAGGTCCGCCTGCCGCGCGCGGTAGCCCAGCGCCGTCCCCACCCAGAACAGCGCCGCCACCTTCGCGGAATCCGTCGTCGCCGCCGCCGCCGCGCGATACGCGCGCCGCGCGGCCTCGCTCAGCAGGCGATCAATCGAGTCCGCCTCGTACCGGTCGTCCCGCCGCGCCTCCCCCCACCAGATCAGGGCGGACGCCGCGAGCGCGGGACCGGTCGGATCGCCGGGATAGCGCCACGTCAGGGTGTCGAAAAGCGCGCCGGCGGCCCGGAAGTGGCCGCCGTAGATGAGGTCCTGCCCCGACGCCGTCTGCGAGGCGCCGGCCCACGTGGAGGAGTCGCCCGCGGCCTGCGCCCGGAGCGGCGGGCCCGTCTGCCCCGCCGCGAGGCAGGCGGCCACCGCCAGCGCGGCGATCAGGAGGCGACGATGGGCAGGCGAACCGCCAGGGCGGCGGCCCGCTCCTCCACCTGCACCGCGAGCGCGGTCATGGCCTGCGCCACCGGCGTGCCCGGCTCCGCGAGCACCACCGGCACGCCGCTCTCGCACAGCTCCTGCACCCTCGCCTGCAGCGGGATCGAGGCCAGCAGCGGCACGCCCAGCTCGTCGGCCAGCCGCCGGCCGCCGCCGCTCGAGAAGATGTCGGTGCGCTCGCCGCAGTGCGGGCAGTAGAACTGCGCCATGTTCTCCACGATCCCCAGCACCGGCACGCTCACCCGCTCGAACATCTTCGCGCCCCTCAGCGCGTCGCCCACCGCCACCTCCTGCGGCGTGGTCACGATGATCGCGCCGCTCACCTGTACCGACTGCACCAGGCTGAGCTGCGCGTCGCCGGTCCCCGGCGGCATGTCCACGAGCAGATAGTCGAGCTGGCCCCATGCCACGTCGGCGAGAAACTGCTGAATGATCTTCATGATGATGGGGCCGCGCCAGATCGCCGCCGTGTCCCGCTCCACCAGGTTGCCCAGGGACATCAGCTTGACCCCGTGCGCGACGAGCGGCTGGATCCGGCCGCCCACCACGTCCGGCCGCGCCTCCGCCACCCCCAGCATGCGCGGGATGTTGGGGCCGTAAACGTCCGCGTCCATCAACCCCACGCGCTTGCCCGCCGCGGCCAGCGCCGCCGCCAGGTTCACCGCGACCGTGCTCTTCCCCACCCCGCCCTTGCCGCTCGAAACCGCGATCACCAGACCGAGGTTCGGCAGCTCCCGCGCCGTCGGCGCCGGCACCGGCTTGGGCGTCGTCGCCGCCTGCGGCTGCACGCCGCCAGCCGCCCCCGCCCCCGCCCCCGCGCCCCCCGCGCCGCCCGAGACCTGCAGCTTCACCACCGCCACGCCCGGCACGGCCTGCGCCGCCAGCCGCGCCTCCCGCACCAGGGCGGCCGGGTCCTCACGGCCCAGCGCGAAGCGGATCCGGACCTGGCCACCTTCCTGGACCTCGACCGCCTCCACCATCCCGGCCGCCACTACGTCCCGGCCGACGCGCGGATTGACGACCCTCCGCAGCGCCTCGGTGACCGCCGCCTTGAGATCGCTCCCGACGCCCCCCGACGCGGCCACGGCGTCAGACCGCCTCGACCACGTGGACCTCGGGCACCGCCTGCCTCAAGCGCGCCTCGATCCCCTGCTTCAGCGTGGCCAGCGACATCGGACAGCCGACGCAATGGCCCATCAGCCGCACCGTCACCAGGCCCTCGCCTTCATCGAAGTCCACGAACTCCACGTCCCCGCCGTCCATCTGGATCGCTGGCCGCACCGTCGCCAGCACGTCCTCGATGCGTTCCACCGTGGTGGCCACCGCCCGCTCTCAATCCCGACCGCATAGGTCGCAAATTACGTGAGCGTGTGAAACAGGGTCAAGAAACCGCGCGATTGGCGAGCAAGCGGCGTGCCGCCGCGAGCACGGTGTGCTGGACCTCGTCGAGCGCGCCGGAGATGGAAGCGCCGGAGGCCTTGGCGTGGCCGCCGCCGCCGAAGGGGTGGGCGAAGGCGGCGACGTCCACGTCGCCGACGGAGCGGAAGGAAACCTTGATCTTGCCGCTGGCGAGCTGGCGGAACAGCAGCGCCATGCGGGTGCCCTGCACCGAGCGGGCCAGCTCCACGAGGCCGTCGAGGTCGTCGGCGGTGACGCCGTGGCGCTCGATGGCGCCGGGGGGCACGGTGAGCCACGACAGGCCGATCTCGGGCTCGGTGACGAGCGTCTCGAGGACCTCGGCCGTGAGGCGCAGGCGGCCGACCGGCGCGGTGGCATAGACGCGCTCGTAGATGCGCTCGGGGTCCACGCCGTGTTCCAGCAGCGAGGCGGCGACGCGCAGGGTGCGCGGCGAGGTGTTGGCGTAGCGGAAGCCGCCGGTGTCGGTCAGCAGGCCGACGTAGAGGGCGCGCGCGGCCTCGGGGCTCAGGGGCCAGCCGGCCACCGCGGCGAGGTCGTGGATCAGCTCGGCGGTGGCGGAGGCCGTGGCGTCCACCAGCCGCGGGCCGGCGGGCAGCGTGCCGGGCGAGAGGTGGTGGTCCACGCAGGCGGTGACGAGGTCACGCGAGCGGATGGTGGGGGCGAGATTGCCCAGGCGCCCCAGGTCGGAGATGTCCAGCACCAGGAAGAGGTCGGCGGCCTTGAGGGCGGCCGCGGCGTCGTCCGTGCGGTCGTGCGCGGCGACCGGATCCAGGAGGAAGCCGTAGCGGGGCGGAATGGGCGTCGGGTTGGCGATCCAGGCGTCCTTCCCGAGGTCGCGCAGCAGGTGCACCAGGGCCACCTCGCTGCCGATGCCGTCGCCGTCGGCGTTGACGTGGGTGGTCATGGCGATGCGGCGGGCCGCGAGCACGGCCTCCGCCACCGCCGCGGCCCCCCGTTTCCGGGCGGCCGGTACGCGCTCGAGCTTCGGCCTGGTCCCCATGCGGGGTGCACGGTACAGGGGCGGGAGACGTCGGGCAAGTGGAACACCGGGGAGGCCGGCGAGCGCCGCCGCCGCCGCGCCGTCCCCGGGCCCGAAACGACGCGGCCGGCCCCCGAGGGAGCCGGCCGCCGCCGCGACGAGGGCTCGGCGCGTCACGGCATCGCGCCGTTCTCCTTGAGCGCGGTGTGCGAGTGCTTCCGGGCGTACGAGAAGTAGATCACCATCCCGATCACGAACCAGATGACCAGCCGCATCCAGGTCTCCAGCGGCAGCGAGATCATGAGGTACACCGCCGAGATCGCGCCGAGGGGGGCCGTAAGCCAGTACACCGGCGTCTTGAACGGGCGGTGCAGGTCCGGCTCCCGGACCCGCAGCACGATGATGCCGAGCGAGACGATCACGAACGCCAGCAGCGTGCCGATGGAAACCAGGCTCGCGGCTTCGCGGATGTTGAGGAACCCGGACGCGATGGCCACCGCGATGCCGGTGATGATGCTGGTCACGTACGGGGTGCGGAACTTCGGGTGCACCTTGTTGACCACCTGTGGCAGCAGGCCGTCGCGCGCCATCGAGTAGAACACCCGCGACTGGCCCAGCAGCATCACCAGGATCACCGAGGACAGGCCCGCGATGGCGCCCAGCTTGATGAGCTGGGCCATCCAGCCCAGGCCCACGTGGTCCGCCACCACCGCGATCGGGTCCGGGACGTCGAGCTGCTTGTAGCTCATCGCCCCCGTCGCGATCCCCGACACCAGGAGGTACAGCACCGTGCAGACGATCAGCGAGCCGATGATGCCGATGGGCATGTCGCGCTGCGGGTTCTTCGTCTCCTGCGCCGCCGTGCTCACGGCGTCGAATCCGATGTAGGCGAAGAACACGATTCCCGCGCCGGTCATGACGCCGGTGAAGCCGAAGTGCTCGCGGACCCCCGTGTTCGGCGGAATGAACGGCGTCCAGTTGTGGGGGTTGATGTGCCAGACGACCAGCGCGATGAACAGCAGCACCACGCCGACCTTCACGAACACGATGAAGTTGTTGACGTTGGCCGATTCCTTGATCCCGATCACCAGCAGCGTGGTGATGAGCGCGATGACGAACACCGCCGGGAAGTTGAACACCGCCACCGCCGTGCCGCCGTTGGCCAGGTGCACGACGGTGCCCGGCGCCGCCTGCAGGGCGGCGGGGATGTGGACGCCGATCCCGTCGAGGAACGACACCACGTAGCCCGACCAGCCGATGGCCACCGTCGTGGCGCCGAGGGCGTACTCGAGGATCAGGTCCCAGCCGATGATCCAGGCGAACAGCTCCCCAAGAGTGGCGTAGCCGTAGGTGTAGGCGCTGCCGGCGATGGGCACCAGCGAGGCGAACTCGGCGTAACACAGCGCCGCGAACACGGAGGCCACGCCCGCAAAGACGAACGAGAGGACCACCGCGGGCCCCGCGTTCTCCGCCGCCACCGTGCCCGTCAGGACGAAGATGCCCGTGCCGATGATGGCCCCGATGCCCAGCATCAGCAGGTTCACCGCGCCGAGCGCGCGCTTGAGGCTGTGATCGGTCTCGGCCTCCGCCTGCAGGGCCGTGACCGTCTTGCGCGTCAAGAGACCCATCCAAGTCCTCCCCGGCTGCGCGCTCGAGGGTGGTCGTGCATCGGGCCGGCAGGACCGCCGGCCTCGGGCTGGAAAGCGCGCTAGACTACCGGATAGCGCCTGCCGGTGTCAAGCGAGCGGGACGTCAGGGGCTGTAGTTCGGCGCCTCGCGGGTGATCGTGACGTCGTGCGGGTGCGATTCCCGCAGTCCCGCGGCCGTGATGCGCACCATCCCGGTCCGCGTCTGCAGCTCCCGGACGGTGGATACCCCGCAGTAGCCCATGCCGCTCCGCAGCCCGCCCACCAGCTGGTAGATGACGTCGGCCACGGGCCCCTTGTAGGGCACGCGGCCCTCGATCCCCTCGGGCACGAGCTTGCCGGCCGACATCTCGCCTTCCTGGAAGTAGCGGTCGGCCGAGCCCTCCTGCATGGCGCTGAGGCTGCCCATGCCCCGGATCACCTTGAAGCGCCGGCCCTCGTAGAGCAGCGACTCGCCCGGGCTCTCCTCCGTGCCGGCGAACACCGCCCCCATCATCACGCTGTCGGCCCCCGAGGCCAGCGCCTTCACGGCGTCGCCGGAGTACTTGACGCCGCCGTCGGCGATCACCGGCACGCCTCCGGCGCCGGCCACCGCGTCCATGATGGCGGTGACCTGCGGCACGCCGACGCCGGTCACCACCCGCGTCGTGCAGATGGACCCCGGCCCCACGCCGACCTTCACCGCGTCCACCCCGCGCTCGACCAGGGCGCGGGCGCCGTCGGTGGTGGCGACGTTCCCGCCCACGAGCTGCGCGTCGGGGAACGCCTCGCGGAGCTGCGCCACCACGCTCAGCACGCCCTCGGCGTGGCCGTGCGCCGAATCAATCACCAGCACGTCGCACCCGGCGTCGAGCAGGGCGTGCGCCCGCGCGGCCGCGTCGCCGGTGGCGCCCACGGCCGCCGAGACGCGCAGCCGCCCGTGCTCGTCCTTGTTGGCCAGCGGGTAGTCGCGGCGCTTGAACACGTCCTTCACGGTGATCAGGCCCTTGAGCGTGCCGTCGGCCTCGACCACCGGGAGCTTCTCCACCTTGTGCCGCGCGAGGATCCGCACCGCCTCCTCGAGCGTCGTGCCCACCGGCGCGGTCACCAGGTCGGCGCTGGTCATCACCTCGCGGATCGGCCGGTCGAGGTTGTCCTCGAACTGCAGGTCCCGGTTGGTGATGATCCCCACCAGGCGGCGGCGCACGTCCACGATCGGCACCCCGGAGATCCGGAACCGCGCCATGAGGCCCAGTGCCTCGCGGATCGGCCGGTCGGGCGGCAGGGTGATCGGGTCGAGGATCATCCCGCTCTCGGAGCGCTTGACGCGGTCCACCTCCGCGGCCTGGCGGTCAATCGGCAGGTTCTTGTGGATCACGCCGATGCCGCCCAGCCGCGCCATGGCGATGGCCATGTCCGCCTCGGTCACGGTATCCATGGCCGCCGAGACGAAGGGGATGTTGAGGCCGGTCTTGCGGGTGAGGCGGGTCGAGACCTCGACCTGCCGGGGATGGACCGTGGAGTGGCCGGGGACGAGGAGAACGTCGTCGAACGCGAGCCCCTCGTCGGGGCGAACCCGGGTTTCCATGGCCGAAGATAGAGGGCGCCCCGCGGCGAAATCAAGCGGAGCGCGTCGTGCCCTCCGCGCGGCCGGTCTCCGCCCCGGCGGGCGGCGGCGCCGGCGGCGGCGCCGGCGCGGCGCGCTGGCCCGTCACCTCGTCCACCACCGCCTTCCCCGCGGCCGCGAGGCCCGACATCACCCGCCCCGCGGCCCCCATGGCGTCCATCGTGCCCTTGATCGCGGTGACGGGCAGGCGGCCCGCCCGCAGCGTGTCCTCCACCGTCTCGGCCAGGCGCTGCAGCGGCGAGGGCGAGGGGGTCCGCGCCGCGTAGCGGGACTCCAGGAACTCGATGTAGTCCAGCACCTGGTAGACCCGCTCGTCCGGCAGGCTGTCGAGCTTCCGCTCGATGCGCTTCCTCAGGAACTCGTTCATCGCACGATGTCCACCAGTTGCAGGATCGGGTTGGCCAGGTAGGCGCTGCGGCCCTTCACGACGCGCGCCACCACCGTCACGCTGTCCAGGGGCTGCAGCCGCTCGACCTCCGGGACCTTGTCCGGCGGCACGACGATGTAGATGAAGGCGTACTCGGGAGCGGGACCGCGGGCGAGGATGTAGCGCTGGCCCGGCGTGAAGTCCGGGCGCAGCTCGTCCGCGGTCTCGAGCCCGATGAACTGGATGGTCCACCGCAGGATCTTGCCCTGCCACGCCTCGGGATGCGCCCGGATGTCCGCCGCGGTCACCGTGCTCTCCGCGTCGCCGCCCGCGCGCCGCACGTCGCTCGCCCGCACCCAGCCCGCGGCCTCGACCCGCACCCAGTCGCCGGCGCGCTCCACCACCCGCACCGGGTTCCCCGGCTCCAGCGTGCCGGACGCCGGCTGGTTCGGGGCCGGGAAGAGCTGCGTCCGGCGATCCAGGATCATCACCCGGGCGTCGCTCGCGGTGTCGGC